>PBET01000034.1 GCA_002719815.1 Methanobacteriota archaeon | reverse complement strand
GCGCATTACCCTTCGAGCCAGTCTTAATCTTGGCTTCATCTTTGGTCGGAGTGTTGGATGCATTTTCGCCCCACATTGTTCCTGCATTGTCGTTTTGGGCCGCCGAGGCTTGATCCTCGATGACAAGTCCACAATCGTTGCAAACCACCTCGCCTCGGATGTTGTCCGCTTTCAAGTCATAACTTCCACATTCGTCACATTTCTTATACATAATTTCACCTTCTTCTTCCATTATTGGGATACATGAATTGCCTCCAATCAGTTTCCTCACCATAGAGGGGACTTTGCCCCCCGAGTTTTCTGTCAATATTGACAGCGGTGTTGTACCCTGTTATTTTGCGCCACATGCTGTCTTACTACGACATGCGACCTTAATAAATGCTTCGAATCATGTTGCATTTCTTATAGAATATGAAGTGTTCATGTTTTTGTTGACGTTATCCGACATCCACCTCAGAATCGATGAAAAATGCCAACACCCTACAAAAAATAACAAAATTTTGTACGTTCAGTTTTATACTGTCGCCACGCATGAAGATGGGTGGGGAGGATATGGCTGAGAACATCACAGTAGAGTCATGCCCTTTCGATACGACCGTCCCGTCCTGGGTTGTGGATGAAATTGCAACAGGACGGGACGATTTATTGGTCATCTATCCGAATGAAGTCACTCGGTCCTCGTCTATCCAGGCCATTCTTGAGAAAGCGGGCTCTGTTGATTCAAGCAGACACACAACGCTTCAACGACTCTTGAAGTCCTTAACGATCGATCTCCGACTACCTGTTCTTGTGCCAAGAACATCGACTGGTCTTGTACAAGTTCACGAAAAGTTTGCCTCTGCAGCGCAAGATCATCGTTTTCCTCGCCTCCATCCCGACGTGACCAGGCCATGGACACTTTCAAAATCAGAGCGTTTGCTTTCTCTCCATGCGTATGCAACAAAACATGGTATCCTTTCGACGTGGGAAGAAGATCCCGGCGCATTTGAAGCAGATCGGATTCTTTCATCGTTTGAAAACGAAAATCTTCTGCATGAGCACCACGTCATCGCCCGAATTTGTTCAGCACTCGCCGATTTGAATGTTCCAACGCCTTACACGCTTGGAGCAATTCGTGGTATCCTCCTTCTCAACCATCCGCCTGACTTTCATGAAGATGAGAAGCAGTTTCTCAAGGCCTTATCAGTGCGAAGCCCAATCCATCATCTTTGTGTCACAGGCTCATTCCGTCTCGGGTTTCATGGAGCATACATCGATGATGAACTACCGCTTTTGGAACGCGATGACCAACTGCCAGAATGGGTCCCACGTCATACCGTTCTGCCTCCAGCATCCGGTAACGCTGATTACGCGACAGAAGGAATTCACTTACTGAGTTTCGACCGAGCCTCGCAGATTCCAGATGCCGCAATTTCAGTCATCAATCATTTCAACAAGCATGAACAAGGACGTATTCTTCTCATCGATGCCGACAAGGGCCGCCACAAGGAATGGATTCGCCGTCTGCAGCGCATTGGAATTACATGCGATACTCAAGCAGATTCAGTTGGAAGTACCTCTGCTATACAAGCAATACTTCGATTTCTGTCAATTCCTAATGGCCAAGATGCATGGTCAACAGCTAAACTGTTCGATATCGCCCAGTCAAAGGCGTTCCCAATTATTGGCAAATTGTTTTCCGATTTGACCCATCCAGAAAAGAAGGATTGGCGGCCAAGGCCACACTTGGACGTGATTGAAAACATCGGCCGCAGTTTCCACGTTCTTGGCGGAAAAGGAGCGCTCCAACGGTGGCTTGGCTCTTTAGCTGTTGCAAAACCATATGCTGTTGAAGCCTATCGTCGTGAGGAAGAATTGCGAGCGATTGAGGAGACGCAGTGGTGGTTGCAATGCCTTGCAACATCATGGACTGCGTTACTCGATGAAACCGAGAAAAACTTCCTTGCGAATCCATTCGTTGGCGCGTCATCAAACATTTCTCTACCCTTGCCCGAGCCAAGTAAAACGCCACGAGACGTACTCAGCACAATTTTACATGCATGTGACTGGGAGGCGTTGTTTGAACGTACACGGCATTACGATGCCTCCGTAGGTGCCGTGCAATCATGGGTCCGATCCGTTGATGGTTTGCTCCAATATCAGTCGAGTCTTCCATTCATTGATTTTTGTCGGTTAGCAGCCGATCAAACCAAACTACCTATGAATCGAGTTCGTCATTTCGATGTACATATCTGTACACCAAAGCAAGCGTTTGGGGTAGCATCGGACCTCACTCTCTTCGTTGGAATTGATGCTGAGTCATGGTCGATGAAGCCTGAGCGAGTGCCTTGGATTGACGATTCTGTTCGAGTCGAATTAGGCTTGAATGATGGAGACTTACCCGTTCGTCAGGCGCGTCATCTCTTCAAATCTGTGCTAAATTCAAGCCAACAAGTGATCCTCTTCGATACCGAACATGATGAATCTGCGGGTAATTCGACACCGGTTGTCGAGTACCTTTCAGGCGTTGAACTGCAAGGTGATTTACGGAATCTTGCGGCCATTCCAGCGTTCCTGCAGGAAGAAGTTTCTGATGGTGCTGGATGGTCAATTGTGACTCGAGAAACAGGAAATTGGCTGACATATCGAACTTCTTCATTATCTGTGAACGGTGGTGAAGTGGAACTTGAACGAGCAGAGAACATGCAACGAGATCTGCAACAACAGACTGGTCTTGAATTGAAAGCGTTGCGGACTCCGAGTGGAACGATTCAGTCAGCGAATACCATAGCGAATCGATTTGAACGCGATGTGCATCTCGATCGCTATCGTCGCCAACCAAAATTCAAGCCACTTGCAAATGGAAGCATTCTGCCATGGGAGATACGGGAGAGCTTGCTCACAACAACGGGCCTTGTCATCGAACCCACGGTCTCTCAAGCCGAGGTGAGTGGTGGTCGAACCTCAGCATCCTATCCGCATCTCGGATACAAGAAGAATGGCAATTCGAGGGGGCCTTCACTCGACCCTCGTCCGCTTCCTCCGCCTACGTATGGTTCACCAAGCCTGAACGAAATTCTTTCCAGTCAACCGATCGAAACGGAATCAAAGACATGGTCAACAAGCCGATTAACACCTTGGCTGACTTGCCCCCGACAAGCATGGTCTGAACAGACACTCGATGCCACGGACAACACTCCCGAGCCCTCTGAAGACATTGCGCCACTCACAAAAGGAACGTTGGTTCATGCCATTGAGGAACATCTCATGACACTTCTTGGAATTGAAGTAGGAGGGACGCCACTGGCCGAAGGTACGCCAATGCATCAAGGAACTTCACTATCAAACCAAGAAATATGGGAAAGTTTGCTCTGGCATTTGTCTGAAATCGCTCCCTGGTTATCGAGAACAAATGCAGTTTCCGTTCATCGCTGCAATGATTTGATTGGCTGCTCGCCTGAAGATTGGAACGATTGGCTTGAAGGCAACGGAACGCTTCCGATTGGAGGGCGACTCGGACGTCTACTTTTAGCAGATCTCAACCTGACCTCAGCAGCACCAATTGCCAGTGAATGGGCGTTGCAACATGGAACGGAGTTGAGTGTAGAAATCGAAGGGTTTGATGATCAATTTGAAACCTCATGCATCAAGTTACGTGGGCGAATTGATCGCGTTGATCACCTTGTTCTCGATGAATCGCTCCTTGAACGACTAACCGAGCGTGGGCTCTATGATGAGAGCGCAGAAGGGATGCCACTTTTCTTTGATGGAAGTGGACCTCCTGCGAAGCGCTTCATCATCATTCGAGACCTCAAAACCATCGAAGGACCAAAACCTGGTGAAGATGGCATTCGACATGTCGCGGGCCTCTTCAAGGAGATTCAATTAGCACTCTATGCTCGTGCTTGGGAATTAGCACATCCAGGCGATCGCGTCATTGGCGTTGGTATCTCAGAAGTGGGCGATGATACGGAACATCTCCTTGAACTCGATCCGAGTTTTGCTTTTCTTGAGGAAAGCCGAACCATCGGAACTCGAACGTTTTACTCTGGAAATCATTTCCGTATACCAACTGAAGGAACAACACCGGAGAGTAACAGTTTCCGGGCGTGGATGAGTTCAAGAATTACTGCCGCAATCCGGGCACAGGATGCAAGTGAACTCGGCTGGAATCATCCTGCACCAGGAGATCACTGCAAGTATTGTTCACTCGCAAGTGCGTGCTCTTCTGCATCCATTGGAGGTGAAACAAAGTGATTTCCTTCAACAGAAGTCAGCGACTGGGTCTTAATCTCGATCAACACATCGCATTGGATGCTGGTGCTGGAACAGGTAAAACCACCGTTATGGCTGAACGATATGTTCAGCATCTTCTTTCAGCAGAGCAACGAGCTACGCATGTTTTGCCGCCACCAATTCGGTTGGAACAGTATGGTGCAGGCCACGTTCTCGCAGCAAAGAAAGATCGCACTCCATTGAATGAATGGAAAGGACTGTTGCCACAAGAAATCGTCGCGATTACCTTCACTCGAAAGGCGGCATCTGAACTGCGGTCAAGAATTCGACAAAGGATTCAATCGCTTCGTGCTCATCCTGTAAAAGACGATGACCGAATGGGGATGCATGACCCACGTCTGCGTCACCAAGGCGATGTTTCGATGCTGATGTCGTTGCTTGAATCATCACCAATATCGACCATCGATGCGTTCCTGTCGGAAATTCTCTCACCGCATATCGATCTCGTAGCAATCCACGTCAGTCGAGAACAACTTCCTGAAGAAAAAGCCCCTCTTTTGAGAAGTCAAGCATTGAATGCGGCTTGGCGTATACGAAATGCTCGCGATGCAATCGAAGCGGGCATGCTTCAATCAGCTGATGCTTTCATCGCTGCCCGCAATCGTCTCGCAATCCGGCTTGGAGGTCAAGCAAGTGCACAAACGGCATTGGAAGGATTGCTAGAATCGTCGCTATTTGTCGAGGAATCTAAGCGAAGGCTTCGCTCACGTTCGATTCGAATTGGTTTACCATGGGATGGTGACACACCTCCAGATTACCGACTTATTGAGGACATGATTTTACAGGAGTGTCACCACCTTATCACTCCGGTCGTTCAAGATGTACATGCATTCCTTAACGAATGGGTTGATGTTTTCCTCGAACATCATTCTGTGATTGTCGCTCCAGCGCAAGTTGCTACAACAAATACTCGTTTCAATCAACTCGCTCATTTGGCACGGGAAGCACTGCCTACAACTCCGATAGAACAACTTCAGTGGTTGTACCAGGTGGTTGCAGCGGCCGCATCGCATGCACAGTTGAAGGAGCCAGCACCAACCATTCTCAAGGACGGGCACTTCCCCCGAGCAAATACGCTAGCAGACTGGCCTTCAGGCTTGATGACGTGGTCATCAGTCTTCAAGCGTAAATCTGAGGAGGCAACCAAGGAACAACTCATGAAAGATGCTTCCAAGGCTGCAACTCGTTTGCAAAACCGGATTCATGACCCAAGTGATGGGCGTCTGGTGTTGATGCTTGCAAAAGTTGCCTACTGCCTCAATCCTGTACGGCCTTTTGTCCATCGAGATGCGAATGAAAAATACGACCGCCATCCACTGGGCGTTTCGTTGGGTACCGAACCACCATCTGGTATGCAGAGGGTTTCTAGTGACCTTCAGGTTGAAGTTCTGAACGATTTGTATACAGTTCATTCAGGCTGTCAGGATTTACTTCGTCACTTGAAGGCACAAGAAGAAGCGCATGATTTTGACGATGTTCAAGTCATGGTCGGCGATTTACTCCTTGTTCGCTGTCCAGCCATCGTTCGTCATTGGTATCCGCCCGAGGCTGTCCAGGCATTGGATGACCTTGGTGATGAGCCATGGTCGGATGAACATATTCGAAGAGCACTGACCATTATGCAACGTGATGAAGAGAAATACGTTGATCTTCAACGAAGATTTGCGCTATTAAAGCAAATTCGTGCACGATATCGAGCCTTCATTATCGATGAGTATCAGGATACGAATCCAGAACATGCTCGTCTCCTTTCGCGACTTTGGGGGCGAAGAGAGGGCATTTCCGAAGAACACCCTGAACCAGCAGGTCCCTGGGACCCAACCATCTGCATTGTTGGTGATATGAAGCAAAGCATCTACCGATTCCGTCAGGCTGAGGTTACGGTTATGCGTCGAATGGTTGCATCCATTCGTGTAGCGAACCAGATCGAGGCTAATGAGAAACGGATGGAGACTTTTACTCAAGAAGGGCACGGCCGAGATCCTCGGCCCGTCGGCGCAGGTGGTGAATCTGGTTCATTCATCTCCGCCGCTGATTATTCCCGAGATGAGAAATCAGCTCCGTACGACTACGTTTCCTATGGAATTGACGACGCAGGTCTCGCCATCGATGATGATACAATCGTTGAACGAGCCGAAGGCCATATTCAACTGAGAACGAATTTCCGAACAGCACCTGGCCTACTTCAAACGCTCAACAATATGTTTGATGACACGTTTAATCATCGGCATCACCAATTCCCAGGCGATTTCCATGCAACTGCTCAGCCCTTAGAATCTGGACGAGATACGGAACGCATAGGGACAATCGAGTGGCTTCTTCCGACTCAAAACGATACCGAGGAACTACCACTTGGCCTTACACAAGGGTACAACTTGTTCGATGCAGGAAATGCAAATCTCCGTCATTTGGAACATGAACTTATCGCTTCTCGATTGGATGCCTTGGTTCGAGGCTCACCAACTCGGATATGGTCAACAGAAGCGGAAGATTTTGTTGAAGTAGAACCAGAAGAGCCAATTCTGCCTGAAGATGTGATGATTCTCGTCCACTCACGAAAGCACATTCCCGACTTAATCGCACGACTCCAAGCTCGTGGATTGCCGGTTATGGCTGATAAACAAGGTGAGTTGCTCAAGCAACCCGTCGTTCAACCGTTGATGGCTATGTTGGAACTTCTCGCACGACCAGGGTCAAGACATGCCGCCCATTCCGTCCTTCGTTCCTCAATTATTGGGGCATCATCCATACAGATTGAGGAGATTTTCCAAACGAAGGATGTGGACAATTATTGGCACTTCTTTTCCGACTATTTTGATGGCGAACCTCAAGGGCCACTCATGGAAGCATGCGCTCGTTTGGTACATTCTGGCGCCATGTACGAAATCTTTGATGCTGTCTTGGATTACAGCGATCTCCTCATCGCATTCCCAGATGAATCTGAACGACAAGTTGCTGAAACATGGTACGCAATGTTGCAAAAATTAGGTGGTGAATCAGGACACGAACCCGCCTCGATCCTTGATCAGATGAAGGCGTTCGGAACACTTGGGAACAAAGGTCCCCAAGCCCGTTCTTTACCAACAAGTGGCGCGATTCAGATCATGACAATTCATGGGGCAAAAGGTCTCCAAGCGCCGGTTGTGATCGTCACAGGATTGTTTGAAGCAGGACGTCGCAGTTCAAGCATTGAAGCTCAGAACAATGTCTTGATTACACCAGATGTAATTGCAGGCCGTATTCAGCCATGGAAGTCGAAAGAGAAGCCTGAAGATGCCTTGTGGATGTTGGCTGAACAAATGAACAAGGCACAAAATCAAGCTGAATTGCGTCGTCAATTCTATGTTGCACTTACCAGGGTGAAAGATCGCTTGATCTTCGTTGGCTCGCCAAATGCTCCTTGCTTGTTGAGTGATGATGCAATGGTTGAGATGAAGGTGAATGCAAAAGGGAACAACATGGGCGATTTGATGCTTGAAGGTTTCCGATACATGGGATTGGCATCAGGCGATGAACAGCCTTGGAGTCTTACCAACGATGTTCAAGGAGAACGTTTAGCAGAATATGGCGAGCAGACGTTGAAGTTTGATCCCTATGCGTTGTATACGTCGAGTGGATTTATGCAAGATTCGCTACAGAGCTTGCGTATGTATCACCATCCTGATTGCTTTGCCGAACAATCACCAACTTCCGTACTTTCCAACTGGCTGAACATGGAACAACTCGTTAAACAAGCGACAGATGACAGTGAGATTGAACAAGCCGTTGTTTATCAAACTCCGACGTTAAAGATGACAGCCCATGGCTTAGATACGGCCCATTCCTGCCGACGACGCTATTGGTTGTCGCATGTACGAGGCTGGCAATCTGAGCCTTTCAAACTCCATCAAGAAACGAAGTTCGAATCGAGTGAGGAGGATACTAAAGATCGGTCCGATGGGGAAGATGTAACGGCTAATTCTGTCGGCTGGCCATCGGCAACTGCCTTTGGATCGATGTTCCACAGACTCGTTGAAATTGGAATTGCAAATCCAGCAGAAATGAAGACAACAGGCTTTGAATTAGGACAAGTTTGGTTGAATGCTCAACAAAACCACCTGTTATCGGATAAGGAAATCGATGATGCAACGCAATCACAACCCGAGTGGCATCGATTGTCCAGTGATGAACAGAAGCAAACGAGGCAACGAATCATTGATTTGGCCAAACGACTATCAAATGGAGCTTTAGGAAAAATGGTCGAAGGTCAAGCGATTCATGGCCATGAAATCGAAGGGTTGCGAACGGAGTTGTCGTTTTCTTTCAATCAACAAATCGACCTGAAAGGTCGTTTGAGAACACCACTCACAGAACTTGACCAGTCATTTCGAACAGTGATTGATGCGGTCAATGTTCTCTTTGAAGGGCAGGCAGATCTTGTGGTTGCAGGATGTGAAGATCAACAGGCTTGGTTGCAGGTTATTGATTTGAAAACAACAGGTGCGCGAGAGGAAGAACTCGAACTGCACCCGTTGTACGAGACGCTGAATGAACCGCTCTCGTTTGAACCACAAAACCGAGCGGAGGTTCAGATGCTACGAAATCATCGTTTGCAACTGATGCTTTATTCATTGGTTTTGCGTGAGCAAGAAGAACGAAAACCCATTGAAAAGAGACGAGATATTCGGCCACCAGCACTCTTGATCGCCACGACGGGACGTCTTGTTCAAATGCCGGATAAGATGTGCAAAGAAGCAGAAGAAGAACTGATGAATCTCCTGCATTGGATGGCAACCCTTACTGCAGATTCAAACGGTGTTACCGAACCGAAGCGCTTACCAATGGAAGCGATTGATATCTGCAAAAAGTGTCCATTTTTCAATGGCGATGTACGAATGTGTGCACCACAGGGCCTTGAGTTGGGGATCAATTCTGATTTTTCTTCCCAATGATGGCGAGTGTTCCTGGTTTTCCTTCGGATTGGTTTGCTCTCCACGCATGAATTTCAGTAAATCCAACGTCATTCCACATTGCAATCCATTCCTGCTCTGAAAATGTCGACATATGTACATCAAGGGCTTCTGGCCAACCAAGACTTTCCTCATGTTCCGCATAATGATCGATTCCAATTACAGCCCAACCTCCATCGGCCAACCAATCGTCGTGAATTGATTGTAGCATCTGTTGAGGTTCATGAAGGTAGTAAATGAATTCCATTGAATGAATGAAATCGTATTGTTGAGGAGGTTGTGTATCAGGAAACAGAGCAAGATGATAACCATGTTTCGAATCAATGTTGTTTGCCTTCTCAATCATGTGCGGTGCACCATCAAAACCATCAGCTCGCATGCAGTTCTCATGCCCACCAACCAATCGTACAACCCAGCCATTTCCACATCCTAAATCAGCGAATGAAAAGGGTTGATTTCCTTGATTGACTCGTTGGAAAGCAACCTCCAACATTTCATTGACAGCAGGACTGTGTCCACGTTCCATACCCTCGTCTTTGCCTCGGTGTGCCCAATCGTTGAAGACGTCTGTTGCCTGCTTCATGTATCGACGATGGCATCCGTCGAAAAAAGGCATCGAAAGCAACATCATCCCCATTCGTATCGGATGTAGTATGAGCCTAACCTCTCAATCGATTGACGACGTACTCTACCCGAAAATTGAACCGTATTCAACAGGCATGCTTGCAGTATCAGATCGCCACACAATTGCTTGGGAATGTGCAGGCAATCCTGACGGCACCCCAGTCATTGTCATCCACGGTGGCCCAGGTGGAGGAAGCCAACCATCGTATCGACAATATTTCGATCCACAAAAGTGGAACATCATCCAGTTCGACCAACGAGGTTGTGGAAAATCAACGCCTTATGCAGATCTTGAAGAAAATACAACCATGCACCTCGTTTCCGATATCGAGGCATTACGAATGCACTTCGGTATCGATACGTGGCATGTCTTTGGAGGCTCATGGGGTTCAACGCTTTCGCTCATTTACGGAATTACTCACCCTAGCCGCGTCCGATCGTTCATTCTTCGAGGCATCTTCATGTGCAGAACATCTGAATTGCACTGGTTCTACCAAGAAGGAGCAAGTCATGTTTTCCCAGATGCCTTTGAGCCGTATCAGCAACACATTCCAGTAGATGAGCAATCGGCGCTCATTCCTGCCTATTACAAGCGCCTAACGAGTGAAGACGTTGAAGTTCGCCGTGCTGCGGCGAAGGAATGGACGCGTTGGGAGATGGCGACAAGTCGACTGTTCCCCGACCCAGAATACCTTGAAAAGGCGGAAGATCTTGATTTTGCAGTAGCGTTTGCTCGCATTGAATGCCATTATTTCATCAATGGAATTTTCGTAGAAGATTCCTACATTCTCAACAATGCAGAGGCAATAGAAAACATTCCTGCAATCATTGTACAAGGTCGCTATGACATGGTCTGTCCTGCGAAAAGCGCATGGGAATTGCATAAACAACTTCCCAAATCGACGCTTCATATGATTCCTGATGCAGGCCATTCAATGGGTGAAGTTCCGATTGCAAAAGCATTGGTTGAGGCTACCGATTCAGTGTAAAAAGCACGTCATGGATACTGAGTAGAATAAATCAGTCAATAAAGGAGAAGGGTGACGTAGTACCATGGTCAAAACCCCGTCGAGAGGCAGGTTGCTTCACCTTCAGGCAGGAATTTGTCTTGTAATTCTGCTTCTAGTTCCTATTCAAACAATTGCTGAAGAAAGCACATCACTCGAATTAGATTGCCCGAAGGCTAACGTAAACCAAGCCGAGTCAATGGAATGTAGCATTGATCTCAGTGATTATGTTGGTATCTCGACAATTCGTTATGAATTCGTCTCAGTGGATACGATGGCTTCTAAAGCACATTCATCTGTACTTGCCACTGGAAACTCGCATAGTTGTGCAATCCTTGAAAATGGCTCAGCTATGTGTTGGGGGCTCGATAATTATGGTCAACTTGGCGATGGTGGCGATGCAACGAATTTGAATAAGCCTACTTCGTTCGTTTCAATTGCTGAAGGTCAAAGCGTAGACCAGATTTATGCGAGACAATTGCGAACGTGCATCATTTTCGATGACAACTCTGCAAGTTGTTGGGGATTCAATGAAGACGGGCAGGCCGGTGATGACTCAACCAATACCTACAAATCTCCCAGCGTGAAGGTACAATTTCCAGATGGTAAGGGTGTGAAATCAATCGGTATGGGACTTAAGCACACGTGTGCAATTTTAGAAGATGACAACTTGACCTGCTGGGGTCTTGACTCATATGGAGCTTTAGGAAACGGAAATTTGGATACAAGCGACAAATACACGCCTCAAACAATTACGACTCCATCGGATCGGAAAGTTGTGAAAGTCGAGCCTGGAGCAACACACACCTGTATACTTCTTGACGATGGAGGCGTTATGTGCTGGGGCCGTGACAATGTGGGTCAACTTGGAAATGGCGATACGAGCGATACGATTCATACCCCGTCTTCAAATGTCGAGTTACCTGAAGGGCGCGCTGCGACAGATCTTTCTGTTGGAGACCATCATTCATGTGCTCTACTTGACAACGGCTCAATCACTTGCTGGGGTTTGAACAATTATGGTCAACTTGGAGAGAATACTACCACCAATCGACTCATTCCAGTCTATGCTCAATTGCCAGACAGTTCATCAGCAGTATCGGTTTCAGTAGGCCCACATAGTTCGTGTGCTATCTTAGAAAACAGTAGTCTATACTGTTGGGGGCACAATCACTTTGGCCGCCTTGGGATTGGTGTCACTGGCGGTATTTATCTTACACCAATGTTCGTTGAAGGGCCAACAAACATCGTTGATTTGAGCGTGAATTATGACCATGTCTGTGGTCTGTATGAAAACGGGTCGGTATCGTGCTGGGGTCGCGGTAAATATGGACCATTAGGAATTGGTTCAGGAAGTGACAAAAACACGCCTCAACCAATCGATTACAACATCGCTCCATTCGCCTCAGTGGCGGGTCCAGCACCTCAAGGCGATTGGGAAGATGAATCAGACTTACGCGGTAGAGTCACTGCCTCGGAAAATAGTGTATGGAAGGTTGAGATTCAGGCACCAGAATTCGCAGAAATGTCGATGTACGATCTCCAAATAACGTTGCTGAAAATTGGCGGTATCCGAGAAACAATTGTTGTTGAGAATGCGATTGAAATAATCGAAAGAGATTCCGATGGCGATGGAACAGTGGATTCTCTTGATGCGTTTCCAAATGATGCATCTGAAACAACCGATACCGATGGCGATGGCGTTGGGGATAACACGGATGCATACCCGAATGATGGCACGCGCTCAGAAGATGCATCCTCTCTCGATGCCAACACAATGTACCTCATCATTGCAGCAATAGCAATCATTGCCCTCCTATCACTCATATTCTTTAGAAGGGAAAAATATGAGAAGAGCGAAGACAAAGCAACGTCTGAAAAATCCAGTCGCTGGTTATTTCCTGGTGGTCCTAAAAAGAAATTCTAGTCGTGCATAGAACATAGGACCGAGAAGTGTGCAATCGTTCTCAACGAGGCGTCGGCTTCATAGGGTAAAGGCGGCTGGGTTGATGTGGAGGCATACCTCCGGGTGAAAAAATGAGTGAAGAAGGAACCATCACTCCCGAAGTTCGAATCGGCCAGCTTGAAGAGGCACTCGCCACTGAAACAGACCGTCTGAAGAAACTCTTTGCAGCGTATGAAACACAAGAAAAGGAACTTGTTGATGCACGAGCAGAGATCGAAGTTCTCGAAAAAGAAATTATCGACAAAGAGATTGAGCGTGAAGCGCAAGAATCACTTATCGCGGAGAAAGATTTCCGTATTCGTGAACTTGAGATGAAGGCTACAAAAGCAGACAAGCGTGTTGAGCATTTGGAACCTGCTCTCCAAACAATGGAAGAGAAGTATTCTCGAGAGAAAGATCGTCTTGGGAAAGTGTTTGGAATTGCGGAAGAACTTGACAATGATTTGAAACTCGCAGTTACTGAAATGAAGGCTCGTGATGATTGGTATGTTGCTCACATGACACTCTTTGAAGACCTCAACAAGGCCATTAAGGAACGTTATGAGATGATCGAGCGTGCGGTTGAAGCCGAACGAGAATCTCAACACATGTCTCGAGCGTTCACAGAACGTATGGATGAGATGGTCGAAGCACGTGCTGCTGAAATGACCGTCGAGGAAGCTGAAGCACTCATTGAAGAAGGCGTTGTTGAAGAAGCACCTTCGGAAGAAGAAGCTGTCGAAGAGCCAGCCGAAGAAGAAGCCCCAGAAGAAACATCAGAGGATTCAGAAGAGGTCGCAGAAGAAGCAGAGGAACCTGCTGAAGAAGCGGAAGAACCCGCTGAAGCAGATGCAACCTGGAACTCCGATGTCGACCCATGGGCTGACAACTGAGGTGAACCATCTTGGCAGGCCTTGCTCAGGGAGGTCATGCTCCAGTAGCAACCTTCGCTCTTGCAGGTGTTGCAATTCTTGTTGGCGGCATCTATCTTGACTCATTGAATGGACTGTTACCGCTCCTAGGCGTTCTTTGTTTGATGGTTGCAGTTTTCTTTGCTAATTTCTGGCGAGATCCTGATCGCCCAATTCCTCAAGATTCAGGCATTTTGGTCTCACCTGCAGATGGACACGTGATGTTTGTTCGTCGTGAGCGAGCCAATGGTCGTCGACCATCGCAAACTGAGCGAGATGAGCAGAGCATTGAGACCGATGAGCATACGGGCGACTGGTATCCTCAAGCATGTGACAATCCTCTAACCTTTGAAACCGAACAGCGATTCGAGCCCGTGGAAGGAACGCTTCATGACTCAGATGTTTGGCGTGTTGCCATCTTCATGTCACCTCTTGACGTTCACGTCAACCGAGCGCCACGTTCAGCGACGATTATTGCAATGGAACATCGAACGGGCAAAGGACGTCGTCGCGGCCCCTTTGCGCCTGCCTATCGCAAAGAAAGCGAATACAATGAACGTGTCCGTACTGTTTTCGAAGCAGAGGATGGAGAGCGCACTGAAGTCATGCAAATATCGGGTGCGCTTGCTCGAACGATTGTTCCTTGGAAAGGGATTGGAGATACACTTCGAAGAGGCGAGCGTTACGGAATGATCCGTCTCGGCAGCCGAGTCGATGTTCGAGTTCCTGCAGCACTCTATGAGCCTCAAGTCATCTCTGCAGAAGACAACCATCCTCAGCATCCAAAAGGCCAGTTTGTTAAAGCGGGTTCGGATATTCTCTTTCGAAGAATTTCCGAAGAAGAATAAGGGGTTGCTAGATTGTCATCGAAGAAACCTCTTACGATGTTAGGGGATTCCTCAAAGAGCCTCAAAATCCACGATCTCGTCAAAGCCCCTGCAAATACGCCATGGGCAAAAGAACGTCAACAATCATGGGATGCATCGTTTCCTGCAACGGTGTATTCCACACCAGAGATGACGACTGAAGGTGAACCCTGCTCAGCGGTTACGGTTATTCTTCGGACCAAAGGTTGCCATTGGTGGTGGTCCTCAGGTTGTACATTTTGTGGCTATTTTAACGATACACGCGATGATGTCACAAGCGAAGATCTTCATGCGCAATGGCAACACGCGAAGGATAAATTTTCTAATTTTGAAGGCCAATCGATGGTCAAGGTTTACACATCTGGTTCGTTGCTTGAAGATCGAGAAATCCCGGTTGATTTCCAAGAAACTGTCTTACGAGATTGTTTCGAACTTGGAAAGGAACTCATTGTCGAGAGTCGAACCGAACAACTAACTGAAGAGAAATTGGCTTGGGCCACATCAATCAATCCAAATTTTACGGTAGCGATTGGCTTGGAAGCCTACGATGATGAAGTCCTACGATTTCACGTGAACAAAGGATTTTCTGCAGCATCGTGGGATCGAGCAGTCGAACGCCTCAAGAAATTCAATCTCCGAGTCAAGACCTATTTGATGTTCAAACCCCCGTTTATGAGCGAAGCTGATGCACTCGATCATTGTGTAAAGTGGATTGAAGCTGTTGCAGAACAGAGCGATGAGATTTCCATCAATCCAATGAACATCCAGCGAGGGACTGTTATCGATCGACTTCATCGCCATCGTGAATATCGCCCTCCCTGGCTTTGGTCCTTGGTCGAACTCATTCAACAGAGTCACCACATCGTCCATCCAAATGGCGGAATGAATGGAGATGATGATCAAATTTCTCGTTTGATTATCCATCCAACTGCCGGTGGAAAGATACGTGGCTCTCACAATTGTGGAGAATGCGATGCTGAAGTTGTTGCAGCGATCGAGCGTTATGCTGTTTCTGGTTCACTGGATGAGTTTCAAGGATTGGATTGTGTCTGCAAAAATCAATGGAATCAGGAGTTAATGAATGACAGAACCATTCCGGTCCCACTTGGAACTTCAATGCCAAGACGTGGTTCTCTTACCAACATTCTTCGCTCGCCGTGAATAGCCGAGTTATTGAGCGGTTCAATGATGCTCTTGGTGAATGTTTATCACCGCGCTTTGAGTCGCAGGCATGTCCATCTTGGACGCATGAGGTCAAGGTATGTCGAATAGCACAGAACTCCCTGATGCAGTCATCGGAACTGCAGAACCATCATCAAGCCGAATTATTCTTGTTTTGCTTTCGGTTGTAACCATCGGAATGTTTGGTCTTTTCAGCACCATCTTCGGCTGGGATAACATCCCGGTTATCGGCGACATCGTGCCACTGATGTCCAATCTTGGAGGTTCAGGAATTTGGTACTACCTGCTTGGTTTCATCATTGGACTTGGAGCGATTGTATCGACACTGGCAGGCGAGGTCCTAGCAGATTGAGGTGATATGAATGGATGCAGTATTTATCGCACTTTTCTTCTTCTTCACGGTGGTTGGTTTTGCTACGTTCTATCTTCAACGTGGGATTGGAAACATGGCCGAACCGATGCGTCAATTTGGCCTTTTTCTGCTCAACAAAGCACCAGCTGGAATTGTTGATCTCTTCAACGATGACAAAGGAAGTGGATCGAAGACGTGGATGAACCTTGGAATGATCTGGCTAACTTTTGCAGCAATCGGCACATTCCTCGCACTATGGCACGATTATGATGCTACAGCCCTCGATTCGCTCGCAAGCATTGGATGGGAATATGATGATGGAAGCGCGTTGGCTACATTCGTTGATGTGACCTTGATGACTGGTCTAATTTCGATTCTCGTCGGCGGTGGCTTGGTTGCTGCAGCACGAGCAGGAGCAGGCCGTCTTGCAAGCGAAGCCAATGCCAGTTTGACTGGATTGTTGTTTTCAGTCCTCACCATTTCATCGATGCTTCTACCAACAATCCTTGGCCTTGTTATCGATTTAACAGCCGCAAATGAAGCCCTTATTCAAGACCTCTTCATGCATGCATTGCGCTCATTTATCATCATTGCAGTGATGATCAACGTTCTCCTAACAGTGGCACAACGAAAGGGCGACATCATCTCAGCAAGCAACTGGTTCATGTTCATGGCTCTTGCATCGTTCATCTTCGGTTCACAATTCCGATTCTTTGGGGAACTGGCTGACTCAACCCAAACAGTTTGGCTCGGAGAGCGAATGACACAATCTTGGGCGCTTATCGCCCTTATCTTCTCGGTTGCATATCACGTAGTTCCTCGAGCAGCAAGTCGCCCGATTTGGTCCGATTCAATGACGAAGGCAAGCCTTCTTCTTCTCTTCTTCACCTTGCCTCCATTCATGCTATCATCGGCTGATGCTGGGACACTCCTCGAGAATCTCGGGGCCATCCTCATGACGCTTGCCCTCTTGCCAATTATGGCAGGTTCGGTGAACATCATCATGACCTCGCTTGGCAATGCAACAGGTGTTGTATCTCGACCAGGCGCATTAGCGGCAACGCTTGCAATGGTCTTCTTCCCACTGTATGCAATTGGAGGATACTTCACTTCACTTGACGTGTTCATTGGCCTTGGCGCACTGAATGACATGGCCACAACCGTTGATGTTGGTTTCATGTGGACTGTTGGCGGACTTATGGCCGTCGCCTGTGTCGCAGAATCCTATCCATTAGCAGGCGGCCGTAAACTCGCATCCTCATCATCTGCATCCCTGTCAACCATGCTCATCGCCTTTGGTGCCGTCACTTCGACAGTTGCGAAGTTGATGGGTGACTTCACCGAAAAAGCACTTCTCGATTCCGGTAGTGAAGACGTGGTCATGACAGATGGTGGATTCAGTTTAACCGCATCCGTTCTCTTCTACTTCGCTTCGATTGGTGTCATTCTCTTGTTCTTGAATCTCATTCGAACATCCATTGGAGGAATGAAAGTCGATACAACCGTTTCGACAACCTCGGACATCAGTCGTTATTCCATGCAACGTGGTGAATCTTCGATTCGAAAGCTCTTGCAACGCGGCGTTGGTGTCGATACCGTTTTGGTCGTTGGAGCCGATGTTGAAGACGATGGCGGAATGACCATTATCGAAGTTTCGTCAACCCTCCACAACGATGAAGTTGATGAATTCCCAGTTGAAAAGAATGAACTTGAGATGCTGTCAGACTATCTCGCAAAGAAGGACATGAGCATCTTTGAATTCTTCCGTTCAATCGATTTGGATGACTCTGGCCTTATCGATGGCTATGAACTCCAGCAGGCACTACGAAGTACAGACATTGCAGATTTGCCTCCATGGGATATCGCACGTCTCATGGAATTCATCGATCTTGACGGAGACGGTCGAGTCAACCTCCCAGAACTTGACATCGCCATTGCACGAGTACGCTCTGGTGTCGTCGAAGAAGAGTGAAGCGAGGCGGTCAAACCGTGCGAATTGGATTGGTTGGTAAACCAAACGTCGGCAAATCGACTTTCTTTGCAGCATCGACATTGATTCCAGTCGATATTGCAAATTATCCGTTTTGTACGATTGAACCAAACGTTGGATTTTCCTTTGTTCCAAGTCGAGAACCTTGCCCCTGTATGTCCCTACGAGAGCGACTTGAACAAGACGGTCGTAGCCAACTCAGTGATGATCGTGGAGGCAGTATCTGCACACCACGCACAGGCTCTTGTGAAGGGCACAGGCGATACGTTCCTTGCATGTTGGTCGATGTTGCAGGCTTGGTTCCTGGAGCAAGTGAAGGACGAGGCCGAGGGAATGCTTTCTTGTCCGATTTAGCAGAATGCGATGCATTGATTCAGGTCATTGATGTTGCAGGAACAACCGATGCTGAAGGAAATCCAACAGGATTGAAAGCAACAAAAGAACAAGCGATTGAACAAGCACTTGCAGAAATCACCTTCCTTACAGAGGAACTTGATGCATGGATTCTAGGGCTTGTCAAAGAGGGCTGGTCTCGCGGCGCTCGTCGAATTCAAGCCGAAGGTGTGAAGGGATTCACTCAATTTCTGCAAGAGCGCCTATCCGGATTGGGAGCAACAGATTCCACGTGTCAACGCGCCTTTGATGCATTCACCCAACTCCATAGCGACATGACATCTCCATGGGATTGGTCCGATGATGTACTGATTCTCCTTGCCTCTTCAT
>PBET01000033.1 GCA_002719815.1 Methanobacteriota archaeon | reverse complement strand
GTAGCGGTCTAGCCACCTTTGGAATCGCCAGCAGCCCAGGTATTCCAAACGATACCGTTGCGACGACGCTCATATGCCCATTGGATGATATTGAAGCAGTGGAATTTCTGTTTCGTGAACACGGTCAAGAAATCGCTGCTGTTGTGATTGAGCCACTACCTGCAAACAACGGACTCTTGATTCAGAGAAATGAGTATCTCTCTCGTCTAAGGCAGTTGTGCGATGAAAGTGATTCTTTGCTCATTTTTGATGAGGTCATCAGTGGATTTCGGTTCAAGAACGGCAGTTATTCAGACATCTGTGGTGTAACTCCTGACATCACTGCACTGGGCAAGGTCATCGGAGGAGGCTTACCTGTCGGAGCATACGGAGCAAGAGATGAAATCATGCAACATCTTTCTCCACTGGGTCCAGTTTACCAAGCTGGCACCCTGTCGGGGAACCCGTTAGCCATGGCTGCTGGCGCAAAAACCCTTGATTTATTGGATGAGGATGCGTACGATTATCTGGAACAATTAGGGGCAATGATGGAAGAGAAAGTTCATTCTGTGTTGGAAAAACACAATTTCCCAATGCGTTTGGTTCGAATGGAGAGTTTGTTCTGGTTCTCACCCGGGAACGCCGAGCCTGCAATTCGGGCCGATCAGATACCAAAAGATGCTGGAACGTTGTACGCCGATGTTCACCGAGAGTTGCTCAGCCGTGGCTACATGCTCGCTCCGTCTGCTTATGAAATTGGGTTCCTTTCGACATCACACAACGAATCTCACATCCTTGGTTTTGTCGAAGCCTTGGACGATTCACTCACACATTTGGATTGGTCATAATGAATGGGAAAGAGCGCATCGTTTCAGCACTCAATTTAGAGCCTGTTGATCGGACTCCTGTTTGGTTCATGCGTCAGGCAGGACGGCACCTTCCAGAATATCGAAACCTTGCATCTCAACACTCGTTCTGGGAACGATGTATGAATCTCGATTTATGCACAACAATAACAATGCAACCCATCCATCGGTACAAATCAATTGATGCAGCCATTATCTTCAGTGACATTTTGACGCCACTACCTGCTCTAGGGTATGAAGTCGAGTACGGAGGAGGAATCCGAATTGATCCTTTTTCGTTCGAAGATGTAGATGATTGGACCAAGTTTTCCGCCCGTACTCATGCGCCATGGGCTGCGGATGGATTACGAGCCATTGGAGAAGAGAATTCCGAGATTGCACGATTGGGATTTGTCGGTTGTCCATGGACCACATCGATGTATCTCATGGCAGGAGGAACCGGTGACAAAGAATTCCATTCTACTCGGGCTAAAGTGTACTCAAATCAAGAAGATGCTATGCGGGTCTTGCTCAGTGTGGCTGATGCTGTCGGTGACCTGTTGGCTGACCAAGTGAATCACGGCGGTGCAGATGCAGTACAGATGTTCGATACATGGGCAGGTTTGCTTTCGGAAAGCGACTATCGAAAATATGCTAAACCTGCAACTGAACGTGCCATTGAGGTGTTCCGAAGCAAAGCAAACCGACGCGTTCCTCTGATCCATTATGCGAAAGGAAGTTCACATCTGCACCATGAAATCCGAACCCTCGACATTGATGCAGTATCCCTTGATTGGAGAGATGATCTTGCAGCGAATCGCACTGAGTTTGGCTCACAATTTGCCTTCCAGGGCAACCTCGACCCATCGCGGATGCATGGTTCTCCAAGGGCTGCACAAGAGGCTGCAGAACATGTGCTCCGTAATGCTGGAAACCAACCAGGGCATATTTTCAACCTCGGCCATGGTTTTTCACCGGGTGCTCAAATCGACTGCGTAGAAGCAGTGTTGCGTACAGTCACAGGTGAATGAGATGCGAGAAAAGATGGTGGAGATGGTCTACGAACTCCAGGACACTATCTGCGAGGCCATCAAAACAATCGACAACAGCGACTACAGAGAAGACGAGTGGACCCGTGAAGAAGGCGGAGGTGGGCGAAGCCGCGTCTTCTCAGAAGGAGATGTCTTCGAAAAAGCAGGTGTCAATGTAAGCGTTGTATACGGTACACTCAGCCCAGAAGCTGCTGAAAAGATGGGCGGAGGTCATCAACTCGAGGGCAGTGATCTGGATTTTTTTGCAACAGGAATCAGCTTGGTTCTCCATCCCAACAATCCGATGGCACCAACAGTTCACGCCAATTACCGCTACTTTGAGCGAGGTGCTGGAGAAATTGAAGGCAGTTGGTGGTTCGGGGGAGGCGCTGACCTTACGCCATCATACTTGTTTGAAGAGGATGCAATTCATTTTCATCGAGTTCACAAAGAGGCATGTGATCGCCACGAGGTTGCCGATTACAATCGTTTCAAAGAGTGGTGTGATTCTTATTTTCATATTCCCCACCGGAACGAAGGACGTGGAGTGGGTGGCATCTTCTTTGATGATATTCGTGCGGCATCAAAACAACAGTGCTTTGAGTTCGTTCAAGACTGTGGCAACCAGTTTTTAGCCGCCTATTTACCAATCCTTGAGCGAAGGAAATCTATGCCATTTACACCCAATCAGAAGGCATGGCAACAAATACGAAGAGGACGATATGTAGAATTCAATCTCGTCTACGATCGTGGAACAAAATTCGGATTAACCACCAACGGTCGTATAGAGAGCATTTTGATGTCGCTCCCACTTACTGCTCGATGGGAGTACTGTCACGAAGTGGAAATTGGGACCGAGGAAGAACGGTTGGTCAAGATACTTCGAGAACCTGTGAACTGGTTAGGTGCGTGATGCATTGTACTCTCTCGAGGATTGGGTTCGCTTTGGAGATGAACTACGTCGACCACTCCTCGTGGGACCAAATTTGTCCACGTCTACGAAATTATGTATTGTAGGTGCGGGCCTCTCAGGATTGTCCATCGCCTACAGGATTGCATCGAAGCGTCCCGATGTTGAAATTGAGATTCTTGAGAGAACAGATCGATGTGGCGGCACCATAGAAACATGGTCCGAAGGGGAATGGTTGTGTGATGTTGCAGTGAATGCGGCTCGACCACATCCGGCATTCTGGAGGCTTGTTGAGGACCTTGGACTTGGAGATGCATTCGCCGAATCCAACCCTCAAGCAAAAAAACGTTGGCTGCTCATCAACAAGAAAAAAACACAATTATCTTGGATTACTGCTCTAAAAATGGGTCCAATACGCCTGTTTCGATCTCTCCGTTCGTCAACAGTGGGAAAGAAATCTGTTGCGCAAGTCTTCCCATCAGAGACAATCGCTGATGCGATGACGCTTGGAATTGTGAACGAGAGATCAGCCAACGTTGATGCTGATTTTCTGATGCCCTCCTTGACGAAGTTTGGTGATGAACCACCAATCAAATGGTCGAAAATCAAGAAGATGATGGCCGAGACTTATCCTCTGTTTCAACCAAGAAAAGGTTCAGTAGCATCTTTTTCTGGAGGTATGCAAACCTTGGTTGATGCACTTGTTCAACAACTGAATACGTTTGAGAATGTCAAATTCCACTTCAATCAAGACCTCAGCAAGCCTGAGGAGGTTGCTACAGAACATCATGTTCCAATCAGTTCTGTCATCTGGTGTGCTCCTCGAGACCGAACAAACCAGGAATTCACGTCACTGGACGTGTACGTTGCAGGTTACCATAACAATGCTGTGAGCGAAGTTCGGCGAGGTTATGGGACATTAATTCCGGATGAGGATATACCCATTAGTGGGATATTGCATGAAAGCGACGTCCATCCATCGCCTCGCGCCCCAGCAAATCACCGTCTCTTCAGAATCATGGCGCCATCGAGTCGTTCGAGTAGCGAAGAAGCAGTTCGCACCTGCCTCAAACAAATACTCACACATTCTGAACCTGTGATATTCCAAAAAATTGGAACGAGAAAAATCCCAATCTATGCACCAGGCTACATGAGCAACCTCGACATAAACAAAGAATTTACTCGAGCAGGGTGGTTTTTCAGTGGTGTTTCCGTCACCCACGTTATTGCTGAAGCAGAGCGAATTGCTGACTTGTTCTAAGCCGTTAATGGATCAAGACGCTTTCTTACAAGAGATTCAAGGCCGTCAATCCATTGGTCATCGTCGTTAAGGCACTTTACCACAGTCAACTCTTCTCCACCCATCTCAAGAAAGTCTTCACGTAGTTCAATATCGAGTTCCTCGAGGGTTTCAAGACCGTCTGCTAAGAATGCGGGTGCTACAACGACGATGTTCTTGATTCCACGTTTTACCAGTTCTTCTACTTTTGAGGTGGTGGCAGGCTCAAGCCACTTGACTGGACCAAGTCTGCTTTGGTAACTCATTGACCACTGTTCATCCGTTAGTCCCAGTCTTTCAACCACTGCATGGGTTGTTTCACTGCAATGTCGGCCATAGCACAGAGCGTTCGCATCACAAGCAATTTCACAGCAATTCGCCACCTTTTGACAGTGCTTTTTGGTTGCATCAATTCTCTTCACATGGGAAATGGGCAATCCATGATATGAGAACAAAAGGTGCGTATTTTCGCTGAGATGGGGACGAATGGACTCAGCGAGAGGATCAACAAATTCATTCTCAGTTTCAAAGTGACCGAGTTCCAAAATATCTGGAGTCCATTTCATAGCATTGAGTTCGTTAAACGCATGCTTAACGGATGATTCTGTCGTAGCCTGAGCATAGTGCGGAAACAGCGGTGCGAGTAGGACACGAGTCACTCCCTGCTGTTTGAGTGATTCCAAGGCAGAACGTATGCTTGGATTGCCATATCGCATTCCCACCACACATGGAGTTTCCTCCATTTTTACTTGGAGTTTGTCGCAAATTCTCTGTGTATAAACACGAAGCGGGGAGCCTCCTTCCATCCAGATGCTTTTGTAGCGAGGTGCAATTTTCTTAGGTCGGGTTCGGAGAATAATCCCTCGAACGAGAAGATGACGCAATGGGGCAGGAATATCAATGACATCGGGGTCGAGGAGAAATTCCCGCAAATACGTTTTGACTGATGCAACTGTGGGTTCGTCAGGAGTCCCAACATTCATGAGCAGAACGCCATCTCGTCCCATGTACGATTGTCGAAAACTTACAATGTAAACTTATGTTTGTGTTGTAATGATTGCGGAGATTCTTGCAGGTCACCACATTGGTTGCAAACGGTCGTGCATTGACGCAAGAGGCTGAGGGCGTCAAGCACCACAGCTCAAACAATCATCAGGACTGTCAAGGCTGCAAGCGATTTCTTCCATGGTGGTCAATTCAGCTCGCTCAGCAAGACCGTTGACCGTTGGGTCGTTCTTTGCCTTGCTTTCAACTGTGAATTGGATGGCATCTGCTGCAGCCTTGGTACGTAGGTAGTACATACCTGTCTTGAGACCGGACTTCCATCCATAGAAGTGCATCGAACTAACCTTCGCAGCGTTAGCATCGATCATGTGGATGTTCATCGATTGGCTTTGGTCGATGTAGGCTCCACGGTCTGCAGCCATGTCGAGAACGTGCTTTTGCTTGATTTCCCAGGTGGTCTTGTACAAGTCCTTGATATTGTCAGGAATGCCTGCAATGGCTTGGATGGAACCCTTGTGACGTAGAATCTCGTCCTTCAATTCCATGCTCCAAAGTCCTGCAGCGATGAGATCGTTGACCAAGTGCTTGTTGAGAACGATGAACTCACCAGAGAGGGTCCGACGAACGTAGAGGTTGGAAGTGAATGCTTCGAAGCATTCGTTGTTTCCGAGAATTTGTGATGTGGATGCAGTTGGCATTGGAGCAACAAGGAGCGAGTTGCGCATTCCCTTCTCCATGATTTCAGCCTTGAGTGAATCCCAATCCCAGCGTCCGGAGTGCTCGTTCATACCCCAAAGGTCGAATTGGAGAATTCCTTGGGATGCAGGTGAACCTTCGAAGGTTGAATATGAACCATCAACGACGGCAGCATCCTTTGAAGCGGTGCAAGCGGCGAAGTAAATCGTTTCGAAAATCTCCTTGTTGAGCGCACGTGCTTCTGGACTATCGAATGCCATACCAAGCATTGCGAACGTGTCTGCAAGACCTTGAACACCGAGACCGATTGGTCGGTGGCGCATGTTGGAGTTGCGAGCTTCTTCTACAGGGTAGTAGTTGACATCAATGACTCTGTTGAGATTACCAGTAGCATGGTATGTGACATCGAACAGAAGATCGTGATTGAACGAACCGTTCTCAACATACTTTGGTAGAGCGATCGAAGCGAGGTTGCAAACAGCTACTTCATCAGCGGATGTGTATTCCATAATCTCTGTACAAAGGTTGGATGAACGGATGGTTCCCAAGTTCTTTTGGTTGGACTTGAGGTTCGCAGCATCCTTGTAGAGCATGTAAGGCGTTCCTGTTTCGATTTGCGCCTCAACAATCTTGTCCCAAACTTCTCGAGCAGGAACGGTCTTGCGAGCCAAGCCTTGTGCTTCATAGGAATGATACAATTCCTTGAACTCCTCACCATAAGCGTCTTGCAAACCTGGGCATTCATTCGGACAGAAGAAGGACCAATCAGCATTATCTTGCACACGTTCCATGAACAAATCAGGTGTCCAGAGAGCGTAGAACAAATCACGAGCACGCATTTCTTCCTTACCGTGGTTCTTGCGCAGGTCAAGGAACTCAATGAGATCGGGGTGCCATGGTTCGAGATAGATTGCAATCGAACCCTTACGCTTTCCACCGCCTTGGTCGACGTATCGTGCTGTATCGTTGAAAACACGGAGCATTGGAACAATTCCGTTGGAGGTTCCATTGGTCCCCTTGATGTACGATCCCTTTGCACGGATGTGATGAATGGACAAACCAATTCCACCAGCAGACTTTGAGATCAGTGCACACTGCTTGAGTGTGTCATAGATGCCGTGCAAAGAATCGTCCTGCATGGTCAAGAGGAAGCACGATGACATCTGAGGCATTGGCGTTCCCGAGTTGAAAAGTGTCGGCGTCGCGTGGGTAAAGTAACCGTTTGACATCAAGTCGTAGGTTCGTAGCGCTTTTTCGATATCGCCATGGTGAATGCCGACTGCAACACGCATGAGCATGTGCTGTGGTCGTTCTGCAACCTCTCCATCGAGTCGGAGAAGATAGGAGCGCTCAAGGGTCTTGAAGCCAAAATAATCGTAATTGAAATCTCGGTTGTAATCGATGTGATTGTTCAGAACCTCAGCGTTCGCCATGATAATGTCATAGACTTCTTCAGAAATCAATGGAGCATGTTTCTTTGATTCTGGATCGATGTATTCTCGCAAATCGGTAATAACATCGGTGAAGACATCCTTCGTAGACCGGTGCAAATCGTCGACACAAATTCGAGCAGCGAGCTTACTGTAATCAGGGTGATGCGAAACCAATGAGGCAGCGGTTTCAGCAGCAAGTTGATCAAGTTCGCGAGTGGTGACACCATCGTAGAGTCCTTCGATGGTCAATTTTGTGAGGTTTGCTGGATCGACCCAATTTGGATCGAGTCCTTCTGCTAAACGTCGTAGTTTGTCCAAAATCGCATCGAAGCGTACGTCCTCTCTTTCGCCTTTCCTATTTACAACTTGCATGGTCATTTTGCCTCATCTCCTGCTCGTTTCGGTGCGTGCGTATCTCCCTTTGTTCGCGGTCGGTTCAAAAGTCTTCGTCCATAGAAAACCGCTGTTGGACACTTCCGAGGGAAGCTCCGTCCATGACACCGGACTTCTGGTATTCGCCAACTCGCTTTTCGAAGAAGTTGGTCTTGCCTTGCATGGAGATCATCTCCATCCATGGGAATGGATTGCTGACATCGTATAATTTGGAAGCACCAAGAGAAATCAAAAGTCGATCGGCAACGAATTGAATATATTGTTTCATCAATTCTTCATTCATTCCAATAAGGTTGACTGGAAGAGCACTCGTAACAAATTCAATCTCAATTTCAACCGCTTCAGCGATAATACGATGAATAATGTTCTCAGGAGTTGGGCGCTCAAGTTTGCTGTGCAATAAGCAAGCAAAGTCGCAATGTAGGCCTTCGTCTCGACTGATCAACTCATTGGAAAAGGTCAGTCCTGGCATCAAACCACGCTTCTTGAGCCAGAAGATTGCACAGAATGAGCCAGAGAAGAAAATACCTTCAACCGCTGCAAAGGCAACCAATCGTTCGGCAAATGAACCTCGCTTTCGAGACAACCATCGAAGAGCCCAGTCACCCTTTCGCTTGACAGAAGGTACTGTTTCTAGCGCCTTAAACAAGTGGTTCTTTTCGTTGGAGTCCTTAATGTAGGTGTCAATAAGAAGCGAATAGGTTTCAGCATGGATGTTCTCCATCATGATCTGGAAACCATAGAATGCACGTGCTTCCGCCCAGCATACTTCATTTGCGAAGTTTACAACAAGATTCTCGTTGACAATACCGTCACTTGCAGCAAAGAAGGCAAGGACGTGTTTGAGGAAATGTTGCTCATCTTTGTTGAGTTGTTCCCAATCTTTCATGTCCTCAGCAAGGTCAATCTCCTCAGCAGTCCAGAATGATGCTGCATGTTGTTTGTACATGGCCCATACCTCATCCTGCTCAATTGGGAAAAGGACAAAGCGATCAAGATTTTCTTGAAGCATTGGTTCGATGTGTTCTCGCGATAGATCAATCTCAATTCCGTCATCATTTCGGTTATGCTCGATTACCATATTGTCACCTTCTACCAACGCGCTGGAGTTTATCCTCCATCCGAGATGGCACATAAATATGTGCATGTCCGAGGAAGATAAATGCGTGTTTTCAAAGGACATTAGAACAGGGGACTGCGCCAATAAATGCTTGGGAACGACCGATTTCTATAAGAACCGATTTTCCAAAATTGATTTGTGATATTTTTGAGCCGAATTCTACCTTGATTTCCACTGGAATTTCATCAAAGACTCCATGAACCACCGAGCCAAGGCAAAACCATGCGAAACGAGATTCAGGTGAAATTTGCAAAACTGGATGCAGCGGCTCAACTTCCAACACAAGGAAGCGCACAAGCTGCAGGATGGGATTTGTATGCTCTTGAAGAAACGATTGTACCGAAAGGCGCATCGGTCATGATACCAACTGGATTGGCATGTGCGATTCCAGAAGGTTGGGAGGGGCAGATACGATGCCGATCCTCGCTTGGAAAGAAAGGCATGATCCTTCCAAACGGCGTTGGAACCATTGATTCAGACTATCGTGGTGAACTGAAGGTACTCGCCACTTGGATTGGTGAAGGCGATACATTTACTGTGGGCAAAGGCGAACGTGTTGCACAAATGTTGTTCGCTCCGGTACCGTTGGTACACATCGAAGAAGTTGATTTCAGTGATTTGGAGTCTACTGAACGCGGCGTTGGTGGATTCGGTTCATCTGGACAATACTGAGGAACGAACATGCAATCCGTTGACGTGCGCATTCTTGGCATCGTGGAATACACCGATGCACTCGAAATGATGTCAACATTGCAACAACAACGTATCGATGACGACATCCCAGATACACTTCTCTTTTTGGAACATCCAGAAATTGTTACGGTTGGGCCAAGAGCAAGAAACGATGGAGTTGCACCTCCATCGGATTATCCCAGCCACCCTGTCGATCGTGGCGGTGGCCTAACATGGCATGGACCTGGCCAATTGGTCGTGTATCCGATCATTCATTGGAACAAAGATGACGAGAAATCTGTAGCAGACATCATTTCCAAAATCGAAACATGGGTGATAGCATCTTTGGAAGCACTTGCAATAACAGGATACAGAGATGAGAGAATGCAAGGTGTTTGGGTGGACGGCAAGAAGATTTGCAGCATTGGACTCTCATTCTTGCGATGGGTCAGCCGTCATGGATTTACCATCAACTACGATACGCCAAAAGGACGGGTTGAGAATCTTGCAGGATGTGGATTACGTGAATCGACAACGACGTCGTTGAAGCAATTGGGCTATGCAATCGAAAAAACACAACTTGAACGTGCACTCGTCAAGCAAATGCAACAGCATTTGCAACGAAAACAAGCGTGAGGAAATAAACAACTGCATATATGAGAATGCGTCCAATTTGAATCATGGGCGAGGTCGTTCTCGGTATTTCCGGTGCAAGTGGAGCCATCTACGGCGTTCGGCTTGCACAAGTTCTGAACGAACTTGGAATTGGGATTCGGCTTGTTGTCAGCGATTCTGGACGCATTACACTGAAGCATGAGTGCGATACAACTCCAGAAGAACTCGCTGAATCAACCGGTGCACTCCTCGAAGAACAAGCCAACATTGGCGCCAAATCTGCCTCGGGATCTGCTCCAATCGATGCCGTTGTCATCTGTCCTTGTTCAGGTACAACACTCGGAAAACTCGCAGCCGGGATTGGTGACAATCTCATCACACGATCTGCAATCGTTGCCATGAAGGAGCGTAGGAAACTCATCATCGTTCCACGAGAAGCGCCTTATGCTACCGTTCATCTCGAAAACATGGCAAAACTCTCTGCATGGGGCACAGTCGTCATCCCAGCATCACCTGGTTTCTACAACCATCCGACGTCAATCGATGACATGGTTGACTTTGTTGTGGCTCGAATTCTTGACCAGATTGGCCTTGAACATACCATCGGCAAACGATGGACGGGTGAAGAACTCGACGATTGAGATGCATCGAGGCAACGGGTTCAAATGAGCAAAGCATTTGATGGTGGTATGAGCGATGACGTTTCGCTTGAATCCTTGACTGTGAATCAGCTCAAAGCAATGCTCGATGAGAAGGGTTTACCCAAATCAGGAAAAAAAGCCGATCTTATTCAACGATTGAATGCGACCAACGAAGAGAAAACCATCGAACTGGGAACCTCAATATGGACAAGAAATGTCATTGGACAATTCAATCTAGCACAAACAGTCGGCTCCATTGCAGCGGTTTTACTCTTGACACTCGTCATCTTGAATCCTCAAATTCTTGGTTTTGGCGAAGATGAACCCATCTATCAACCAATTGGGTTCGACGCTGAAAAGACTCGATGGTATGCCCAAGAACTCGTGAACTTAGGTCATCCTGAATGGGAAGGACGTATGTCAGGAAGCGCTGAAGAGGCTGCTGGAGCACAAATGATTCTCGACAACCTCACTGAGATGGGCTATTCGCCACAATTGAACACCTATCCTGTACCGATGTTTGCGATCAACAGCGCACCGATTGTCTCCATGTGCATTCCTCCTGCTGATGGAATCTTTGGTGGCATCGTAAGCGGGGCTGCCTGCAACAGTGGCGTTGGTGCAATCACAGAATTTGAACATCGAACAGAATTTGTTCTGCAAGGATATTCAGGCTCAGCAGATATTCAATTTGGTCAAGAGATGGAATTGATCGACCTTGGTGACGGGACAGACGATGGCTTGTGGGGCGCGGCCACTGGAAAAGTTGGCATTGTTCGAGGCGGGAACAGCGTCGATGGAAATACTGGAATCTACATCAAAGCAGCAGAATTTAGTTTAGCAGGAATCTTCCGAATTAACAATCAATCCAATTGTGGTCAAATCGTATCCGACGATTGTATTCCTATTTTCAAATCGATTCGAGTCGATGAGATGAAAGCAGCAAACAGTGGTTCTATTCCAGAAAATATCCCGTTCATTGCCGTTTCAAACAATACTGGAAATCAAATGCTTGATTTAGCATCCCAAGGAGCATACCTTCGTCTGTTTTCGGACGTTGATAATGCAGGCGACCTATCGGTCAGTGTCCCTTGCGGAACGTTGTATGGAAAGAGCGACGATTTGATCATCGTCGGTGCTCATCATGATACGGTGTACCATGCACAAGGAGCTGTCGATGATACATCAGGAACTGCTACCGTGCTGGAAATGGCCCGCCAAATCGCTATGGTTGCAAATGAAAGTGGCGAGCCTGAATACACGATTCGATTTTGCACATGGGGTGGAGAAGAGGAAGGTTTGTGGGGAAGCAAAGCATACGTTGGCGCAAATGCTGACGAACTCGCTCGAAATCTTCGTCTTTACATCAACCTCGACATGAACCATGTGGACATTGACATCGCAAATAGAGGTAATTCTCTTCGCTTCTTCTCGAATTCCAAAGAAGACATCAATGCCATGAAAGACATTTTTGATGTCCTCGAGGATGAGCGTCCAGATCTTTTCCCGAAATATTCTGTCTCGACTGGCCTCTTATTGGGCGAGAAAGGTGAACCAGATGGGATGCCATACAATTCAGACCACGGGCCATTTGTGTACGATCTCCCCGATGGCGTCACAGGTAATGCATTGACTTGTTATGGCTCAGGTTCTTGGGAGTATCACTCCTATGCAGATACAATGGACCGCTTCAATGAGGAATCATTGGGCGTCTCCGTCATCGCCTATGGGACCTACATCCGACACCTTGGATGGCCCGTCTTTGCATGAGCGTTGAGTTCAAGAAGGCGTTGCGAGTCGGCAGGTTATGGTAAAACCAAGCGCACACGCTTCACACATTTTGGTGGCTTCAAAATCCGAGGCGGTTCAAATTTCAGAAAAGATTGGAAAGCTCAAGGATTTTCAGAAATTTGCGCGAAAGAAATCCACCTGCCCATCTTCCCAACGTGGCGGTGACCTTGGTTGGTTCCGTAAAGGCAACATGGTCCGTGAATTTGAGGAGGCAGTCTGGAGTACACCACTCAAGACAGTCTCATCACCGGTCAAAACTCAATTCGGGTATCATCTGATCTGGGTTCATGAGCGCGATGAGGAGTGATCACTTTGCCAATCTCGGTTGGACTTGATGACTATCTTGTTCATGGCATTCATGGCTATTTTGACGAAGAGCATGAGCGTGCACAACCGTTCAACATCTCGATTCGAGTTGACCTTTCAGGACCCATTGAAGATGGTCAACTCGGAACCACGTTGGATTATGCACAACTGCAATCTGCCATTGATGCCATCGTTCTTGATTCTCCACCAATTCGACTACTGGAATCGATGGCGGTACAAATATCTGAAATTATTCAACAATCAAGCAATGTTGAAACAATCTTCATCAGAATTGAGAAGCCTGAAGCGCCTCTTCCGCATCCGGGTGGATTGCCTTTTATCGAATACACGTGGAATCGTTGAATCTTTACAACAAATATGCGAGCATTCAAAGGCCTTGGGTTTCAAGGCGATGCATGGATTCACCCAAGCGTGTGTTTGTTCCATCCGTCCTTGAAGCGGATGGGAACGCGATTGGCCTAGGTTGTTTCAGTACTGAACAAATCGCCTGGGAGGTCATGAAGACCTTTCTTGGCAAAAGTGAGCAAATGAACCTCCAACAGGCGACCATAATCGCTTGGGACGTTGATGTCGTTGGTGAGGATGGGATGACCGTTCTCTCCACACTTGAAGGAAAAATCTGTCCCGTCTGTCAACGACGAACCTTTTGGGTGGACTTGGAACACCTCTCTGCACTTTGCTATGGTTCACAATGTTCAGCTTGGATTGAACAGAGTACAGTCGACCCCGAGATTATCGATTGTGGCTGGCCACCACTTCGATTCTTGAAACAAGTCAAAGAGATCGAAGAAGCGTACAATGAACTGCGAACGATTGGTGCGGATGTCCTCGCAGCTACCGATGAACATCCAGATACTGTAACACAAGCGATGTATGCATCATCCAATCAGCAAACTGAATGATTACATCTCTTCAATTGGCGTAATTCCAAGTCCTTCAAGACCAGTGCGCATCAAGTTTCGAGCCATTTCGCTGATTGCATAAGCGAATCCATCAACTTGACCATCGCGTACAACGGGACAATCACGATAGAAGCCATTGTACGAAGTTGCAAGTTCAAGCATGTGAAGAGCAAAGAGATGTGCTTTTTGTTCACGAACCGAGCGTCCGAGCACATCGTTGTGCGTGCACATGAGACGAAGCAAGGCAACCAATCCTTCAGGCATAGCATCCACACTTGGTCGTGTGACGGGTGTTGAAGGAAGGTCGCTGGCACGCTTCGCAATTGAACACGCACGAGTATGTGCATACATGATGAATGGTGCAGATCCTGCCTCAAAGGCAAGTGCTTCTTCCCATCGGAACGTGAACCCTTTTTCTGGACTGACTTTGATGATGTTGAACCGAACTGCTGCAGTTCCAACCGCTTCAGCGATGAGAGAAACCTTCGCATCATCGTATTCCGGTCGCAATTCTCGAACAACTGCGGAGGCTTGTGCATGTGCTTCCTCGAGAAGGTCGTCCATGAAGACAACATTGCCTTGACGTGTACTCATCTTGCCTTCAGGCAGTTTGATGAAGGAATAAAACAGGACTTCAGGACGCTGTTGGCCAAGTTCTTCAAGCGTGAGGCCTACCTGCTTGGCTTGCAATTTGTGATCTTCACCAAGCACGTTGACAAGACGATTTGATTCGCCCCATTTCCACATGTGGTACGCAACGTCTCGAGTCGCATAAAGACTTGAACCATCACCTCTTCTATAGAAGAATTCAGTCTTTCCTTTCAGACCACGTTGACCAAGATCGAGGAAACCAGCACCGTTGTCGGCTGTACCTGCAATGTCCAACGCATCCAATGTTTCCATCAATTCTGCAACGGTTCCATCAACAACAAATCTCGATTCTTTGGTGAAAGTGTCATAGGATATCCCAAGACGTGAAAGCGTTGCAAGCATCCCGTCCAGCACAGGCGTATATGCGGACTCAAAGGATTCCAACACAGCAACATCGCCATGTTCACTGGCATGGACGAGCGCTCCAATGTCTTGCTCGATCTGCGCTTTTCGATCCTCATCAGCATCCTTTCGCAACACTTGCGCAGCTTGATACCATCGGACACGCTGATGATCTGCCTTCGTTAACCATCGCTCTGAAGGCGGTTCTCGCTCAGAAAGGAGTTCATTCACATCATCTTCACTGAGATTGTCAAGGGCCCAGGCAAGGACACCGACCTGTTTCCCCATATCATCAACATAGTATTCTGCACGGACATCATTACCATGCAGACGATTGAGGCGAACCAACGTATCGCCTAAGATGGCGTTACGTGCACGTCCAACGTGGAAAGGACCGTTTGGATTTGCAGAAGTGTGTTCAATCAGAACTTGTTCTTCAGTCTTACCCGTATTCTCAAGCGCATTTCCAACATGAATCTGTCCTGAAAGGACCGTGTCTGCGAGCCATTCCGGGTTGGCGATGAAATTCAGATACCCATTCATCGAAGTGACATCGAGTAAGGCATCAATGTCTGGGAACGAAGCTGCGAGTTCATCAGCAATCGCTTGTGGGGCCATCTTCAACATTGAAGCAAATGGAAAGCAAGGCAAGGTCAAATCACCTTGACTCGCTTCTCGACTCGGCTGCAACATCGATGCCCAAGTGGATTTTTCGAGACCTTTCTTGGAGAGAAGATCCGCAAGATGTGAAGAAATGACGGTTTCAAGTACTCTCAATTCAACACCTCACATCATTGGATAACGAAGGATTGCAGCGAGGCCGCCAAAACCATGTGCAAGTTGTGCACCTTCTTCAGTATCGATTGAAATGAACGCAATTTCACTGTTTGATTTTGCAGCCATTTCACTGAGAACATCGATCAAAGAGATGTTGGATAGTTCCTTATGTGAGTCATTACTTACTCCACATGAAGGGCATTCTGGAAGTTCCTCGGTCCGAGCAACCGATGCAGTCCACGTATGACCGCAGCCTCCGCATTCGATTTCCACTGAATTCTTTCGCATATTCTCAGAGATGAGGAGTGTATCGACTGCACCCTGTTCAAGCGCCTGACGTAGCATCATCTCACCGTAGGTTGCTCGTGGCTGAGGTTTGATCAATTCAGCTAGGAATCGATTCATGATTTGCCGCTCAGCATCCAATTCAATCTCACCCATCAATGCACCCGCATTATCGACAAGTTCACGAACGCCAGATTCGTTGGAATAACCAACATCGAAATGCGTCTTAGCAATTTTTTTAGCAATTTCATGATGGAAGTAATCATTGCGAACAACATAGTCCTTGGTTGCCCCTGGCCCACCGATAATGATGGCCTGAATGTTTTCGAGATTCGGAAGCCAATAGGAACATGCGTGTTCAGTCGCTCGCTTAAAGAAATTATGAGCCGCTTCTTCGATCAATCGCTCAAAACGTTGGGCAGACTGACCTCCTTGTCGGTGTTTGCCCATAATGTTGGAAACGAGATGCTCCTGAACGTGAATCCGTTTTCCTGAGGCGATACCATACGCTGCTTCAGAACGATCGATGACAAACAAACCATAGGACCGCTTATCGACGAGCATATCCTCAAGTTGCGTTAATTCGAACGTTGAGTCGCATCGATAACGGAATGAAAGCAATTCCTGAGGAGGATCATCGATGACGACGGTTGTTTGCCGTGTCTTATTATTACCAACAATAATCGCCCCTGTAAACAGAGCAATGCCTCGCTCTCCGGGTGTTTTGAAACGAGAGAGCGACGATATTGCTGATTCAATCGCCCCTTGTACATTCTTTCGAGTGGACTTGGACTTAATGTTGGCTGCCTGCCCATGCTCATTTTGAAGCAATGAACGAGCATCACTAATTTGTCGGTCTGGCGGAATAATAACCGTGACGAGTTCAGTACCAAACCCCTTCATTTCTCGCAGGTCCTCAAGCGCAAGTTTGAGGCGAAGCCGACGCGTTGCGAGTTCACCATCATCTGACACGTTTCGACCCCCTGTCTGTTGGGGTCGGACCAAGGGTTTTCAACTCTCGCCTTGAATTTCGTAGGACAAGCCATAAGAAACGCCTTGTCGAGGCGTTTCTATGGTCGCACCAGCCATCATCGCATTGGGAGGCTCGCTCCTCTATGGCGACCATGATGTCAAGACATGGCTCGGTCAACTTCGACAGACCATTGTTCATCTCGAAGGGAATGGACGCAAAATCGGTTTGGTCATTGGTGGGGGAAAACCTGCACGAGATGGGATTCAACTGGCAGAACATCTTGTCAAAGACCGATATCAACTCGATGAAATCGGCATTGCTGCAACACGGTTGAATGCAACAATCCTTCAAACGATGTTGGCAGAAATCGGCTGCAACGTAGCGGATGTTGTTCCAACAAGTACCGATACTGCTGCTACACTCTTCGAACGATTTGATGTTGTTGTGATGGGCGGGACCAAACCAGGCCATACCACCGATGCGGTGAGTGTAGCCTTCGCTCGGGATTCAGGTGCTGCAAATGTCATCATTGCAACCAATGTATCGCACGTATACACAGCAGATCCCCGTACCAATGATGACGCTGAGCCGATTGACATGCTCACGCTTTCAGAACTTCAAGAGATTACAGGGAAAGAGGCTCTTGATCCTGGTCAAAGCGCTGCAGTTGACCCTATTGCCGTTCAATGGGCAATTGAATGCGGGTTGAGAATTGGCGTGCTCGATGGTCGAGATATCCGTCGAATTGAAGATGCATTGGAAGGACGGCCATTCGAAGGAACCTTGGTTCAACCGGAGTGATTCGATGGTCGATGCATCAGCTGTGAAGCAGAAAGTCAAGAACATGCCAAAGCGTTCCAAAGCGCAGGCACACATTCCTTCACACAAGCATTGTCGTGTTTGTGGCATTGATATTTCGCCAAAAGCCGAAGAACGTGTCTGTAAAGATCCGGATTGTATCAAGAAATACGAGAAGGATGAGAAGAATAAGGAACGCATGCGCGTTTGGATGTTGGTGTTCTTCGGCATTTTCGCCTTTTTGACCATCCTTCCAGTGCTCGCCCGGTTGATGTAAACCTAGCTTGTTCGATGCCATCCTTCTGGTAGCGTAAGTGGATCAACAACCTCAGCATCTTTGACCTTGCGAACCACTTCAAGTCTTAGTGCGTCAAGACCAACATTCTCCAAAGCACTCATTGTCGGTCGACCTTCATCATCGTAAAGAAGCGGTAACTTTGGTTGGCCTTGAGAACCATTGTCTCGCCATCGTTGTTCAGCTTCTTGTACCAAATCCCAATCGGATGGCAATGGCTTAAGCGCATCTGCTTTGGAACTCACAACCAACAGTTCTGTACCAGGAAGAAGACGTTCAACATCTTCGAGGAGATTCATTTGGTCTTCCCAAGACATGCCACAACTCTCGGTTTTATCGATCAAAAACAATACCAAACTTCCAATATGCTCTAAGGCAGCAATCGCTTGCAATTCAATCGAATTTCGTTCATGCATTGGACGATCGAGCAGACCCGGCGTATCGACCATTTGATGTTGCAAACGACGATGGGTAAAGTGGCCGATGTGGATTTGTTTCGTTGTGAACGGGTAATGATTCACTTCCATGTTGCCCGATGATAAAGCACTGATGAAGGCAGATTTACCAACATTTGGCGCACCACACACGACGATGACAGGTAGGCTGCTATCAATTTGTGGAAGTGCTTTGAGGATCTCTCTGGATTCGTTCAGCCACTTCAACGACGGACCTACACGCCCCATGATGGAACCGATTCGACCATAGGCTTCTCTTCGAGCTTCATGCATTAATTCAATACGTGCTGTTCGTATGATTTTTCGGTTGTTTTGTGTTGCAATCCTTTGCACTTGTGAAGCGCCCCATTGAAGCATGGAGAGATGATGGCGATAGTCATCGGTTCCGACACAAGCCTCGATCATCGCCACATCAAACTGTGGTGATTGATCAAGTGAAGGCCAGGTTTGAACCGTTTCGTTCAACATCGTGTGAATGATATCTGCAGCGGTTTGGACCATACGGGTCATTTGTTTTCGAGTTCGAAAGACTCGATTTGGGTCTTCAACACGGTCCGCCGCTTTCCGAGCACGGGAGAACGCTTTGTCGAGGACTTCATCCTCGAACAAGACCGTTGGCAATTGCCGCCACGTGACTTTCATGTCAACCCCGATTCAAGCGGAGCGCCAACCCTTGATGAACCCCTCACCCCGTTCATGGATTGAAATTAGAAATTGCACATGGTTATGTAGGGTCGCCATGCAGGGAATCATATGGCGAAGAAATCCAACAAGGTTGACCTTCCTGAATGGGCGCTCGGATTGTGGAAAGAACTCGGTTCTCCTGCCCTTGAAAAACTCCAAAGCGTTCATCATGGGGACCTTTTAGAACGAAGAAACGGTCTTCGTCGAGATGATTTAATCGAAATTCTCATCGATGCACGTGCCCTACTACCCGATGCAGACCCATGGGTTCGAGGCCGACTCATTTCATCTGGAAAAACCAGTCTGGAAGTTCTTGATGAGGATGGAGTTCAGCGATTTATTGCACGAGATACGATTGTTCAAATCGTACTCATCGCTCATACACGCCCAGCCTACATCGATGATAAGGAGCTCCTTGCCTTCGAACGCGAAGACATGAAGCGACGTTCAACCTTGCACGAAAAAGTCGAAAAGGAAACGACTGGCAACGACGATGCACATCTTTGGGGCTGAATATATGGAAATCCCTGACGGGTGGTCGATTCAGGAAGACCATCTGATGCGTGAATTTGAATTCGAAGACTTTGCTCGAGCAAAGGCCTTTGTCGATAAAATCAGTGAAATTTGCGAAGCGAAGAATCACCATGCAGACCTGCATTTTGGATGGGGTTATGTCGTTGTTGAACTAACGACGCATGACCAAGGGAAGGTCACGATGCTTGACATAGACGTTGCTCAAGCCATCAATGCAGTTGAGGAATGAACATGCCAACCGATCCAAAAGGACGTGACCAGCCTGGCTATGCACGCCATGTTTTCATTTGTGGACATGAACGTCCCGAGGGAGCGAGTCGACCCTCCTGCAAGAAGAGAGGTAGTCTTGAGTTGCTTTCAGCCATCAAAGCTGCAGGTCGTGAACAAGGACTTGAAAACATTCGAATCCAGAAGTCAGGTTGTCTTGATTTTTGTGAGAATGGGGTTGCATGTGTCGTTTATCCTGAAGGGACATGGTATCGATTGTCACCAGATATTGACATCAAATCGTTGATTGAGAATCTCAAGAACGGCACGATTGATGACGACTTGCTCATGCGCTTTGACGAATAATCTCGATCAAAGCTTGACTGGACGAGTTGCACCACATGCTTGACATTTGAGCAACGTAGTTCGGTCTTGTTTGATGAAGTGTGTATCAGGAGCGCCGCATTGACTGCACTTGATGTAGGTGTTGACATAGCCAACGATGGCCTTCTTCAAACGCTTTGGTGGAATACGTCCCTTGAAACGAGCACGTGGGCCATCTCTTGAACCAGATGTACCAAGCTCATTGAGAATGTATTGGTATACGTGGTTATCGTCTCGGTCCATCATCCCAACAACTTCGGTAAAGTTTCGCAAAATGGTATTTGAACCCTCGATCATGATCTGTGGTTCTGGTAACCGCCAACGTGCACGAGCGGAAATATCCTCTGGAATGTTTTCACGTGCTCTGTTCAGCAGTGTCTCATAATCGAAGTCGCTCATGACAAAGCCTGACACCCCTTTCTCTTCAAGTCTTTGATGAAAACCATGCAAAGCCTTCATGGAGGTCGGTGCACTCGCCCAACACGATAACATGGAAATGGGTATTGATGAATTGAAAACCATCGTCAGAAATTTGCGAAAAGATGGCTTGAATTCGCAACAGATTGCAGATGAATTATCGCTCTCTCAAGATACGATTCAATGGCTCCTCACAGATTCAACCTCTGAACGTCCAACCGATGTTCGCATCGGTTGGAGAACCATCGGTGTTCGACCTGCACGAATAACAGCAATCGGCGACATCATGGCCGATGTTGTTATGGAAGAAACGGAAGAAGTGGACACTGTGGTCGGCATTTCCATCAATGGTATTGCTTTTGCACACGAAGTTGCTCAAGCACTCGATGTTGAAGTTGCAATCCATCGTAATGTCGATGGCGAGCCAGGGGCTGTAGCACTTTCGAACAAGTATGGTCAAGTCGGAGGCGGAAAGAAGGTCGTGATTATCGACGATGTACTCTCGACTGGCGTAACGATGAGCAACACGATTGCAGCCATCCGTGCTTCTGGTGGTGAAGTTGTCCTCGCACTTGTTCTCGTCAATAAGACCGTACGAAACGAAGTCGACGATGTTCCACTCCGAGGATTGATTCGAGCTGTTCCAGTCTGAGGTGAATGCATGCACTGGTCGGATGTCGTTGCGCAGCGCCTTACAGAGCGTGGCTCCAAACACATCGTTTCAACCGGTATTACGCCGAGCGGGGAATTCCACATCGGTCATCTTCGTGAGATCCTCACAGGTGATATGATTTCGAAAGCCGCAAAAAAAGCTGGCCTTGATGTCGAGTTCGTTTTCATCGTCGATAGTGCAGACCCCCTTCGAAAAGTCTACTCGTTCCTCGATGATTCCTATTCCCGATACATCGGTCATCAACTCAAACAAATTCCACCACCTGATGAGAACGGTCAACCAGACGTGGAGCGATTTGCAAACGGCGTGTCTTATGCAGATCATTTTCTTGAACCGTTCAAGCAAGCACTCGAACAAATTGATGTTCGCCCAAGATTCATCGATAATTACGAATCATATGCGTCTGGCAAATTCGCTGAAACCGCTCGCATCGCTTGCAACAATGCAGACAGCATTCGAGAAATCATCGAACGGGTTTCAAGTCGGGAACTCGCAGATGACTGGTTTCCTTGGAATCCGATTGATGCAAAAGGCTCCATCGATGGAATCCGCGTAACTGGATGGAACGACCCGATTGTTTCATGGATCGATTCTGAAGGAAATCCGGGAACAAGTGATGTCACGAAGGGTGAAGGAAAACTTCCGTGGCGGATTGATTGGCCAGCAAAGTGGGCATGGATTGGCGTCACCATGGAACCGTTCGGTAAGGACCATGGTGCTGCAGGCGGTTCCTATGACACTGGTAAGGAAATTGTCGAACTGTTTGGTATCGAGGCACCACTTGATTTGACCTATGAATGGATCAGTTTGCGTGGCCAAGGCGCAATGTCCTCATCATCAGGCAATACCATTGGTCCATTGGAAGCACTCTCTCTCGTGCCTCCTGAAATTCTACGATATCTCGTTGCATCAACCAAACCCAACAAGGCCATCGAATTTGATACGGGCATGGGACTTGTGAATCTGGCCGATGAGTTCGAGCGAACAACCGCTCGGGATTTCTCTATAGAAATGGATAAGGAAGGCTTGAGTCGGAGACAAAAGGTCGCTATTGAAGATGCAAAATCTGCACTTGAATTATCGCTCATCGCACCACTTGAGGAAGCAACTTCTGTCACCTTCCGACATCTTGCAATGCTCGCACAAACAAAATCTCGGGATGAAGATGTCTGGGCATCTCTTGGACTTCAAGGAACGGTCCCACAAACGATGAGAGATCGCCTCCAACGAATGCGAACATGGGTACAATCGAGACACTTCCCTGACGAACTTCGAATAACCATTCTTGCGGAGCCTCATCTCGAGGCAATCAGCCAGTTGGATGATGACAACATTGCAATTTTACCGCATCTTATTGCATCCCTTCGCACCTGTGAATGGGAGGCTGCAAGTATTCAAACTACCATTTCAAGCACAGCAAAAGGGATTGAAACATCACCTCGTCATGCATACAGAGCGCTGTATTTGTGCATCATGGGCGTCGAGCGTGGTCCACGCTTGCCAAGTATTCTAGCAGAACTCGATCAAACGTCCATCATCAATTTGTTGAGCGCATGTCTTGAAGCCAGGCAAGAATCCTAACCTTTGCACACGCTTCACCCTAAGAGTTGAAAAGAGGTCGGACCATCTCGATGTCATGGCAGGCGTCTATTGCCCAACGTGCGAGGCTGGGGTCGAGGCTGCTGCAAAGTTCTGTCTTTCCTGTGGTCACGATTTGACTGTCCAAGGTCCCATCACTTCCACAGGGCATGACCTCAACCAAATCAAAGAGGTCATTCGTCACCGAGAAGATCTTTCCATGGCTGAAAAGTTCGATATGATCGCTCGTGTCGAAGAAGGTGCCAATCCAATCACGATGGGAATCGCAGCTGCCGCAGATGATGGTGAAAATTTCGACATCGGCCAAGCGTTCGAAGGGGCTGGAGAAGAAATATCTACACTGAAGAAACACGAATTTGGACAGTCACCCGCAGCCAACGCTGCTGTTCGAGCTGTTGTTCGTGGCACCACTGGATGGGACATGATCAAAGCGGGAACCCTCGACATGTCGGATGGCATGTTTCGAGATGCGATGAATCACGGAATGGATGCATCAACACACATTCACGATGTTGCCAGCGGAGAGCATGAAGGAATTGACCCTGATGCAATGCGAGCAATCCCTGTTCTCAAACCCCCTAAGCGAAGCTTTTGTCCGAAATGCGGATCGGATATTCACAACAACACCATGCTGCAGTGGAGGAAATGGAGAGAGTCATCCTCCGATGTTGTATCGATGCAAATGGAAGCGGCCATGGAAACTGCGCTGATTGAGGTCGCCAGCCATTATGTTAACGTGATTCAAGCGCTCAAGGATGAGCGTGATGATGCTGTTGCTCGTGCTGCAAAATCTGCAGCAGAAGGTAATGAAGAGTCCCTGAGAGAGAAACTTGAGGCTGAGATTCGTGCTGAACTCGAAAAGGAATTCAAATCGGAAGGGAAGACAAAATCCTCTGAGAAGTCTGAATCAAAGGCAAAATCCAAGCCAAAGAAAACCCAATCAAAACCGAAGAGCAAACCGAAATCTGGCGGTATGTTTGGTGCAAAGCGACCAAAGAAAACCTACGAGGGCGAACCGGGTGGAAAAGCCGATTGGTTCCTCGAAGAAGCTCTTGACACGGTCTATGATCCACACGGAACAGGTAAGGCGATCAAAGGTGCAACAATTCTCGCACGTTCTTCCGATGGTAACGTCCGTGTTCGTGATGTTGTCCGAGCGTATGCTTTGCAAGGTCGGGATGGAATTAGCGAACTCGCTTGGACCAGTCCGATTACAGAGTATCTGATCGAAGCCTTCGATGCTTGTTGATTAGAACATTCTCGATGTTACATCGAGGATGTATCGAACACCAATGACGATGAGAACCAACACGAATAGATTCATTATTCGTTGCTCAGAAACCTTTGCAATGCCAAATTTTGCCCCAAGATTGGATGAAATTCCAACGACGATTGGCATACAGAGAATGAGCATGAGATTGGATGAAAGTACATCCATTTGCGCTGCATCAAGTGCAACGAAGTGAGTCAGAATCGAAATCGGTAGAACGATCATCATGATGTGAAGGCTCGTACCGATTGCTTTTCTTGATGCAAGACCTCCGTACGCTCGCAAAACAGGAACGTAAATCGCACCTGCTCCAATTGCGAGGATGGAAGATAACATGCCTCCTGCACCTGTTCCGACTCGTAACGGAAGCAGACTCATTACATCTTCTTCTTGTGAAAAATTTGCTTTTGAACGAAGGGTTTTGACAATTGCCCACGATATGAAAACCAAACTCAGTGCTTTGAAAATGATATCAAATGATCCTTGAAGTGAAGCAACGATGAACACACCGAGGATTGCGCCAGGTAGCGCCCCAAGTAAACTCTGTTTGAGTCGTTCATCCGACACGAGTTCTTCCTTCCGGTGTCTCAAGCCAGAACCCCAAGAAACGGTTGCAGAAAGGCCAAGCGATACGATCAACAACGCACCATCAATCTCCCAGTCCAGTCCATAATGAAGCAACGGTGCGAAGAGAAGCCCTCCACCCAAACCAAGAGGGGCAAAAACGAACCCAATGAAACCACAGCCGAGTAAAACTACGGCCATCGTTACGGCGTCCATAGCATTTCCATTCAAACCCAGCATATCATATCAGCGCAATTGGTGGTATAGATTGATAAGTGTTTGACACATAGAAGTTGTATGGACGCACTTACCATTGGCCTTATCGTTGGCGGCTTTCTATTCTTTATCTTCATCATCTGGTTTTTCAGTACATGGAATCGACTCGTTCGATTGGAAGAGAATGCAAACAAATCTTGGGCAGACATCGATGTCTTGCTCAAGCAACGCTACGACATGATTCCAAACCTTGTCAACATCGTTAAGGGTTATGCAGAGCATGAGCGAGAAATTTTCGAGCAATTTGCTCAAGCCCGACAAACCGCTGCCGGTGCTCTTGCACAAGGCGACGTCAAGGGCGTTGGTGCTGCGGAAGGCATTCTTGCTGGCATGCTTCCTCGCATCAACATGGTTGCAGAACAATACCCCGACCTCAAGGCCGACACTTCGTTTGTAAACCTACAAAACCAACTTGTTGCACTTGAGAACCAACTCGCTGATCGACGTGAATTCTACAACGCATCCTCTACAAATTTCAACGCTGCAATTCAAATGATTCCAACAAACTTCGTTGCAGGAATCAAGGGATGCGTTCGAAGAGAATTGTTTGTTGTTGAAGGCGTACAGCGAGAAAACGTCCAGATTTCGTTCTGAATACGAACCTTCAAGTCTAAACGACCTACACTCAAACCGAGGAGCATCAGATGTTCTTGGTGATAGGACACAGCACAGTTGCTGTTAATCTTGCACGTTGGTGTTCACAGCGTAGGCCAACTCGATTGATTGGCCTTGCCTCAAATCTTGAAATTTCGGAAGAGATTGGTGATTGCGAAATTCTCCCGCTTCCTCAACCAATGAGACCCTCTGAACTACCCGATGGAGGTCAGAAACCAACAGCAGTCATCCTTGTTGACTCTGAAATACTTGAAGGAGAGGACGCTCTCTCTGCGATGCGTCAACGTTGGCCAGAAACACCACTATTATCTGAAAAATCATTGGTTGATGAAACAATCGATTCAGTCGATAAAATCGATGTTGAAGACATCATCACAGCCGCTTACAAAGAAAAGGTTCGTGCTTGGGAACGTCATGCAGGTGCGACCGTTCTCGAATCCTATATTCGGCATCTTCCACCTCAATCCAAGGTTGCAATCTTCTGTCATGACAATCCTGATCCTGATGCACTCGCCTCAGCATTGGCAATGCATGAACTCGTTGCGTTTCTTGGTCATGAACCAACCATCTATCATGGAGGTCTGATTGAACATCAGCAGAATCAAGCAATGGTTCGCCTCTTGGAGATTCCGCTACGACGTATTCTTCTCGATTGGGAACTTGACGATGTCTTGAATGAGGCCGAGTGTATCATTACGGTTGATTTCCATCAACCCGGAGCGAACAACATACTCCCTGCTGATTGCGTCCCGCACATTATCATCGATCATCATACATCAGAGAAGAACGTCACAGCAGATGTTGCGTTTCTTCGACCAGAATATTCTGCAACATCTTCCCTTATCGCCAATCTACTCATGAGTATGAGTCTGGAAATGACCCCGAGATTAGCCACTGCGCTCTCCTTTGGCTTACGAACGGACACACTCTCGTTTACACGTGCCTTCAATCAGGTCGATTTACGAGCACTCATGTGGTTGAATACATGGGTCGATGATGCATTGCTTCAGTCCATTCAAGCACCTCTGCGCACACCTGAAACGTTGGAATCGTTTCAACAAGCCCTTGCAACAATGATTCAGAAGAATGGGCTCGTTCTTGCTCCGATCAACAATCTTGTTCGAAGAGACGATCTTGCCCAAGTTGCAGACTTCTTGTTCGCTACATCCAACACCGATGTTGTTTGTGTGTATGGAATTCAACGCAACAAGGTCCTGCTCTCTGCTCGTAGTCGTCGAGAACATCTCCACATTGGTCTTGCACTTGCAAAGGAGTTCCCAGATGGACAAGCAGGCGGACATAGCGGAATGGCTGGTGGTCAAATCCTTCTCACATCCCTTGGTTTTGAAGAAATGATTGGTGATGAAGAGCATCAATCGGTCCTATCAGCACTCACCCAACGCTTAGCAACGTTGTTTTCAACGGAGGATGACGTATGAGTGAATCCGCACCATTCATCGATATTTCACCGACGCTTCGTTTGTTGGGAACAGCACATGTTGCGACTGCATCGGTTGAAGCTGTTCGAGAACAAATCGAATCCTATCAACCGAAAATTGTTGGCGTTGAATTGTGTCAAACTCGACATGATGCGCTTGTTGAAGGGCGACGTTTGGACAAAGAAGGACTGCGTAGAGTCATCAAAGAAGGAAAAGCGCCGATGGTCCTCATACAAGCGATGTTGAGTGCTGAACAACGTCGAATGGGGTTGAATGAAGGACAAGAACCGGGAGCTGAATTGCTTGCAGCAGTTGAAACCGCAAAGGCTGCTGGAATTGAAGTCGCCTTGGTCGACCGGGACATCCAAGTAACGATGCGAAGAGCTTGGAAGAAAATGAAATGGCGGGAACGATTTCGATTACTGTTCTCACTTTTTGCTGATGAAGAAGACGAAGAAGAGGTCATCGATCTCGATGATTTGCTTTCCGATTCAGATCTTCTCTCTTCGATGATGGAGGAACTCAAGGAATTCTCTCCAGGAGCTGGCGAAGCGTTGATCGACGAGCGAGACCAATACATTGCTGAGAAGATTATGCAAGCAAAAACCGAAGAAAAGATGCTCGTTGTCGTAGGAGCAGGTCATCTGAAAGGAATTGAGCGAGCACTCACACCGTACTCTCCACTTGCACCCGAACGAATGCAAGAAATTTCAACCGTTCCAAAGAAAGGCATCGTTGGAAAAACACTTCCGTTTGCAATTCCATTGATCGTCATGGGGTTGGTCGGTTTTGCTTTGTACAACAACGATGATGTTGATATTGTCAAGATGCTGACAGTATGGACATTGTTCAACGCTGTCTTTGCTGCAATTGGCTGTATTCTTGCACGCGGCCATCCCTTGGCGATACTTACCGCTGCGTTAGCGAGTCCAATCACTTCGCTGAATCCAGCACTTGCTGCTGGTTGGTTCGCAGGGTATGTTCAACTTCGGATTTCTGAACCGACGGCCGAAGATTTGCAATTGTTTCTGAAAGGAACATCCATTGGTGGATTTTGGAGCAATCGAGCAGGACGGGTGTTATTGGTGACTGCCCTCACCAATCTTGGAAGTATGCTTGGGGCATGGTTTGCTGCTGCTGGCTTCATTGGTGGCGGCATCACTTAGTCCAAATGTTCCATGACGCGTAGCAAGTCAGCATGTGCTTGCACATCATGAACCCTCAACCAATCAATTCCGACTTGATGCGCATAGGCGGCTACACCGAGTGTACCAAACAATCGATCTTCCGTGGAGTCATGTCCCGTTAATTGACCGATCATTGATTTCCTTGAAACGCCCCAAAGAATCGAGAAATCATGTTGACTTCGAAACTCGCTCCATCCTTTGAGAAGTTCGAGATTATGTTTCAATGTCTTTCCAAAACCAATGCCTGGATCCAAGCAAATGTTGTTGGCATCATGTCCAGCATCAACAAGTTGCTGAGCAGTTGAAAGAAGTTCAGATGTAACATCATGGACCACGTTCTCATATGTTGGGTCCTGTTGCATCGTCTTCGGTTCTCCCAGCATATGCATGATACAGACAGGCACCTTTCGATCCAAGACCAACTCCTTCATTTGAGGGCATCGTAATCCAGAAACATCGTTGATGATGGATGCTCCAGCATTCAAGGCACGTTCTGCAACTTGGTAGTGTCGTGTATCGATGGAAATAGCAACAGATGAATCGATTTCACGAAGTCCAGAAATAACAGGAAGTACGCGTTCTAGTTCTTGTTCTATAGATACAGGCTGCGAACCTGGACGGGTGCTTTCACCACCAATATCGATGATTTCAGCTCCTGATTTGATCATGCTTTTGGCACTATGAATTGCTTCAGCAACGCTTTCACGCCGTGAGGATTGATGAAAGGAATCAGGCGTCACGTTGACAATCCCCATCAAGCCAGTTTTGCATGGCTCTCGGCGGAACGAAAAAGGTCCCAATGCATCAGCCATGAGGTTATCGAGGAAGGATGGATTCATAAGGCCTCATGTTCAAGGGTTTTGCATGTCGGACGATGAAGACAACCATGCAACGAGTGGTTCTATCGCATCTACGGCAGAACTTGGTGTCAGCGAAGCATCGCTCGAACTCGCTGAACGAGTCGCTCTTCGACTCGATATCTACGACAAACCTGCGATTTTCAACATGCTCTCGAGCAGGGCAAAACTTGGCGCAGGCATCGTCACCGTCTCGTTTTTGTTTTGGTGGCTCCTCATCAGCAACTCATCCTCAGATGACCTTGACATCGGTGTTTCGAAATTCTTTGCGCTCGATTTTAATCAAGTTGCACTCGCTGTGATGGCACTTGCTTTCCTTCATTCAGCATTCGGAGACTTTGGAAGAGAGATGGGTTCGCTGGTACCTTCGTTGATATCTGGCGTCATGATCATCATGGTCCTCCTCTATGTTGGAGAACCTGTTGTCACAGCATTGATGTCCGATTCAATCGAACTCAACACTGGTTTGTGGAGAAGTGCCCGTCTTGCCCTCGTAGGCGCTGGAACGGTGTATGGAGGCCATCTTATCGTCGATGCATATCTGCTTCTTTGGCTCCGTCGTTTCCTTGAAGCAAACGAAGACATCGTGCTTACGCCTCCCAGCGAAGTTGAGGAACTATCGCCAATTGAATGATACCTTCCTTTCATGAAGGAAACACGTGAGGCATCAACATGGCCGACCACGATGTCATCATCCTTCGACTTGGTTACCGTCTTGGTCGTGACCCAAGAATCACCACGCACCTGGCATTGGTAGCTCGCGCATTAGGTGCCAACCGTTTCTTATTCTCGGGCGATGAAGATGAGCGACTTGCTGAAAACATTGGATCGGTGAATCAGCGTTTTGGAGGCGATATGCTCGTTGAACATGTCAAAAGCCCAATGGCATGGTTACGAAAATTCGTTCGCGAAGGTATCGATGGGAATCCACCCGGAATCGCTGTGCATTTGACCATGTATGGCGCATCCTATCGAAGTGTTACGCCAACCATCCGTCGTGATCGCCCACTTGTTGTCATCGTCGGTGGTGCAAAAGTTCCATCCGAAGTGTTTCAAGTTGCCCAGTACAACCTTGCTGTCGGAAATCAGCCACATTCCGAAGTCGCTGCTCTGGCTTTGTTTTTGGATGGTTGGTATGGAACGGGTTCTGCTGACAGAGTCCTTGATGGCGGTGATTTAATCATCAACCCAAGCAACACAGGAAAAGACGTGACTGATACGAAATAAGTACGTGAATTCCATCCAAAACCATCCCCAAGCATTATGGATGGCCTATATCGAATACCGCTGATGTCGATGGACGGTGGTGGCCCTTCCGGATTTGCCCCGGGTCGACATAATCATGGCGTCACGAATCCACCAGTTTTTCCAGATGCTGCTGATGCCCTTCTCAACAAACAAAATCTTCCGCAGAGAGCCAGCGGAGAGGGCATTCTCTTGTTGGCAGATGGAGGTCGATTCGAAGGGACACTGTTTGGAGCAGAAGGATTTGGTGAAGGCGAGTTGGTTTTCACCACTGGAATGATGGGCTATCAAGAATCTCTGACAGATCCGTCTTGGGCAGGTCAAATTCTGACATTCACCTATCCATTGATTGGAAATTATGGCATTCATGGAGGGAAATCTGAATCTCGTGCGGTCTGGCCTAAAGGTGTCGTCGTTCGTCATGCAATGCAAGATCCAGACCATCGAGATTCCATTGGAACCGTTTCTGAACTTCTCCAAGCGCATGGAGTGCCCGGAATCGAGAACATCGATACACGAGCCATCACACGACGAGTTCGTGAACTTGGTACCGTTTTGTGCATCTTTGGACCAAAAGAGAAAGAGCAAGAGATGCTCAAGCGATTGAAAGCCATGACTTCGCCAGAACTCGATGATTTAGTCGACTTGGTATCCATCGACGAACCTGTCATTCTCAACCCTGGTGCAACCGATGATTTAGGCGAGCCACTCCCTCGAATTGGGGCATTGGATTGTGGCGTTAAGTACAATATTTTACGCAACCTCTGCCAACGATTTGAAGTTGTATGGTGTCCACCTGACATCGGTTTTGAAACCCTTCAGAATTTTGGAATTGAAGCGCTCTTCTGTTCAAATGGACCTGGCGATCCAGCACATCCAGGAAAGGCAACTGATGCTCGACACACGCTTGCAAAAGCCGTCTCAATGGGCCTTCCAGTTATGGGAATTTGTCTCGGCCATCAACTCATGGGGCTCGCTTCTGGGCTCAAAACCTACAAAATGCGATACGGGCATCGTGGAGCCAATCAACCCGTTGTTGATTTGAAGAGTCGTCGTGTTTGGATCACATCACAAAATCATGGATTTGCAGTCGCTGACCCTCAACACGGAATGCTTGCAGCACACCCTTCGGGTGCAACCTCTCCAGAGGGTGAAAATCTGCATGGATACGATGTTGAGGTTCGATACATCAATGCCAATGACAAAACTGTCGAGGGCCTTGATGTCCTTGGACGACCTTGCTTTACCGTTCAGTTCCATCCAGAAGCGTGCCCAGGACCACATGATGCAGAACCACTGTTCGACCGATTCAGAGAATTGGTCGATTCTCATCGTCGAGGTGATGCATGATGCCACGAAGAGACGATATCAACACCATTCTCGTCCTTGGCTCAGGTCCAATTAAGATTGGTCAAGCCGCTGAATTCGACTTCTCAGGTTCGCAGGCTGTGCGTGCCCTTCGCGAAGATGGATACGAAGTAATTCTTGTCAATTCCAATCCCGCTACCATCCAAAATGACCCGGAAATGGCCGACCGTGTTTACATCGAACCGCTTCTTCCAGACACTGTTCGCAAAATCCTTGAAATCGAAAAGCCTGATGCTCTTCTTGCTGGAATGGGTGGTCAAACAGCTCTCAACATTGCAAGTGAATTGTCACACGATGGTACGTTGGAGAAACTCGGTGTCGAACTCATTGGTTCAGATTTGGATGCTATCGATAAAGCAGAAGATCGTGAATTGTTCAACCAGGTCTGTGAATCGATCGACCTGCCAATCTCACAAGCCATCGCTTGTAATTCGATGGAAGAAGTCATCAAAGCTGCAGAAGAAATCGGTTCTTGGCCAATTCTCATTCGACCTGCATTCACGCTTGGCGGCCTAGGTGGAGGGACTGCATTTGACATGGGCCAACTTGTCGAAATTGCAACGCTTGGTCTACGAAATTCAAGGATCAACCAAGTGCTCATTGAAGAGTCCATTCTTGGTTGGCAAGAGTTGGAATACGAGGTTATGCGAGACACTGCAGACAATGCTACCATCGTTTGTACGATGGAAAACATTGACCCAATGGGCGTCCATACCGGTGAATCCGTCGTTGTTGCACCCCTCCAATCCTTTTCCGATGCTGACCATCAAGCATTGCGTGACAAAGCCCTCGCCCTCATTCGCGAATTGAACATCAAGGGAGGATGCAATGTACAATTTGCATTCAACCAGTTCACTGGTGAAATTCGAGTCATTGAAGTGAATCCTCGTGTCAGTCGATCATCTGCGCTTGCATCGAAAGCAACCGGTTATCCAATCGCCCGAATGGCAGCAAAGATTGCGGTCGGCTACACCCTTGATGAGTTACCAAATCCAATCACGGGTGAAGGAACAACAGCAGCATTCGAACCAACACTCGATTATGTGGTTGTGAAAATTCCACGTTGGCCTTTCGATAAATTCCGAACTGCGGACAGAACCCTTGGAACGTCAATGAAATCAACCGGTGAAGTCATGGCGATTGGCCGTAATTTCGAAGAAGCCTTCCTCAAAGCGTGGGCTTCACTTGAACAGGGTTGCCCATACCCACGACCGTTAACTCGAGCGGATGAATCGGAAGGAGAAGGCATGGCTGAGCGAGCTCATGAGCAACTCCCAGACAGTGTCTTGGTCGATTGGCTACGGATTGCGACCGATCGTCGAATGGGTGCACTCCTGGAGGCGTTCCGACGTGGTTGGAGCATCGAAAAGGTTCACGAAATTACACGGATTACTCGATGGTTCCTCCAACGCTTCGAACATATCGCTCAGATGGAATCAAATCTCGTGAACATGAAGATCCGACCATCCTCACTTGATTACAAGACCATCATCCACTACAAATCTCATGGATTTAGTGATGCGTACATTGCGGATGCACTCAATGGATTCAAACCTTCAGGCTGGAAAGCATTACCAGAAGATTGCAATGAAGAAGATGTCATGCTTCGACGCCATGAATTGAAGATTCATCCTCGCTACAGGATGGTCGATTCATGTGCTGCTGAATTTGCAGCAAAAACGCCATATTACTATTCAACGTATGAACCATTCCAGGATGATGGAATCGATCACGTTCCGAATCTTGAACAACGTACCAAGCAACGTATGGTCGCCATTGGTTCAGGACCTATTCGAATTGGACAAGGTATTGAATTCGATTATGGATGTGTTCACGCGGTCATGGCTATTCGGTCTGCAGGGATGGATGCTGTTCTCATCAACAACAATCCAGAAACAGTTTCAACCGATTTCGATACCTCCGACCGACTTTACTTCGATCCACTAACAAGCGAATGTGTTTCTGAAATCCTGTTAAGAGAAAAAGCGCATGGCATCCTTCTCCAATTCGGAGGACAGACAGCCATCAATCTTGCACAACCGATTGAGAAGCGTCTCAAACACTTGTCCGAAAAAGGCGCAAACGTACAGATTCTTGGAACCAGCGTTGATGGTATTGATGAGGCAAGCGATCGAGAACGGTTCGAAGCATTTGCAAAGAAGAACGGCTTACGCATGCCCAATGGATCAACAGGAACAACTGCAGACGACATTCGTCATGCTGTTGAAGAAATCGGCTTCCCTGTCTTGATTCGTCCGTCCTATGTCCTTGGTGGCCGAGGAATGGAGATTCTCTCCAATCAAACCCAACTGGAAGCCTACCTCAAGGAAGCCTACCTTGCACCAGATAAGCCACTCCTTGTCGACGAATATCTAGGCCATGCAACCGAACTGGATGTTGATGCTGCGAGTGACGGTGAAGATGTTCTTGTCGGTGCGATCATGGAACATCTCGAAGAAGCCGGAATACACTCAGGTGATTCAACATGTTTCATTCCTGCGCAAAATATTAGTGAAGAAATGCTTACTCGGGTTGCTGAACAGACAAGGACCATTGGTTTAGGCCTGAATATTAAAGGATGTTTCAATATCCAATTTGCAATTCAGGGTGATGATCTCTATGTCCTTGAGGTCAATCCACGATCGTCTCGTACCGTTCCATTCGTTGCGAAATCCTCAGGCCTGCCTTTGGCAAAGATTGCAGCCAATGTAACGATTGGAATACCTCTGTCAAAACAAACCATACCGAAGCGAACATCTGGCCAGATCTGTGTTAAGGCACCTGTATTCCCGTTCATCAAACTGAGAGGATTGGATCCAGCTCCCGGACCTGAGATGAAATCGACTGGAGAGGTGTATGGTTCAGATACTTCGGCAGATATCGCTTATCTGAAAGCAAGACTCGCTACCGAAGTCCCTGTTGCAAGTACAGGTGGCGTCTATCTCACCGTCCGCGACGAGGATAAGCAGGGACTCGTTCCAATTGCTGAAGAATTGTACGATCTTGGTTTCACACTTTACGCCACACCAGGAACTGCGGATGTTCTACGAAGTTCAAATGTTGAGGTTACAACTGTCTATAGAATCAATGAAAGAAAGCATCCTGATGCGCTTGATTTGATGCGAAGGGGTGACATCTCGTTCATTGTCAATGTCCCAACCGTTTCGGGTGGAGCAGTTCGTGACGGGAACATGATGCGGCGACTTGCAGTCGAATTGAACATTCCATTTGTTACAACGATTCGAGGGGCAAGAATGGAAACCTCAGCAATTCGTGCATTGATTGAAAAAGAAATCATCCCTCGGAAATTGGAAGTCCATTACGATTCAAAATTCCTCTGATTATTTCGTAAAGGCCTCGACTGAATTACGCCTTCGATTCTTCTTTACCTCTGAAAAATCAAACAATTGAGGTTTGATTCGGAGCAAACCTTAGATGAATGACGACCAAAACACTCCACATGGAAAGCCTATCGAAAGTTGGAATCGATTCAAAACGAACAACAGCTGCAAGCGTTGCGCTCGTTGGATTAGTGACGTATTTGGCGCTCATCCACCTTAAGCCAATTCTCATGCCACTGGCGATAGCAATTCTACTCTATTTCGTCATTAAGCCGCCTGAACAATACATTTACAGAAAGGTTGGAAATCGTTTCGTATCCTATGGAACGGTGATTCTCACCTTTGTTACAAGTATGTACTTTATCTCGATCTTCTTGTACGATAATTTGTCACAATTCATCGACAAAGTTCCAGAAATCAGTGCTGCATTTGAAGAAAAACGGGAGAAGTATGCTGATCTGAATCTCTATGGATTTGAAACGATATTCTCTGATGCTGACCTTCTCGCTGGACTTGCATCACCAAGCAACATCGAAACATTTGTTCTCGCCATACTCGGTTCACTTGGTGGCTTCTTTACGACGATGGTAACCGTCCTCATCTTCTTGTTGTTCATTGTCCTTGAAGAGCACACCATCGCACAACGATTTGGTGCAGCGTTTCCGAATTCCTTTGACCGCGCAAAGAGAATCGTTCATGAATCCACTGAGTCGATTACAGCATACATCGTTTCAAAAGTGACCTGCAGTGCTGGGCAAGCTCTCGTCATGACGGTGATTATTTCTCCAATTGGTTTTGATTTACCAGGATGGTTTTTGTTTGGCATCCTCTGTTTCTTACTTGACTTCATTCCAATTCTTGGTGCACTCTTTGCCACAATTCCTCCAGTACTGATTGGATTCATCATGCTGGAACCACTTTCAGCAGTACTCATGCTTGCATTGCTTATTGCAAATCAGCAAGTGTTTGGATCATTTGTAGAACCAAATCTTTCTGGCTCGAAAATTGGCATCTCACCCTTTGTCTTACTCCTCACAGTCATGCTCTTTTCCCAAGTTTGGGGAATAGCTGGAGCAATCATTGGAACACCGATCATCATCATTGCAAGACTCATTCTCGATGAGAACGAAAGAACACGTCCGGTTGCAATGATGATGGCAAATACTGTGGAAGAAGAATAACCAGGATTTATTTTGATTTACGAAAGAAGTAGTCTCGGCTTAATCATAGGGTACCCTACCGTGAGAGGCATATACAGTTAGAGTACAGAGGAGTTTACTGCAGTTTGCCAAACAAAGACTGAATTTTAATTGGAACGTTTTCTAACTTCCTAAACTATTCAAAACGGAGATAAACCATGCCACTATACTAACCGCAATAATGAGTCCAATTATCACTGCGACACGCGCTCCACTTGCCATTGATTTGTTCACTTTTACCCATCTTCTGGTGAAGTATACTCCTAGAGTTGGAAAAGCGCCCGCAATGATAACCACTGTCCAGAAGAAACTGTGGTGTGTAGGAGTTACTGCCAATGTAATCCAAAGTAGAAGAAAAGTTCCTAGAAAGGATGATGCAAGCGCTAAGCCCAACCCTTTCCAAAAACCACCTGAATGTGGATTTTCATCAACTTGTTCTTCTCCCACGTTCATTGCTAGAAATCTAACCAATTAGATTTGTCTCCAACTTTAGCAACAGCCGAGATATCATTTCCACGAAATCACAAGGGCTTATCCGAACCCCCTCAAGATATTATGGAAGAGTACAATGGGTGTTCAGTCCCCCAGTACACTGCCTACCCTATGATTCAATACGAGTTCGCTTACCGAGCCAGAAGCCTGCAATATTGACGAATACATCTGAGATCTTGTTGTCCCAGGTTTCTTTGGCAAATTCGTAAGGTAAAACCAATTCAAGAAGTTCCCATCCAATCGAAAGGAAGAGAAAGACGTACCAATTTTTCAAGAAAAAGCGTCC
>PBET01000032.1 GCA_002719815.1 Methanobacteriota archaeon | reverse complement strand
TTCAATGCTGTGCAGGATCGGTCCAACCTGCACGGCCTAGCTACCTTGCGGATACGTGCCCGTCGTGCACAACGTGACCACCGTGGCCCCCAACACCACAACCCCCACAGCCCCCTGGACGACGGACAGGGGGACTCTGATTCCACACCAGTCTCTTGACGGTGGAAACCCCACACGTGCCGCGGCCCCCACTCCACGGCACACTTGACTCCAATGAGCGAATGCTTTCGACACGAATCCTTTAGAGGGGTCGTCATTGTTCTCAAGATATGTCAGGCCAAGAATCCTCCACTTTTTCTGGAGAGATTCGCTATCTTGCTCATGAAGAAGCGCGCCCTGGGCAACTCGAAATGATCCATGATTGTCTCAACGCACTTCATTCTGGAGGACATCATCTCGCTGCGGCGCCAACAGGTATTGGTAAAACTGCGGCTGCACTTGCTGCGGCTATCGATGCTGCACGGACTGCGAACGGTCCGAGAACCATCTTCTTCCTCACCTCTCGGCAAAGTCAACACAAGATTGTCGTTGATACAGTTCGTCGAATCAATGCTCGACGGCCTCCCCAAGAAAAGGTACGACTTGTTGACATGGTCGGTCAAGCGAGCATGTGCGTTCAGCCGTTTGCGAAGGAATCGCCCCCGCTTTTCTCATTGCTTTGCAACCAAGCCCGTTCCTCTCGTTCATGCAAGCCATACTTGACGCAAGCACCTGCGCTACGGCAACGAATCCTTTCAGATCCGTTGCATGTTGAGGAACTCGTTCAAATGGCACAAACGCACACCGAACATGGCGTTCCAACACTCACCTGCCCATGGAAGGCTGCACGCGAGGCTGTCGCTTCTGCAGATATTTTTGTTGGGGATTACAACCACTTGTTCGTGGATGCTGTTCGCGAGGCATCCCTCAATGCCATGGAAGTGGACCTTTCAGATCTCATCGTCATTGTTGATGAGGCACATAATTTGCCAGACCGGATACGTATGGGAATGGAGCGACGATTTACACCAACAGTTGTTCGTAATGCAGTCATTGATTTAGAAGAATATACCGAACGTCTTGCTGAGTCTGCTGCTTCGCTTGGAACGGATGGGCTTGTACTGCAATCATCGCTGGCTATTTGGGCGCTCGATGTCATGAAAGTCTGCCGAGGTCGAATGGCAGATTTGTTTCGAGATTTGCTGAGTGAGCCTGCTGAATTTGAGGAACGTCGTGTCGATGTTGAACGATTGAGAAATATTTTTTTGGCCTCCTGTGATGAAGTCGAAGGCAAGGTTGGCCAACAACAACTGCAAGCTGAACACGTACGAGTCGTTGAGGCACCGGGCGAAGGATTGGACCGATTGAAGATTTTACGCGATGTACTCCTCGATGTTGAAATCAAAGTTGATGCGGATGAAGAAAATCCCAACATCGACATCGATGCACATCGTATTGGGCATCTTCTTGAGGACATGCTCCGTTTTGGAGAAAGCACTGCACTCGTTTATGTTCATGATGCAAAAGGAAAGGAAGGGCGAATTACGTCACACCTTCTTGATCCTGGACTTGTTTCAGGACCTGTACTCAAGAAATGTGCAGGAAGTATTCTGATGTCAGGGACGCTCTATCCTCCAAAGATGTATGCAGACCTTCTTGGAATTGGCCATCAAAAAACCACAAGTCGACAATATGATTCACCCTTTGCAAGTCAACGACGTCCAATCATTGTTGCAAAGGATGTAACGACACGATACCAAGATCGAACCTACGAGAATACGCAACGTATTCGCAATCATATCCAAGCCCTTTGTGATTCATCTCCGGGCCATGTTGCTGTTTTCACTCCATCGTATTCGATGCTCAATGAATACATTGGTGAAGGCCAGTTCCATGGTGTTGTCGTTCGAATGGAGGACAGAACATGGTCAAAACAGGATGTTGATCAATTGCTAGATGTGTTGGAAGATGCAAAGCAGGCTGGTCAACGAATCCTCCTCGCCGGTGTGTTTGGTGGACGTCTTTCAGAGGGTATTGATTATCATAATGGAATCTTGGATGCTGTTGCTTGCATTGGCATACCAAATCCGCCCCCGTCGATTCATCAAAAGGCATTGAGAACCTACATTGAGGAACGATTTGGAAGAGCAAATGCTTGGCGTTATGCATCGACACAGCCAGCGATCAATGCGATTCTTCAAGCGATGGGACGACCGATTCGAAGTATTGCTGACCGGGCATTGATTCTCCTCTTGGATAAGAGAAATACCGATCGAACCTACATCGAATGTTATCCAAACGACATTCGAATGAACACTACGACAGAACCAGAAACGACCAAATCCTTCGCTCGCAGATTCTTTTCAAGAGTGCATCGACAATCCGAAGGTTCATCATAATCAAGCAGGAGGAGAGAACATGAGCGAGTGGAAGCGTCTTGCCTTAACTGAGGAGAAGAAAGAGGAAAGAAGGGAGAATGACCTTTCTCTCACGCCTCAATCATTGCATCAAGAATTCCACGAACAAGCACATCATTTGCATGAAGTTCAAGCCATGCATACACATGTTCTCGTACAAGCGGGAATGCTTCCAGAAACCCATCTTGCTGATGTAGACCCTTCACAAAGGTTGGAGTGGATCTTACAAGAATTGCATGGTATGCGTGATCCAGATGGACTCACCATCCCTATGCGAGGTGTTTCAGCCGAGAACGTTGAAATCAACATCATGAGCAATGATTCCCAGACCAGTGTAAAACTCACAATTCGTGAGGAAGGGCATCAGCCGTTTGAACGCGTTCTTCCATTGATGGGAGAGGACCTCAATGTTCGGGCTCATTTTGTCAATGGCCAACTACGCCTTCGCTGGTGAGTCTTCAGTACTTCTTGTAACTGAGTTCTGTGATCATCTTATCCAATGCGCCTTGAGCAGATTGCTGATGTGAAGCTCCCAACTCTTCACGACTGTATCGAGCCATTTCGAACATGTTATCCAACGATTCGAGCGCCTCATCACTGATACCAGGTGTTGCTTGACGAATTGCAACTTCGAATTCACGAACCGTTTCAAAGTCACGACGTAGAAGACCACGTGTTTGCAATGTTGCACAAAGATTCTGATAGCAGTTGAAAATTGATTCACGGATTGCATCACCTGCGGCAAGAAGTTCTGCCGTGTACTCAAAGACTTCCGTCATCTCTGAAAGCAACTCATTTTGTCGGTTTCGTCGATACATAACCGTACCAAGTGCAACCGCTGCGGCAACGAAGATCAAGGCAACATAGGTCCAAGGACTGACTTCAGAAGCCTCGGCTTCGAATTCATACGCAGGTGCAAATCCAGCATCTCGCACACTCTCAAATTCTGCGAGTGTACGATCCGAGAGTCGAGGATCATTGATGACAATGTTGAGCGTTACTCGGCCATAGGTGCTGGTATCACCATACTCTGGAGCGTCCTTGTCGAATGCAAATTTAACCAATCCATCTCCATCTGTTGCATACTGTTTACCTTCACCGAGCGGTGTACCGTTTCCAGCATAAAGATAGAATTGAACATTGATTCCAGCAAGACCTTGTTGTGTATCTTGTGCGATGATTCGTACTTGTCCATCGACATTCTCATCGACATTTTCTTCAATTTCATCGATCAAGATTTCGATATCAGCATTGACCTTGATGTAAATTGGATGTGCTTCTGAGCCACCGTTGGTGTAAAGAGTCGTGTCTCGTGGAACATCAAGACTGATGAACTGTGCACCTGGTTGCAAGGTCTTCGGAGCCGTTGCGAGAATGGTGAAGTTACCAACGTCCCAATCAACGGTGATTCCTTGGAAACATTCCGCCCCCTCGAAATTGTTGACACAATTTGAACCGTTTCCAACATAGACAACCAGATTCTCAAAGACTTCACCAATGCCTCCAACTTCTGCAACACTACCTGTCAATCGAATTCGGTTGGATTCGTCCGAACGAACTGATTCTGGGGAAGAAGTTGAATCGATGGTGATGACGATGTCCGCCCATACGGTTACCGTACCGTTCGTAAGCGTACTGAGATGTTCTTGCGTACCCTCGAAGACGACTTGGATGGAATGACCATTACCACGAGCGAGATCCATTGCAGCATAGACTTGACCTTGGAAGGTTCCATCACTTGCTGTTGTTAGTGTCTCAATGTAGACTCCATCGAGATAAACGAGCACGTTCTCACCCGCAATTCCATCCTGATCGACTGTATCGATATCATAGAGACGTCCTTGGAAGGTCCAGAAGTCTCCACGAGTTGCATCAGTACCATCAGTGAATTCAAGTGTCATAGCAGAACGATGGGCAAGGAAGAAGGTCTGGTTTGCAGATCCTTCTCGATAATAGCCTTGAGCAAGAACATTCGCTTCGAGCAAATTGTCACCGAAGTTAAACAAGTCCTGAACAGTCCACTCATAGGAATACGTTCCATCTGCACCCGTTGTAACTTGACCAAGAACAAAGCCATCGACCTTCAGTTCAACAACATGCCCCTCAATCGGTTGCAATTGATTATCAAGCACGCTTCCAGTAATGGTCGTCGTATCCGTCACTGCAAGTGGCGATGGGACGGAAACAGAGACCAAGATTTGGCTGTAGACGGTCCATGTTCCACTCGCTTCACTCGGCAGATAGAAGACGGTTCCATTGAACCTTGTATCCAACGAAACTGGGCCAAGTGCAGCATCTGCAGGAACTGGAATAACAGCCGTAAACAAGCCGGTTTCATCGGTTGAGACGTTTGTCATCCAAATTCCATTGAGATAGATATCGATGTTTTGTTCAAACAATGGATTGTCAACTACGTCCAACAACCTGCCTTGAATGGTCATTGTCTCTTCACGGTTGACTTCTCCAGTTGGGGTAATCAAGAGAACTTGGGTTGGTACGCTGACATTGAAATCAACGGTCGCACTACTTGGCATGTAGAATTCTGGATCAACAGCATCACCAATTCCAACAGGATCAACCCAATCTCGACCACCCGTGAATCGAACTTCGACCATGTGTGCACCAGAAGTTGTCGATTCTGGAACAAGATAGGAGATGGAGTACGCACCAGTGAGTGCATCACTCTGCACGCTTGCAACAGGTACACCATCGACAAACAAACGAACGATTGCAACAGATGGAACACCATCAACGTACAATGGCATACCGAGATCGTCAAGTAACGTTCCGTTCACGTAGATTATCTCCCCTGCAACAAGTGATTCAGTGTGCTCGAGAATCGTCATATTGGTTTCAGCAAGTGTGACAAATTCTGTCGATGTATTGTAACCTGAAATTCCCGTGGTACCCACGAGACCATCATACGATACGTGTACATCGCTAAATCCAACCGATGCGTTGAATGGAACCATCAGACTACCAACCGCAGTTCCATTGGCAAACGTGTTGACAGAAACTGACACTTCATCGGTTGTATTGGTTGCTGGTAATGAGAATGTAATTTGTTGTCCAGCAAGTGGTTGGCCCAAGTTGTCCTCGAGTATTATTCGAACATCCAGCATTGTTCCTCGCTCAGTACGATCGTTCAACGATGGTTGGCCAAGTGCATCCAGTGATGGTTCCAAGAACGTAATCACAGAGAATCCACGGCTATCGAAGGTTGAGTTGTTCTTTGAACCAAGGTAGAAGTTCACTGTTGGTACAAGGGATGCTTCCAAGACATGTGTCCCTCGCTCAAAGCCTGGTGTGAGCGTAATGACAGCAGTCCAGTAACCGCCTGATTGGACAGAACCGTTGCTTACAGCAAATCCGGTCGGAAGATCGTCGATTGTAAACAAAACATTCGAAATCAACGTCGAGCCATCTCGATTCTCAAGACCGCTTCCGTTATCGGAGACAACACGACCTGAGACATTGAAACTCGATCCTGCTACAGGATTTTCTGTAATTTGGTCAACGACCATGAATGTAAGCGAACGTACAGTTACACTGCTGAGATTCGCTTGTGTAGGTAACAGGTCAGAGCTTCCGTTGTAGTAGTAACTCACAACAATCAATCCGAGTGGATGTGTAAATGGAACGGTGAACGATGTGTTCGCAGTTCCCGAACCATCTGTTGTGACAGATGGCAACCACGTTTCATGGAATTTCGTCGTTACCTCTCGGCTACCAAGCGGTTGGAAATTGAAACTCGATTCGACCAATGTTGCACTCAAATTGACCGTTTCACCACGATTGACCAGAACTGGGTTTCCAGGTTGTAGTCCTTCAAGTTGCGTCACTCCAAACACAAAGATCGCTGACGTGACGTTGGATGGCAAGTAGTAAGGAGAGGAATCTTCCAACACTTCAACGACAAGTGTTCGTGGTCCACGAACCGTTCCGTTGTTGGATGTATCGGTTGGTACGGTGAGATTGAAACTACCATTCGAAAGCGTTGGTACACCGGAACGAAGCAGTTCTTCAGGATTGGATTGCCAATAGACGTCAAGACGTACACCAGAAATCAACGCCCGTGCAGGGTCGTCATCATCAAGGATTTGTCCTTGCATATTGAATGGAACACCAGCAGTAATGGTCGATGGCAATACATCGATTCGAATATCGGTCGGAACTTGGACTGTGACATCCACAAAGGTACTGTTTCCAGTTCGTCGGCTGTTGCCAATGGCAAGTGGATCGGTCAAATCATCTGCAACGAACATCTGGAGAACATAGTCACCGGGTGCAAGTGTGGACGTGGCCCATGTGAACGTAGCATTACCTTCGGCATCCGTGATTGCAGTACCAAGTGATTGGTTGGAATTTCCATAATCCCAGATGTATTCAACCGTGACACCGGAAACGTTTGATTTGTCAGCAACATCAAACACGGTGGTATTGAATAACACCTGATCGCCTGAAACAAATTCGATCGCACTTCGTTCTTCCTCAACAAGGAATTCGGATTCAATTCCAATCGTCAAGCTAGGCAACGTTGGTGGATTTGGAGGTGTTGATGCATCGACGACACGATAGTACGAGCCACCTGGTGGCGCCATAGCTTCGAAGTTGAAATCAACGTTGACTTGGTATCCATTCGATGGAAGCGTTGTTGGCATGACAATGGAGAGATTGAACGCACCTGTTGCGTTATCGAGCATACCATTGGCTAAATCAATTGGGAAACCATCAGCATCGAGCATGATCATCGAAATGACCGTATCATTACCCAACACGGCTTCATTTGTATACTGAGCGTCGAAAATATCTCCAACGATATAGGTCATGTTGCCGAGATGTGTCCAATCTTGTAGTACGGTCAAATTCCAACCAATTTCAGCTTGGACTCGGATTGAGTCAGAGGCTGTCGCTGGCTGATAGAGATTAGAACCATTGTACTGGATATCGAAGACATAATCGTTTGGTCGAAGGCTTGAATCAAGTTGCCATGATAATGTAATCAGCGATGAATCCGGATCTGATGTCGTGTTCACCCATTGACCATTGAAACTGAACGAATAATCACCAGGAACCGCTAGGCCAACTTCAACGCCCATGTGATCTGATATCTGGACGAGCACATTGGTCGGCTCACCTCTCAATTGTGGCGTTGCAATCACTTCGAAATTGAGGATACCAACCAACGCAAACGGATCACCTGTCGTGAGGTTCGCCTCATCGGTTGATTCGTAAAGATCAGGATAGAATCGTAAACGTACTTCAAGGATACCAGCAGCAACATTCACGTCGGTCGCATTAAGGAAATGCTGGACACTGAACGCACCGTTAACGGTGACATTGAAGATTTCAGTCCATTCACCACCACTGTTGTTCTCTCGCATTGAAAACGAAAGGTTTCCTGACATACCAACCGGAGATGCACCGATTGTGAGTGCAGTTCCATTGACCCAAATATCATCGTTGAGCAACAATAGACTGGAGTTCACACCTGGACCTTCCAGTGTTGCGGTGAGGTTTGGTGCATCACGAATATCCAGCGTGAAGGATTTCTGAACTGGGCGAAGATGATGCGTTGGACCTGTGATTCCATCCGCAGTTTGCAACCAACCGTCGTAACCAAGTGTAGCACTTAGGTTGGTTTTTGTCTCCAACTCGTCCAGTGTCAGTTCGAATGACCATGTCCCCGATGGACTGACCTGCGTTGTCAGGTTTTGTGCACCATCGACAGAAGATGTGAAGGAAAGCCATACCGTGGAGTTAACGACCAATGAAGCATCAACGAATGGCTGTTGTTCGTAACCAATGAATCCCTCGATGGTTGTTGTTGCACCAGCACCTACAATCGGAGCGTCGATAGCACCTGGCGAGGTATGATTGAGTGTAGCATCATCGGTGACGTTCATCCACCAGGAATTTGCAGGTCCTGTAACGGTTGAATTCGCTGTAAGGATGGTTTGCCCAGAAACATAGCCTTTCTGTTCAACTTCGATCATGATCGCACCAAATCCAGGTTCAATCATCTCGACAGGAGCGCCTTCGATGGTAAAGAATCCACTCGAATCGGTCACATTCACTTCGAGAAGGCGTTCTGGCGTGTTCAATCCACCTACGCCATCGAATGCTGGAACGAGTGGAACAAGATATGCACGGACAATGTGTTGTTCGATTGCTGTTTGGTTTTCGAGGAAGACAAGGTTGCCGCTGATGGTAATGTTTCCATTCGAACCATCTCGATCATAGTTTGTAGGAGAGTAGAGGACGTTGCGAAGATCGAGTTCAGCCGCATCTGGACATGGGTCAAATGGAACCCAACCGAAGTCCAATCCGCCTGCTGAAGAAGATTGTTGAATTCGAACTTCCGCCCAAGTACGTAGGTGTTGAGCGCCAACGGCGTAACCGTTTCCGGTCCAATCGCCACCCTTGAATCCGCTCACCAGTCGAGCAGGTAGCCCAACCACACGCGCCATGGTCACGTATGTTGTTGCAAATTCAGCACATGTACCCTCATTTGCAACTTCAAGCATGTATTGTGCCAAGTCCTCGCCATCGACAAGCCCAGACCCATCAAAGTTGAGTTTGAATTCCGTACTCGCATTTCCATCTTTGAGGAAGGTCTGCAAAGCAAGCGCTTGATCGTAGGCGTTGACAGCGGATGCGTCGTTAATGACGGCGCTGGTAATGTTGAACACCACAGAACGTGGGTCTGATAAATCAGTGTAATAGGACGGTAAGGCCGTCTCATACGGGAAGCCTTGTCCTGCAATGCTCGTACTTGCAAGCGTGCTCCAATCGAAGTAATACTCAGGTTGTTGGACAACGATTTCTTCGACAAAGCCACCCTCGACTTCGTAACGGTGTGTATCATTCGTCCGGGTGAGTACGACAGCGGAATCCGCCCAGAACGAGACATTTGTTGTCGAAGCAGGAAGCGTTAACGCACCTTCACCGACAGGGAAATTGTAACTGATTTGCCATGTTATTGTATCGTTGGCAAAACTGGTACTTGCCATGTGTGTGAGATTCGTAAATGGAGGCACCACTTCTTCGCCAGGGTGGACTGCGTTGTCATGCGTGTAGGAATTTCCAGTTGGAATGTCATTGGTGTACTTTCGCCAGTACTTCTCAATGTCGAGATCGACAACACCTGTTGTATTGTTTGCCCAGAAGATCACATCGTTTTGAGGAAGGTCATCGGTTGGATCGAAAAGGTTGAATGGAGCTCCGACGCAGTTGAAGAACCAGAACTGTTGAGGACATTCCGCACCATCGAGCATACCTCCACCATCGGTATCGGGATTGCGCCAATCTGAACCAGTAGCATTCTCGACTGCATCTGGAATACCGTCGTTGTCGAAATCGTCTGGTAGGATATCGTCAGAGGGATTGTTTTCAGGATTTGTGCTGTCGAAGTATTCCGTGCGATCATCAACGCCTCCATTGTCCGTATCGACCGACTGATAGTCCGTGACCCAAATATCGGTCGAACCGTTGGAAATCCCAATGAACGCAAGATTGCAACCTGTTGTATTTTCGAAATAAGAGTTAATTCCGTCACCATCAGGATCGAGCGTATTGAAACAAGGTTCAGTTGGATCTGTATTGTCAAACACCTCATCGTAATCGCTTACGCCATCACCGTCTGTATCGGCTAACGTAGGGTTGGAAAACCATCCATAAGTACCGAGCAATTCCTCCCAGTTCGCTAAACCATCACCATCGCTGTCGGTGAAGTCATCGTCGCAATACGTACGGGTCGTACCAATCGTTCCGTCTTGGTTGGCTGCTGTATGACAGAACGAACCGTTCCTGCTCTCAATGGAGGTTGGAGTACCACTTGGAGCTGGATTCACCCCGAGCAATGCATTGCTTGTGAGAGATAATGAAAGATAGGAAAAGGTGGTATAAGTTCCAGAATTGTTGTAATAACCAACACCACCGCTTGGATTGAAGCCACTTGCATCACCAAGGAAGAGTTGGTTGGCTGCACTAAAGGATACAAACGTGGTGGCGAAATTGACCAACGAATCACAAGGGTCGGTTCCATGGCTTACATTTCGCTCATCTCCGTCGTTGACACCGCCAAAATCTGTATCTGCAACGTTCCATTCGGTACAGGTGAGATTTTCTTCCCAATTCTGGATACCATCATTGTCTTCATCACCTGAGTCTTCTCTGCGGGTCGGATCTGTTTCACCAGGGTCAAGAAGTCCATTCCCGTTCGCATCCTCGTCACCATCATCGAATGCATCACCATCGGTGTTGTTGTTGCGAGGATCGGATGCTTGTGCAGGGTTTCCATAGGCCCCGTTGATTTCAATACCGTCTGAAATTCCGTCGCTATCCGTATCAGAACTGGTCGGATCGGTCAGCAAGGTCAACGCCTCATAGGAGTCGTTCAACCCATCATTATCGGTATCGCTGTCTTGGGGATTGGTCGAGGTGATTCCATCGACTTCTGCGGTTAGAGTCGCACATGCGCCTGGGCCGATGCCCTGGACTGGGTCACAAGGAGAGACAGTCTCGGTAGGCACGCCATCAGGACCTGGACGGAAACACGGAACACCGCCACAGTTTGTCGTCCATGAAGGATTGACGTATTCCATGAGGTTGATCAGTCCATCACCATCGGGATCACCGTTTGCTCCATCAGCATTGGAAGCACTGGTCGCATTAAGGCCGTTTGCAGCCTCCCAACCGTCCGGCATACCATCGCCATCGGTATCCCATCCGTTCGGATCTTCATCAGCAACGCCATCCCCATCATCATCGTTGGATGAACAATCAGCATCACCGTCATTATCGGAATCAGAACCATCGACTTGTCCGTCTTTGTCATCGTCGAAGCCGTTTGCGCATACGTTCCCTACTGGGTCTTCATCACAGAGGATGGTGTTGCCTTGGCCATCACTCCCTGTATCGCCACAGAGGGGTTGGTTAAATTGCATAGAATCTTCTTCGTTCCAATCGTTGACAGGAATGGTTCCATTCCACCAGACACCATTGTCCAAGACACCTGTTGTAGCAGGGTTATCCCAATTCGAAGGTTGCAGATAGGAATATTCCTGAAGATTTGACATTCCATCTCCATCAGGATCACCAACTGCTCCATCCCCGCCAGTTGCTGAAAGTGGATCGAGTCCGTACTTCCATTCCCAGCCATCTGGAAGACCATCGTTGTCAGAGTCCCAATCGGTTGCTGCCGTATTGATGAGGTATTCAAGACCATAAGTCAAGCCATCCCCATCCAAATCAGAGGCTGCACTGACCTCTTCGGTTACAAAATCAATCGCAGTAAGCGTTGAAAGGACCATCAAGGCAACCAAAAAGATAGACTGCGCTACAGTTCGCCGTTGTGAACGGTCGAATTTCATTGCGCCATAAGGACCAACGTTCAGCGTTTCCGCATCAATCATGGTGTATGCTCTTCCCAATAGCACATAAGGGAAATGGTGCGTTGTTCATACAAACTAAGATTCATCATCGAGAGTTTCAAGCTCAATGAGCTCCAATTCAATGTCGTCGAATTCCTCTTCTTCAGGCTCTTCTGGAACAATTGAAGATTCTTCCAAACCGCCTTCTTCACTTTCGAGGACTTCGAGCGTTGAGGGGTCAACCATAGCAGCAAACATTTGTGCCTTCATCTTGTTCTGGCCACGACGATACAATCCAAATCCACCAAGGACCAATACTGACAGGAATAGCACAAGTGTTGTGGGCTCAGGATCTTCGATTTCGCTCATAATGGAGTTGAGCAGTCCGGAACTCTCGGTCTTGAACTCAAAGGTCGGTTTTTGGATGTAACAGAGTGCATCTGTACATTCCTGATAATTCGTTGGTGTTACAGTGAGTTCAAATTCTACAATTTGCCCATTTTTCACCTTCTCAGGAGCGGTGATTTGCATCGAGAAATCCTCGGAGGAAAATGCATCCAATGTAAAGGAAATAATTTCCCCAGAATCAAGCGTAGCATCCCAACCTGCTGGCGATTTGACGGAGATAACTACGTCGACTTCGACGTTATTCAGATTATCAATTCGATATTCGATATCAATGGTCTGACCTGAAGCAATTCGGGATGTTTGCGACTTTTGCTCGACGATGAGGTTGCCTGGAACGACTTCCTCTGCAACTTCGATTGTCAATGGGAGGTCGAAGTATCGAGGCTCTTCATCCCCATCAGGCTCTTCTGCAATTTGGAGATATACAACGTGCAAACCTGCCTGAACTTGCTGTCGAATCGTCACCTCTACTTCGACGTCAATGTATTGGCCTCCAGCAAGCGGAGCGACGAGCGCAATGTTTCCTTCAATGTCCGTGATTTCATACAACCACGTTGCATATGCTGGATCGTTGTCGATGTTGCGTTGCAAAGCTGCAGGGTTCTTGATGACCCAATTTGTTGTGCCTGCTTCAAGTGTTGAATCAGTAATTCGCACATTGTAGGTGACCGTCGAACCAGGTGCAACAGGACCGATCTGGCCAAGCACACCGCCATCCGAATCGGAAATGACCTCGCCCACGATTCCATACGTTCTGTGAACGGTCCAGACGACTGGTGTGGTGAAAACTTCCTCAACACTGTTGTCAGAGGTAACGCTCAGTCGTACGAGCGAAATATCGTCAGCATCTCGATCGATCGGTGGATAAACCTCGACCTTGACAATGAGTTTCTCTCCTTGCCCGATGATAGGCGTGAGTGAGTCAATCCCTTGCTCAACGAGTTCAGTTCCGGTCCCATTGACAAGGAATTTGAATGTCCAACCCGGTTCAATCTCTTGGATTCGAATACGATAACTATCATCATCGAAACCGACGTTACTGATGCTCATGTAAAAATCTCCTACTTTGTCATAGTCGATGTAATGTGAGAGGTTTTCATTATACAATTCGGGGCGATCTGAAGCGAAAATTTGCTTCTGTTGCTCAACATCATCGTACACATCAATTTGAGGGGGCCCAAATTGGTTAACCTTCTCAACTTCTAGTGGGATGGATACTTTACGGACTTGGTCTCCACTATCAACACCGCTTGTCGAGAAAGCGTATGCTTCGATGATAATTTGGTAATTATCGGACAACGTGCTCAAATCTTCTGGTGCTTGGATTGTGAGGATTGGATTGACGCTCGAGCCACCTCCGCTTAGCGTGTAGCCTCCAGGACTGTCCCAATTTGGATCAGACCAACCTGATGGTAGAGATTGTTGCAGTTCCATCTCGACACTAAGCTCGGATGCAACTGAACCAGTGTGCAGCACAGAAAATTGAACAGAAGAGGTTTGACCAGGTGCCACAAGTAATTTTGGAATCTGCGAAGGCGGGAATTCAATGAACAGGTCATGTTCTAAGAACTTCACACCTTGTGGATGATTGTAGATGACCTCATTGCCTTGGGCATCGGTAATTGTAAGATTCAATGGATATTCACCTGATGCAATACCCGAATCGTATGCGAAGGTTATGTTTCCTACCAATCCTTCGTTATCAAGTTTGAGTTCGTTGTTTGTAAACTCATGAGTGAATGCAGGATTAGCAGTGTTTGGCTTATCGATGTTGACCGAAACCGAATCGATGTCAGAACGTCCAAAAGCATCACGAACATCAACCGTTAACTGAATCTTCCTATTTTCTACTCGATGTGTTGGCGACCATTCTGTTTTTTCGGTTTCGCTCCAACCATCTCCGACCTCATGCATTCTGACTTGAGACCCCGCTAGAGCGTTTGCTCGAATTTCGATCAAGGAGTAACCATTTCCAATCTTTCCACTGTGTGCTAAATCCAGAACACAGGAACTGAGAGGTCCGCTGCTCCCTTCACAGGAAGCATCAGCACTAATTTCGAGGCGCAATCGGCTTCCGTCGTCTACGAGGATACTATCCCCGTTTTCATCCAAGTCAAGTACAAGATCAAAATTAAAGGATGAAAAACCACATCCATCGAGAAGTCCACGACATGGGTCCCCAAGTTCCTCCGTGTGGGATGCGACTTTCGATGAGCCTGCGAAAAGTTCCAACGTCAAGTCGGCTGTTGAGGAATTATCAGAGCTTTGGAATTTCATGAAGGTGGTGACCTTCACAATCGACCCGGATTTTCCTTTGACGCTGAGGTCCGACAGCAATTCGTTTGTTTGAAATGACAAGCCTCCTCCTAGGACGCTTTCTTCAATGGCACCACCTGTAGGTTCAATGGTTGTCAGAGCATTGAATGTGACCTGATCTTTTGTAATCCGATCAAGATAGAGTTCGTAGTCAACGAAACTTCCTGCCGAAAGCATGGGCTGTGTGACCTCTTCAAGTTCAATTGGGGTAGGATTTTCAAGTGGCACTACAGCCAAAAACAGCGCGATGAGTACTGCGAATACAACGGGCTTTGAAGACATGGTCATGACATCCCTCGTATCATGCGAAGGGAGCAGGCGTTAAACGGTTTTGCATGATTTGTGTGAACAAATTGCCTTCCTTGACGACTTTGCTGGTATCGAGGGAGGGATTTGAACCCTCGAACCCATCTGGGACCGGATCTTAAGCCCGGCGCCTTTGACCACCTCAGCCACCTCGATGACAGGACGACTTGACGCCTCTATGAAATCCTTACGAAGGATTAATGCTCCATCCACCATCAACAAAGAGTTCCTGACCTGTTAGGTACGGAGAGGTGGCGAAAAAGAACACTGCACCTGCAATGTCGCTTGGATTGCCAGACCGTTGGAGAGGAATTGATTCAACAATTTTCTTGAAATGTTCATGCTCCCAATCTGCTGATAAAATAGCACCAGGAGCAACACAATTCACGCGGACATTCGGAGCATATTCCCCCGCAAGATTGAGCATCAATTGACGGAGACCTGCCTTGCTTGCGGTATAATGTGAGAGTTTTTTCCAAGCTTTGCCAGCCGATGTATCGGTCAGGGCGATGATTGACCCCTTGACTGCAGAAAGCAAAGCAAACAAACCCTGAGAGATTTGAAGCGGCGCTTCGACGTGCAAGCGATTCAGAAAACGCATGGTTTTGAGCGATAATTCCTGAATTGGCATTTGGCTATAGACCGAGGCATTGTGGACCAAAACATCCAATCCTCCTCGCTCCTTAACGAAGGAATGGTTTGAGACGGTGGAGACCAACTCTTCGGTTTGTTTTTCACCAAAAAGATCGCTTTGGAGTAGATCTGCTTGAAAACCGCTTTCAATCAGTTCGGATTTGAGCGATTCACCTGCTTCGAGTGAACTGGAAACGTGGATGAGAACTGCATAACCTTCTTCTGCGAATTTTCGAATAATCGAGGCTCCGATACGTCGCCCACTACCAGTAACGAAACACACCTTGGCTGGCATGATTTCCGCTCACCATCCTTACACATATATGCTCGTATCCTTGCAAAACATCGAATTGCGCCCCTGCACACCTTTTTGATGTCCATTCATGTGGATGGAACAAGGGGGGACATCGGATGGCTAAAAATCTCAAAATGGCAAGTCAGAAACCGTCACGTCCAAGACTCCCTTCTTGGTTCCGAACCAAGTTGCCATCAGGCACACAGCAAGCCATGTTCAACGACACCATGGATGCTGTCAAGGACAACCAACTTCACACTGTTTGTCAAGAAGCAAAATGTCCCAACATACACGACTGTTGGTCAAGTGGAGATGCAACCTTCATGATCGCTGGCAAAGAATGCACACGAGGATGTCGCTTCTGTGCAGTAGGAACGCGGAAAACACCACCGCCACTCGATGTTGATGAACCTCAACACCTTGCTGATGCTGTCGCTTCGATGAATCTACGTCATGCGGTCATTACAGTTGTCAATCGAGATGATTTGGAAGACTCAGCAGCCGATCACTACAAGCAATGTCTTGCTGCTGTAGCAGAACGATGTCCAGAGGTGAGTTTGGAGTTGTTGTGTTCAGATCTTGCCGGTGATTTGAACGACCTCGCTCACCTACTCGATGGAAGCCCATTACGTGTTTTTGCGCACAATGTGGAATGTGTGCCACGTCTCGACTCGGTCGTTCGTGACCCTCGTGCATCGTTTGGACAGTCGATTTCGATTCTTCGAGAAGCAAAACGGCTCCGTCCAGATATGTTAACAAAATCCTCTTTGATGGTTGGTGTTGGTGAAACCGACGAGGAAATTGTCGAAGCAATGCAATTGCTTCGTGATGCAGGTGTCGACTTATTGACGATTGGTCAATACCTCGCACCATCAAAGAATCATCTTGCTATCGACCGATTCCCAGAACCTGAATTGTACGATATTTGGGCGCAAAAAGCGATCGAAATGGGCTTTTCAGGTGTTGCAAGTGGACCTCTTGTCAGGTCTTCTTACAAAGCTGGCTTGTTGATGCGAAAGACGCTTGATGAAAGCAATACTGAGGAAATGCCCGGCGCCTATGTGTTGGTTCAACCCAAACCAACGAACCAACATGCCTTAATGCCGAGTCATGGTGAGGTGGAACAATGACGGAGCGATTGACGGCCACGACGGCGCCTTACACCATCGGAATACCTCCATTCCGACCAGGAGAGGAGGCCGATTTCGGTGGAGCATTCAAAGAACAACCAGGCGACTTATGGCGTCCTGATCCTGCAACATGCACCTCCGACGATACAGCACCTCACGCACGTGGACTCCTTCGTGTTCTCAACGACAAAGGTGAAGCAAAAGGCGAATGGGATCCGAAACTCGATGCAAGCGAATTGATTCAGGGACTTGAATACATGATGCGTCTTCGAATCTTCGACGATCGTATGATCAAAATGCAACGTACAGGAAAACTCTCCTTCTACATGCGTTCTTTTGGCGAAGAAGCGGTAGCAATCGCTCAAACCATGGCGCTTGAGAACCAAGATTGGATTTTCCCATCCTACCGACAACCAGGTGCCCAGTTCGTTCGAGGCCGTGACATGGTCAGCATGATCTGCCACTGCATCGGAAACACTGAAGACAATGTTCGAGGACGACAAATGCCCGTTCACTACACCTACAAGGAGGGCCGATTCATTTCGATTTCATCTCCAGTAGGAACACAATTCTCGCAGGCTGTTGGTGTTGCGATGGCCAGTGCATACCAAGAAAAGGACGAGGTTTGCATTTCATGGCTTGGTGATGGCACCTCTGCACAAGGTGACTACCATTATGCTCTCAACTTTGCATCAACCTTCAAACCGCCTGTGATTCTCAATGTTGTCAACAACCAATGGGCCATCTCGACCCACGCCAATCTGGCGACTGGTGGACGCACATTTGCTGAGCGCGGACTTGCCTACGATATTCCTTCATTCAGAGTTGATGGAAACGACTTCCTCGCTCTTTACAGCATCACAAAGTGGGCTCGAGACCGAGCCAGTGCAGGCATGGGACCAACGCACATCGAAGTGTACACCTACCGAGCAGGAGCTCACTCCTCTTCCGACGACCCTTCTGCCTATCGTCCAAATGATGAAGCATCTTGCTGGCCAGGTGGTGACCCAATTCAACGTTTGAAAGAACATCTAATGCACATTGGTGAATGGGATGAAGAGAAGCATGAAGCCCTCGCACAAAAAATCGATGACGAGGTCATGGTCGCATACAAAGAAGCTTGTGAATTCGGTGATTTGGCATCCGGACCGTATCCTCCTGCTTCGACCATCTTTACTGAAGTCTACGAGACAGTCCCTTGGCATATCCAAGAACAGCGAGAGGAATTAGGGAAGTGATATCATGGCCGATATGAACATGATTAAGTCCCTTAATTCTGCACTCTCCATTGCGCTCAAGCAAGATCCAAATGTGGTCATTTTTGGAGAAGACGTCGGCTTTTTTGGAGGCGTCTTCCGCGTTACAGAAGGCCTTCAAAAGGAATACGGACCTCACCGAGTCTTCGATTCACCTCTCGCAGAAGGAGGCATCGCTGCCATCGCTATGGGCATGGGCCTGAACGGACTTCGCCCTGTGGCTGAAATTCAGTTCGCAGATTACATCTTCCCTGCGTACGACCAAATCGTCAATGAGATTGCAAAACTACGTCATCGCTCAGGTGGAGAATTTTCTTCCCCAGTGACCATCCGAACACCTGCTGGTGGAGGAATCAAGGGTGGGCATCATCACTCTCAATCACCAGAAGCACAATTCACGCATACACCTGGATTGAAGGTCGTCTACTGTTCAAACCCGTACAACGCTAAGGGCTTGTTGCTGGCATCCATCGAGTGCAACGACCCTGTCATTTTCTTCGAGCCAAAGCGATGTTACCGCGGACCATTCTATGGCGATCCACACAACGTACCAACATGGAATGGACACCCTGATGCAGATGTTCCAGAAGACCACTACATCGTTCCTCTTGAACAAGCACGAATCGTTCGTGAAGGTTCTGCTTGTACAGTCATTGCTTACGGAACCATGGTCCACGTTGCAGAACAGGCCATCAAAGATTCAGGAATCGATTGTGAACTCATCGACCTTCAAACCCTCGTCCCTTGGGACCGGGATACCGTGGTCAACTCCGTCAAGAAAACGGGACGTTGCGTCATCGTTCATGAAGCACCAAAGACCAGTGGCTTTGGTGCAGAAATGAGTGCATCAGTCCAAGAACGATGCTTTTACCACCTTGAAGCGCCAATTCAACGTGTCACTGGATGGGACACACCATTCCCACATACAACGGAATGGGATTATTTGCCAAGTCCTCAGCGTATTGCTGAAGCCATAAAGAAAACACAGGAGGAATAAACATGGGAACATTTGCATTCAAACTACCAGATATCGGAGAAGGCGTTGTCGAAGGTGAAGTCGTCGAATGGATGGTCGCCGTTGGTGATACCGTCAAGGAAGACGACCCTATTCTTTCGGTCATGACCGACAAGGCAACCGTCGAAATTCCAGCACCATGCGATGGAACCGTCACGAAAATCATTGGTGAAGCAGGTGATATCCTACCAGTCGGCGTCGTTTGCATTGAATTCGAAGTTGATGGTGATGGAAATGCTTCCGCAAGCGAGCCTGAACCTGCTGCACCAGCAGCCGAGGAGGTTCCTGAGCCAGTAGCAGAGCCAGAACCAGAACCTGCTCCAGCACCCGAACCAACGCCTGCACCAGCACCCGTTGCACCTGCAGGGCCAGTCGTTGAGCGTGCACCAGGAACCAAGCCACTTGCAGCTCCTGCCGTTCGACAACGAGCTCGTGATGCTGGTGTCGATTTGTACCATGTTGCTGGATCGGGCCCTGCTGGACGAATTACCCATGCTGACCTCGATGTCCACCTCAGTGGAGGCGCATCCCGTGCTACTGCATCCATGCCGATGGGTAGTTCTGCAAAGGTAGCCAAGACTGGAACAGAGGAGATCAAGGTCATTGGTCTACGACGAAAGATTGCTGATTCGATGATGGCATCCTACAGTACCATCCCTCACTTCTCCTACTTTGAGGAGGTCGATGTGACTGAACTTGAATCACTACGACAGCACCTCAATGCAACTCGACCAGAAGGTGCTCCAAAGCTTACCTACCTTCCGTTCATCATGCTCGCTCTCGTCAAGGGACTTGGACAACGACCAGAATGCAATGCACTCTTCGATGATGAAGCAGGTGTTGTTACTCGACACGAAGCCATTCACCTGGGAATTGCAACACAGACCGACCGCGGACTCTACGTCCCGGTTGTCAAGCATGTTGAAGCAATGGATATTTGGTCCGCTGCCGCTGAAATGGGCCGTGTTACGCAAGCTACTCGAGATGGAAAAGCAGGTGTTGACGAACTGACTGGTTCGACATTTACCATCACAAGTCTTGGTCGAATGGGTGGCCTCGGAGCAACTCCGATCATCAACAAACCAGAAGTTGGAATCCTTGGCGTTCACAATGCCAAAGATCGTGCTGTTGTTATCGATGGCCGAGTTGAAGTTCGTCGAATCATGAATCTCTCCTCCTCATGGGACCACCGTGTTGTCGATGGTCATGATGGTGCAAGCCTTGTTCAACTGCTCAAGTCGATGCTGGAGCACCCAGCAACCATCTTCATGTGAGGTGTATGGATGAAGACTCGAAATTGCAAAGTTTTGGTAATTGGTGCAGGCCCTGGTGGATACGTTGCTGCGATTCGTGCAGGTCAACTCGGGATGGATACGGTCATCGTTGAAGGTCAACGTGCTGGAGGTACCTGTCTCATTCGAGGATGTATTCCCTCAAAGGCACTGATTCATGCTGCACACACCTTCCACAAACTCGCTGGTCATGCAAAGAAAGGTGGCCATATGGGCATCAGTATTCCTGGTCCTGCCGAACTCAAAATGGAAGATACCATTGCTTGGAAAGATGGAATCGTCGATCGACTCAACAAAGGTGTTGAAGCCCTTCTCAAGAATGCAGGCGTTGAACTTGTCAATGGATGGGCTGAATTCCAAGATGCAAAGACGGTGAAGGTTGGCAAAGGCAAGGATGCACTCCTTATTCAGGCTGAAAATGTGATTCTTGCAAACGGTTCCATTCCAATCGAACTCCCATTCATGAAGTATGGTGAACATGTCATCTCTTCAAGAGAAGCGCTCTCGCTTCAAGAACTACCAAAGCGAATCGCAGTCGTTGGTGGAGGCTACATTGGCCTCGAACTTGGCATCACCTTCCGCATGCTCGGAAGTGAAGTCACTGTTGTTGAAGCCATGGATTCGGTCTTACCAATCTTCGATAAAGAACTTCGACGACCACTTGAAATCGCCATCAAGAAGCAGAAGATTGCAGTCCACACCAAGGTCTTCGCTAAAGGCATTGAAGAAAACAAGGACGGAAGTGTTGATCTCCTCTATACGCCGAAAGATGCTAAGGAAGGCACAGATCCGGAACGACTCACAGTCGACAAGGTCCTCGTGACCGTTGGCCGTCGGCCAATGAGTGCTGCTCTTGCACCTACAGGTGTTGCTCTCGATGAACGCGGCTTTGTCAAAGTCAACAACAAGTGCGAAACGAACATGAAAGGTGTCTACGCAATTGGCGACGTTTGTGATCTCGGTGAAATGCTTGCCCACGTTGCATCCTTCCAAGGTGAAATGGTTGCAGAAATCCTTGCAGGTCACAACCGAGCATATGAGCCCGCAGCAGTTCCTGCCATCGTCTTTACAGAACCTGAAGTCGTCTCAGTAGGCCTATCACCCGATGAAGCAAAGGCTGCCGGACATCCCGTCATTACCGGTAAATTCCCATTGGCTGCAAACGGTCGTGCATTGACACAAGAGGCTGAGAAAACTGCAGGATTCATTCGTGTCACTGCTCGTGAAGACGATCACCGAATCCTTGGAATCCAGGGCGTTGGAACCCACATCAGTGAACTCGTCGGAGAGTGGACACTTGCCATCGAAATGGGTGCGCTTCTCGAAGACATTGCACAAACCATACACGCTCACCCAACCATGACGGAAATGACGCATGAAGGAGTTCTTGCAACCCTTGGACATGCGATTCACTCAATGTAAGTTATTGATATCTGGTCAAGGTTTCCAGCATCACAGCCTACGAACAGTTAACAAACTGTTGTATAGTCATAATTTGTGTAGCAAACAAGGCGGATTACGTATGTCTGACTTGAGGGTGAAAATGGACGCACTTGCCGAAGGCATGCGCTCCAATTCCAATCACATCGATGCGGATAAGATGAAGAGCAAGATTTGCTTACTCTCGCTCAAATTTGAATCGAACAACATCGATGTCGCTAAGCAACTTACCACAGAGGGACTGACTTTAACAAAGCGAGTTGCATTTATCAAAAAATTAAGCAGAACTGTCGACGCTGAAGTGTTTGAATTTTCGACCTGCAACAGGGTCTTGTTTGTAGGATTTGATATCGATCCAACGACGCTTGCACAGGGAATTTCAGACATCGCAAAGTTGCCACACATTCCATTTCAAACGATGACAGGGTCCGATGCCTGGAGATACCTCGTGAAAATATGCAGCGGATTGGACTCATTTATTGTCGGTGAATTACAGGTCATGTCGCAACTCCGTTCCTCAATCAACATTCACAGAGAAAACAATCTTATTGGTACATTTAATCTTGCTTTCTTTGAACACGTTATTTCGGCTACCCGTATTATTCGAAAGGAACTGGGTTACACGAGTTCTACTGAATCAATGCTCAATCTAGCAACAACCTCGCTTGAGGACATCCTGTCTCAAAGAGAAAATGTGCAATCCGTCGTTCTTGGATTTGGAGACATGGGTCTCAAAGCCGTGGAGACTCTCCAAAACTTGGGACAACCCAACATAGTCGTGGTCTCAAGGAATCCATCTGAATCTGCCAAACGAGACCCTGCAATCGCAAAGACATGCGATATGATCTCTTACGACGAGTTGAACAAAACTCCCATTGATGCAGACATCGTCATTTCAACAATGCGATGTTCTACACCTGCTTACACCGAAAACAATCCGCTTCCAATTTCTGGTCAAGCAACAATCCTTGACTTCTCCTGGCCACCATCCATTGAAGTGAATGGTATTTCAAACGAACATGTGCTGCTTGGAATGAAACACTGGATTCAAGTCGCACGAAATATCGATCATTCGGAATACACGACGCTGATGGAAAAGGGAGACAAACTCATTGAGAACATTCAAGATCGGTATATGGAGGCTTTGTCGAACAAAAACGAAGCAAGATTTAGGGCGTTTATTTATGGTCATATGGAAGAGCTTTCTGCATCCTGGGAGAGTTTCTCCTCTGCACATGAAAAAGAAATTCCACAGCTCGGGGCATTCGCTCGAGAGATTGCAACTTGGATCTGCCAACAAAACACCTCATTTTACCTCTCAGAATTGATAAACCACGTAAATAGCACCAATCGTAGTTTAAACAGCAACTTGTTGGCAGAAGTCTCTCGCGATGTCGAAACATCCATTCGCAATTTGGCAACGATTGCTTGAATCTGGAGGACTCATGCCGATTCGAATTGGAACTCGCTCATCCAATCTTGCAATGTGGCAAGCAAGAACCGTTGCTTCCGCACTCCATGAAGCCGGTATCGAGACAGAAATCGTCCAATTCAAGTCCATGGGTGATCGAAGTTTGGGAGGAAATTTGTCATCATCTGTTGGCCAATTCATCCATCTAATCGATCAAAAACTGAACGAGGGGCTTGTCGATATCGCTGTTCATTCCAGTAAGGATGTCCCTACCACAACGGATGATACCGTTGCCTGCTTGGCCTACATGGAACGTGGCGTAACGAGCGACCTCATCCTTTTCAAACGAGAAAGCGATGATCCATCGCTGTACAATGTTCTCGACGATGAAACCAGTACATCACTTTCGGATTTACTTGATCGAATCGAGCATGGGTCGACGTTCGGAACGGTTTCGGGCCGCCGACAATCTCTCCTCTTGAGTCGGCGCCCTGATCTAATTCCACTCTCTGTGCGCGGACATGTTGAGACCAGAATTGAACGACTCCTAGAAGGGAGGGTTGATGCATTGGTTTTAGCCGAGGCAGGGATACGGAGGCTGCGAACAACTGGTGTGCTCGATGAGCACAATGAACATCTCACTGCATGTCGTATCTCTTCAGAAGATTGGCCCACTGCGCCTGGTCAAGGAACGGTATGTATACACTGCAAAACGAACCGATTCGAGGAGTTAAGCAATTTGCGAAGGATCCTCAACCATGCACAGACAGAAGCAGACGTCATTCGTGAGCGCACCATACTCGACATGTCTGGAGGAGGATGCCTCTATCCAGCAGGCATCGAAGCGCGTGGTGAACATCTCATGGTTCGAATCGCTCCCAAAAATTGGAGAACCACATTTTGTGCAGGGCGTGAATATTCCATCTTTTCGTACAACGGTACCTTCGAGGACTTTGAACTTCAGTTGCCGCACGATGAAACACCTCCCGAGACAGAAATGGTGGATGGACCAAAATTCATTTCTACGCTCAATTCAGATCGAATCTCGACAGTCTTAGCAAACCAAGGCATTGGTATGACCAACCTTTCTGTTCTTGATCTAAAGCCAAATCTCGATGCTTGGCCTCGCAATTTCCTCAGCCAATACACCTCGAAACGCCAATGGCCGTATCTCGTCCTTACCTCACCATTTTCAGCAAGATGTGCTATTCTCGCTGCAGAATCAAACCCTGACATCGCTCGAATCAAGTGGGTTGCAATTGGAGAAGGAACAGCGAGGGCATGTTTCCAACGAGGAGTTACCGTTGCGATTTGTGCAAAGGCTCGAAACTCGAAAGAATTTTTTGACTACATTTCATCCAATATTGGTACAAACACGAAGTTGCTTCTGCCACGCTCCAGTGTTGCCCCAGAAACATTTGCTACTCAATTAAAAGATGCTGGCTATGATGTTCTGGATTGGATAGGCTACGAAAATCAAGCAAAGAAGGTTGAACCAACATCGGTATCTCCTGAAGACGTTCTACTGATTTCCTCTTCCTCTTCAGCCATATCCTGGGCTGAAAATGGTCTAAAGACTCCAAATGAGATTATTTGTATGGGGAGCAACACGAGGAACACAATCCTCTCACTGGAACACTTCAAAAATTGCAACGTTTCTGTCCTTGAGGGGCCCACGACCGAGTATCTGACACAATGGTGGAATCAAAACAGGAGAAGATAACATGAAAGCACG
>PBET01000031.1 GCA_002719815.1 Methanobacteriota archaeon | reverse complement strand
GTTGTACGTGCTCAACCGTTCATGACGATGCAAGCACGACAACTTGAGGTCACTGGTACGGTTCAAGAAATCAGTGGCGTGCCACCTGCAAACGTTGCTACTTCCGGTGCTTCGATGATCGTTTCGATCACGCAATTCGCCCTTCTTCAAGTCGAAGCCGTTGAGCCATTCGTTCAGTTGATGCCGAAGACAGACAAGGACTTTGAATTCAAGGTCTACAATCTTGGTAACCAATACGATTTCATGAATGTCGGTGTCTCTGAGAGTTCCCGTGAATCTCTTGAGGATGCGGGCTTCAACATCAACATTCCAATCAGCAAGGTCAACGTAGAGCCAATGGTCGCTCCTGCCAAGGTCCGAATCCAAGTTCGTACACCAAAGACGCAAGGATGGACCGATGCATACCACACGCTTGATTTCTATGCTGAATCGGACTTCTCGTGCAAGAACGGTGGTTGCGACCGAGAGTCCCAAATGATCACCATCTACGTTCGTGGTATCTATCTCCCAGGTTTCGAAATCATCCCTGCACTTTCGATGGTTGCTCTGGCCGCTGCAGTCGCCGGACGACGCTTCATCAATGCAGAAGATGAAGAGGAAGAGTGGCGCGAATCCGCTCCTGGTCTGTAACCTGCAAATTAAAGGAAAAACCATCCCTGTTTGGGTTGGGTTCATAACCTATCCATGCGAGGGTTCTATGAGTTGAGAAGATGAGTGGACTCTTGAGTAAAGCTAGTGCAGCAGAAGATGCAACCAAATCCGAACCTGTTGAAGAAGAAGCAAAATCCGATGCTGGCCTCCTTGATGCCAGCATTCAGCAAAGCGATGGGCCAGATCTCTCAACCATTCTGACATCGGTTGGATGGGCTGTCATCGTTGTTGGCGGGCTTCTTTCCCTTCAAGGTGGATCATGGGGGCTCGTTGTTGTTGTGAGCGTGCTCATTGTTGGAATAGGTGCATTGTATGGTGGCCAATTCCTCTCCGAAGACGGTGTCAACCCCACAAAGATGGGTATTGCGGCAGGTCTCGCCATTCTGTTGACAGTCGGCCCCTACGGCATTGGTCTTTTCATCGGCGCACCTGATACTTTTGCCGTAACTGAACTTGAGTATGATGAGCAGAATGATCAAATTACATTCATGGTGCGAGGTGGAATCAATGAGGCTACAGCCACCATCAATAACATCTCGTCGACCGGTGTTGTTACAGAGGTTTGGACCGATACGAAATCGCTAGGCGATAACGGGGCAAGGTTCAAAATTCCAATTTCGGACTTCTTCACTGGAAACAGTGAGACGTGCATCTACTGCACAGATAATTCTCTCGTGACTTACCAACTGGTTGTCGATGATGGGGAAGGAACTTCATCAGTTCTTGATTTGAACACTGGATTCACAACTCGTGAAGTATACCATGCGGCCGTCCAAATTCAGGATCATTTGACGACCGAGAATTCAGGTACTGGAAGCACAGGCTCTACAACGACGGTTGTTGATGGTCTGATTATCGACGTTCTGGCTGGTGTCATGCCAGATGACCACGAGCCTTTGGATGGTGGCACACACAGTATGTCCACAGGAGAAGAGGATGCTGGTACGCTTGGAATCGTTCAAGGCGATTATACCATTGAACTCTCCGTTTGGAAAGCTGGTGCGAAAAAATGGACGCATCCAACCGTAACTGTTGATGGATATGCTGCCTCCTATAACTCGGGTGGAGAATTCAAAAATGGAGAGATGACGACATGGCTCAGGATGGGCGGCACTTCTACAGATGTCAATGGAATTCTTTTCTTGCATGAGGATGATTTTTACGCGGGAGATGGCTGTTACACCTTTGAAATCAAGGTCACAAATCAATACTCTACTTCTGAACCAGTGGTAACTGAGTCGAGTATGAAATGGGAATTGCAATTCGATCGCTACAACAATGCTGATTCGAACCAAGAAAAGCAAGACTCACGCACCTACTTGACCTGTTAATCACAACCAGGTCATTGCTTGATACCGAACTGTAATGATCATCGGGTTTTTACTCGAGTATCAAATCAAATGGATTCCAAGAATCCTCGAAATCACTCAGTACCAATAATCGGATTACCATCCGCATCAAGCCATTCTTCTTGATCTTCTGATTCGTTCGATGCTTCCTCTTGAGGTGCGTCTTCAAGGTCAACATACGTCTCTTCAGCGATGTATTGCTTGCTTATTTCTTGTCTTGCACGTACTGCAATGATCGCTGCAAAGATGACCACGAATAGGACGATGGCTCCATACAGTACGATTGGTAATTCGTCCACTTCTTCAGCCGTTGTGAAGGAAACTTCTCCTGATGTTGTGCCTGTTTCACTTGCAATCAAATCACTGATTGGCTCGAGGATATCTGGATAGAGGAATTTGCACGTCAACTGTGCTGCTCCATCAGAGTTATGATACCACGTAATTGGAACATCCTTTGTTTCTCCAGGTTCAACAGCCCAATTGGCTGTGGTAACCGTTGTTTGTGCTTCAACATCATCAACATAGCAACGTACGTTTGGATCGGCAGCAACAGTGCCTGTATTGGAGATGGTCACCATCACACCGTGTGAGCGACCTGTGTCTGCAGTCACTGCTTCTGGTTCAACCTTGTCGATGTTGAGTTGCGGATAGACAACATCGATGTTCGCACTCGAAATTCGAGGAGCAACTTCGTCCACAACGAAATTACCCCAGTTTGTTTCAACAGTGACCTTGATGGATGCGGATTCTTGTCCATACACACCATCTCCATCGAGCCATTCAACAATACGCTTGTGTTCATTGGTTCCAATGTTGACAGTCCATGTACTCGAATCATCAAGTTCTCCGTAGATGACGGTGTTGATTGTATCTCCACCATAGCCAATCCCAGTACCCAGAACCGTTGCAACAGGTGCATTGACAATCAATTCTCGCTTCGAAAGCAAACGAACCCAGGCGTCTGTATATCCTCCAGTGCCACTTGAGTCGGTATACTCGATGCTGGCTTGATCATGGAGGATGATGTCTTCATCGGTTCGTGACCCGAACATCGTTGAAGCAATGAAATCGAGACTCGAATCATTTGCAACATGGATCGGTCCGCTTCCGTATAAGTCTGAATTCTCAATGGAACAAGGCCCATCGCATGTAATGTTTGCACCCATAATGGTTGATTGGTCCATGATAAACGTTCCATGATTTTCAATGCTGAACGTTGCCTGGTTCCAATAGACGAATCCACCCGTTTGAGAAAGATCAGCTGCGTTCATCATCATTAACTCGGCGTTTGAATGGAACAATTCGATGTGTGTAATTCCTAATGGGAAGGGATAATGGTGGTCGACGGTAATGTTGACTGCTTGTGTTAAGTCAACATCGAACGTTGCGCTTTCTCCTGTAATCTCGTAAGTTGTTACTTCGTCGATCGTAAGATTAAGGTAAGCATTTTCAGGTACATCGATGTTGAAGAAGATGGTCATTGTTGCTGTTGCGTCTGCGATGTCTTCATCGATTGCAATGGCCGTTCCATCATAGAGGATGAGTGTCGATGCAGCATTTTCTGTGACAATGTTGGCCGCATCAAGATGAAGATTACCTCCTTTTTCAACAGTGATTTTTGCATCTTGTTCGATCATGATGTCGCCGCTCCAATGCAACGACCCTCCATCTTTGATGACAATCTCTCCATCGAACGTTCCATCAGTCCATGATTCTGATGTGCTAATCGTAACGGTGTCTCCTTGTGTCGGTGGTGCAGCAAGAACCGGTCCACAGAGCGTTAAGGATGTCAGCATGAGTAAGGCTAGAAACGTCGCAGTGCGCATGACACTCCCAGCAAGCGGCTAATCATGAATCCTTCTCTCTTTAGTACGGAACGTCTTTCCATCCAATCGCATAACCAATGAGGTTAAACGACCGGTGCAAAATAGGTGTAATTACGATGATAATCGCCATTGGTAGGAGGAGTTCTGACGATGCAAGGAGCGATGGTCCAAGGAACAACTGCCCCCACAAGAACACCATGATTGCAAACGGTAATGTATCCAAGAGGGGGGCTTTGGAAGAAACATCGCCTTCTCGCTTTAATCCTCGCCGTCGCTTGAAAAATGAACCTGTCATGTCGCCCAGGAGACATGCAAATCCAAGAAATGAACCCATGATGTAGGCTGTAAGGTACGGTCCGCCAATTGCAAACCAAGCATCTTCGGAACCTGTGAGTGGTGATACAAAAACGGATGCTTCATCGAACGTTGTGCCCACAATCGCAACTTGTAGCATGCATAACAATCCTGCTGTTAAGGAGCCTCCGATCAATCCATTCCATGTTTTCCCATCGCCGAGCATACGATTACCGTCCTTCATCACTCGTCCTCCATCGATGGGCCAAGGGCCGTATCCTGTCTTTGGTAACCACTTGCCCCACATCATGGCGAATGTGTTTGCAATAAAACCAGGTAAATAGAGCCAGAGTGTCATGAGTGCGAGGAGTAGAATTCCCATATCTGTAGCGTCAGCAACATCGCCCATGCGGATGTATCATAGCACTCGGCCTTTGAAGGCTCTTGTATTCTGAAAGCCAAAGCGGTTGAATTATCAGCCCAATACAACAGGCCAAAGTATGGGTCGAACTGTCCTTGTCATCGGCGGTGGTGGACGTGAACATGCATTGTGTCTCGCTCTGTCCGAATCCGATTCCATCCAAGCGATTCATACAAGTCCAGGCAACGCAGGAACGCAGCATTTTGGGACAAATCACGGTGTGGCTGCCTCAGACATTGACGGTCTTGTTGAACTGTCCGTCCAATTAGAAGTTGATTTTGTTGTTGTAGGCCCTGAAGCACCCTTGTGCGATGGACTTGCTGACAGACTCATCGGACACGGTATTCCGTGTTTTGGACCGCAACAAGTCCATGCTGAACTTGAAGGATCGAAGTTGTTTGCGAAACGAGCGATGGACGCTGCACGTGTTCCTACTGCTGACTACGACATCCTTGACGCATCTTCAGACATCGAAGCAGGATTGGATGCTCGTGCAAATGAGCCTTGGGTAATCAAACGAGATGTCCTCGCTGGTGGGAAAGGCGTTGTTGTCACAACTAATCGTGAAGAAGCACGTGCGTTTATCGAGGAATCGATTCAGTCCGACGGGCATATCTTACTCGAACGGTTCCTACCTGGCGAGGAAGCGAGTATGTTGGTCGTCATGGATCGCTCTGGCTTTGTTTGCTTACCAGCAAGCCAAGATCACAAACGCGCCTATGATGGTGACCGAGGGCCCAATACGGGCGGCATGGGTGCCTACTGCCCAGCTCCTGTTGTAACGGACAAAATACATGAGAAGGTCCTTGATCGAATCGTTCAACCAATGTTTTCTTATCTTTCATCGCAAAGCATACCGTATCGTGGCGTATTGTATGTCGGCCTCATGATCGATGAACATGGTGACCCATACGTCGTTGAATTTAATGTTCGCTTTGGAGATCCAGAATGTCAAGTGACGTTGCCACTCATCGCCGGTGATGTGGGTGAACTGTTGTTCAAAGCTGCGAATGACGAACTAAAGCAATTGAATGTCGAGTTTAAGGACGCACACGCCTTGACGGTCGTGCTTGCTTCGGAAGGTTATCCAAAGTCAGCGGTTAAGGGTCGAACAATACTCGGTGCTGATGCATCGCTTGATTCGAACGCCACATGGGTAAGTCATGCTGGAACGGCGCTCGATGACGATGGTCGATTGATTTCATCGGGTGGTCGCGTTCTTTCCGTTACATCGGTGGCAACATCGTTGCATGAAGCGCAAGCATTGTCCTATCAACGTCTATCTCAAATTCAACTTCAAGGATCGCATCATCGAAAGGACATCGGCCATCGTGCTTTAGATTCCTAAATTTCGATGACGTCAATCGATTTTTCCTACCTCCTCATCGTCATTGTTAAAAGAGGGTCGAAAGTGGGCAAAACGCTCCAGCCTTGCTGCTGTCGAGCAATCCTCTGAGGGAAAAAAATGGAAAAGGTAGCAAAGACCTCGCAACGACCCGTTTTTGGTTGGCTTATTGCCCCACTTGCGGTGCTTATTGCAATACTAGCAAACTACGTCGATGGACTCATGTCGATTGATGTCGAATTGAACAGCGATGCGATGACGCCATTCATCGTGACAGGTGTAGCCGGATTCTTGGCTGTCACACCTCGCATCCTCCGTGAACTAGGAACCCTCCCAGAGTCGATCTCTCAGACACAAATCTCCCTCGCTATGTTTGTCCTCGCTCTCGTCGGTTCAGGTGTTGCCGAAACACAAACCGATGGTTTTGTCGGATTCACATTCTTCGTCGTTCTATTTGGTGGGTATTTGCTCGATACGAATGAACGCTACGAATGGATGACAATGCTCATCTTCGCAGGTGTTGGTGTGCATTCAGCTTTCGATATCACGGCAGCTGCAGCGGTCGATACATACATCCCGAGCAAGTACGAATTTTCCGAAGGCCAACCCATCGATGTATCCACATTCCAAGAAACAGCCATCGGTTTTGTCTTCTTTACGTGGTTCACGGTGTTCCCGATTCTTGGTCTTCTCGTCGGTGTTGCTGGACGAGGTTTCCTCAGTCCTGCTGGAGGCAAGGGTTGGTTCGCTTACAACAATGTCGAAGGCGTTTGGAATCGAGAAGCGCTCCCATTGCAAATTGCTTTGTTCATTTGGGCAGGTGCACACCTTGCAACCATCTGGCATTTCGATCAGGGCTCAATTGCCGATCGTCTTCGTCTCGGTGGACTCGGTGGTGTCGAAGCCAGTGGCTTCGTTGGCTATTACACGGCTCTTCTCACCGGTATCATCGCCATCATCGTCTCTGGAATGGTTGCAGAGCGCTGGTTTACCCGTGCAATGACAATCTCGTCACTCTGGGTGCTCTACCTCCTTGGAGCATGGTACGAAGCCGGCTTCTGGACCAACGAAACGTTCTCTGAATCGTGGGCGCCACTCATCTGGTTGGCCATCACGTTCTTCGTTGGTGTTGCGATCACAATGATCGGTAACCACGAGAAGTACGGTGGTTGGTCCAATCGTGAAGAACACCGCCCAAGTGGTGCACGTCAGTTCTGGAATGCACACTGGGCAAGTCTCTTGACGGCTGTTGCTTTCTTGGTTGGACTTGTTATCCGTATCCAGTGGTACGCTGTTCCTTCCATGCACGCAATGGGAACAGAAGGTTTCGACATGACTGGAGGTTCTGACCCTTGGTACATGAAGCGGGTTGTTGATTACATCCTTGCGCAGAATGCTCACCTTGTTGTCGATGCTGATCGATTCTACCCAATCGGTGGAATCAACCCACGTCCACCGTTGTTTTCGTGGAGTTTGGCCATTGGCGCTATGATCCTCCAGCCGTTCCTCGGTGAAGATGCAGTTTGGTGGAGCATGCTTGCTCTCCCTGCAATCTACGGAGCGCTCACAATTTTCCCAGTTGCTACGATTGCACGTGACCACTTTGGCAAGGCGGCGGGTGTTATCGCCGCATGGTTGATTGCCTTCATGCCAGCACACGTCACACACTCAACATGGGGACTCGCTGATCACGATTCCTTCGTCATGCTATTCATTGCGCTTGGATTCATGTTCTATCTGCGTGCTGTCAAGTATGCCGGTTCAGAACGACTTGTTCGGACAACATCCATCCGTCCAATCGATATGATGCGGGCGATGGGCGCAGTTGCTCAAGAGCGCAAGTATGCAATGTCGAACGCAGTGCTCGCTGGTGTTGCTTTCGGTGCTGCGAGTCTCGGTTGGAAAGGTTTCGTTGCTGGACCAGCAATTCTGTTCCTCGCTTACGCCGCACAAGTTGCACTCAACATGTTCCGACGTCGTGACTCAACAATTCTCAGCACGCTCTTCTTGACCATGCTTTTGACAAATCTGTTGATTGCGCTTCCGTTCTATGCACATCCACAAATGAACCTCATGTTGGATGGTACCGGTCTACAACCGTTCCTCTTCATCTTGCTGTTCACTGTGGTCATCATGTACATCACAACCGGTTTCCGAGACAAGCCTTGGTTGCTTGTTCTCGGCACACTCGCTGTGGGAGCAACTGTCTTCCTGAGCGCGCTGTACGTGTTGAAGGTCACCAATCTCAGCAACGCATGGGACGTCTTGTTTACTGGTAGTGGCTACTTCACCAAGACCAAGATTTTCGGAACAGTTGCTGAAGCAAACGCACCAGATCGTGGTTACATGTTTGCAAGTTTCGGACCGATTGTCTTCGTCTTTGCGCTTGTTGTAGGACTGACATCCTTGTGGAGAACCTTCAGCCAACGTAGCCAAATCGCTTTGGTATTCGCCGTATGGATTTTCGCAGCATCCTACATGTCGTGGACTGCTGCCCGTTTCCTCTTCAACGCAACACCTGTTGTTGCTGTGATGGGTGCTGCAGGTATTGTAGGCTTCTGGAAGTGGGCGAATTGGGACGGACTTGTCCGTAACTGGCGCCGTGCAGGTATTCGAACACCCTCGGAACGAATCGCGGGAGCACGTCGTGCTGTTTGGCGCACACCATCCTTCTCCGCCGTCGTTCTTGTCCTTATCATGCTCTCAGGCCAGCAACTGACCTACGGTCTTGACTCTGCTATTCCAAGTAACTCTCCTGCAGAAGGTGACATGGACGAATCGTTCTACTACAGTGTGCCTGATATCATGCGCTGGGATGGACTTGGCGTATCTGTTCTGGATAGCAGGGAATACGAAGCGTTTGGTGGCCGTGCTTACATGGGCTCATTCGGAAGCGGTTTCAATGGACAATCCTGGAATGCTGCACACGAATGGCTGGCGCAACAAGACAAATACCACGTTGATGCCACAACCGAGACCGCATGCAATGCTGAAAACGGTATTTGGGAACAAACGAATGAAACATCAGGTCTCTGTGAAATGCGATTTGGTGACAAACCTGCGTTCGTCTCATGGTGGGACTACGGTTTCCAAGCACTCAACACTGGTGAGCATCCTTCCGTTTCCGACAACTTCCAGAGTGGTATCCCTGCATCAGGTAACATGCTGTTGGCGCGCAGTCAAACCGATCTCGTTGCAATGTTCATTCAACATCTTGCAGTAGGTGACATTGCCTACAACATCGTCAAGACTGGTGATCGTGGCTTTACGCCTGGCTTTGACGCTGTTCTTGACAATGGATTGAACAACGCCGAACAACGTGCTGAACTTGATTTGCTCATGCTTCGAGAAGGGATGGATTTCGATGATATGGCTGATGTCGTTGTCGATCATTCATTCAAGGTATTCAAGAGCAAAGGCGATGCGTACATGACCAGTGGCTATCCACTTGACGCAAATGGAATCCCTGATGAATCTCTTGGAATCCACTACCGTGTTTGGGCTGATGGAGAGATCATTCCTTGTGACAACCCAAGCGAAGAATTCTGTCGCAACGGCGATTATGTGACTGAAGAATCTGCAAACAGCACCTTCCGTAACAATGCTGATGTTAGTGCAGAGGAAGTGTCTGATGTAACGCATTACACATTCGGTGAGTATTGGTACACGGCTGATTTGGTCGAAGAATATGGTTCGGTCTCAACCGATATCCACCGTTCGAACGCTCATATCGCACTCGTTGTCCAATTCTTGATAAACAGTTTGACTGATGACGAAGTTGTCGATCTCTATCATGCAATCATTGAACTTGAAGACAATTACGAAGTTCAAGATTACAATGGAGCTCCTGGTGAAACATTCAAGCGAGATCACGAAATTCGATACTTCGCAATCGACGACAAACTCTACCCTCGTGCTGGTCGTTACAACTCAGAAGCAGGCTACAACGGAGGACGGCCATTGGGTATCTTCGGTGCACCAACCATTCTCTCTGGTCAAGATTTCAACACCTTCACAAACGAAGTGTATGAAACAAAGCGTGGTGACCAACCTGTTCTCGAAATGGACAGAGAGGCTGTGGATGAGGCCATGCTGAAGGATGTACTGGACCAACAATCCGGTGCTGATATCGAGCCACTCACTGTACAGGACATCCGAATTGATCATCTGCCTGAGTTCTTCGATACCATGCTGGCGCGATCTTATGTCGGCTATGGTGCTTCAACACTTGGTGCAGATGCTGGTTCGACCAACCCTCAACCACGTCAACAATTGGGTGAAAACGATCGTGGAACATCCTTCTTGCAACAAGCATATCCAATGCCTGGTGCAATGATGAATCACTTTGTTATCGCTAACTGGTACGATCCTGAGGTGCCTGCAATCTTTGCAAACGACAATGTCAAGATCATGAAGTACTACTCTGGTGCTGAGATTTCCGGTACTGTCAAGACTGCAGACGATGGTATGGGTCTGCCAAATGCTCGAATTCTCATCGAACGTGATGCGTTTTCAGGCGAAGGCTCAGAAGACCTTGACGAAGACACCTACTGGATTCCAATCGGCATGACCGATGCTGATGAGAACGGTGATTGGAGTTTCTTAGCGCCTGCTGGTAAAATCCGAGTTTCTGCGTTCGCTGGCATCTATGATGATACGTTTGCAATTCAAGACATCCAAAGTGGTGAATTTGCGAACGGATTTGGCGATGTCTTGACCGAGGTCAACGACGACCGTGAAGTCTACGCTATCACTGCAATTCTCGGTGAAGTTGCGAACATGACATGGCTCGGTGAAACCATGCTCAACATCACGGGCGCACAAGCCGATCGTCATGAAGATGTGACAACTGCAATGGACATCGAAGTTGAAAGTTCGGGTGTCTCAGGTACAGTCACTTGGTCGGGTTACGGTGATTTCGATGGTGAACCACTCGTAGAGACGGACTTCATTCTCCGAAACATTTGGGCAATGACCGAGAACTACACACTCACGACAACAAACGGTTCCTTTGATACCGATGAAACACGCGTTCTCCAAGGTACAGGTGAAGTAACATTCTCTGACGTTGGTACTTTCACGAGCGAAGGTGTTGCACTCGCTTACGACTTCACGGGTAACTTTACTCGAGAAATCAATGATGCTCGTGTATACTCTGGAAACGGTACATGGGTCGGAAAGGGTACGATTGAAGCGACGTGGATTGAACACGATAATGCATCACTCGAGTGTGGTGAAAACAACACAATGCCTGAGAATGCGACACTTTGTTTAGTCAGTGTCAGCACAGACTTCTCGACCTATCTCTTGGATGGTTTAGCAAAGGCCAATGGTCGTTTGACCTCTGATGGCGTGAGCACCTTGACCAAGGAGCTTGATGGTGAAACCTTCGAAGGAACTGGTATCTTCGAGGGTGTTGGTACACTCAATGGTACTGGACAATTTATTGGCCCGGGTTCGTTTAGTGGCGACATTGTCGATCCTGGTTCATTCTATCGAACTGGACTTGTACCAGGTGTCTACAACATGATTGCACTTATGCCAAATGGACGAGAGATTTTGCTACCAGATCCTGTTGAAGTAGGCATTGAGGCGAGTTATGACTTGTCCATGACCGTCCCTGCCTCATTGTTCGAAGATACACTCGAGAGTATGACAGGAGATTTGATTCCAAACCAAGAAATTCAACTCATCGATATTGAACTTGGTGAAGATGAGATGATTACACTCATCTCCGACGAAGAAGGAAATGTCTCGTATGGACCGATCACTGCGGGTAATTATTACCTCCGTGTGGATTTGGACGAAGATGGATTCTACGAACTCAACCAAACCATGCAGGTCTTTGACGAGCCGATGAACTTCACCTTCGACATGGGCGTTCCTGAAATGTTCGATTTGACCATTACGCTCAACGGCCCTGAAGGCTTTGATGTTGCAGGCCGTGAAGTCAACTTTACCGATCCACTTGGCTTGATGCCAATTGATGTTGTATCGGATGAAAATGGCGTTGTGTTTGTTGAACTTCCGATTGGAGAATGGTCCATTAGTGATAACAATGACGAAGACTACATCCTTATTGAAGAAATCAAGGTTGAAGATTCGGATATGACGTTGGACTTCACCTACGCAACTTCGGTTTGGGTGAATGGTTCAATCGATGCTCCAAACATTGTTGGATTCACCTATGAACAATGGCTTGAGTTCCCTGAGGAAGAGAAGTCGTACGATAACGCAAGTGCTGTACCAGTTCGATTCCATGGTAATGGATTGGAATTCACGGCTGTCACCGATCAATTTGGTGAATTCAGTCAACGCCTCCCTGCTGGAATGACCTTCAACCTCAATGCGCAAAGTTCGGTATCGAGTTTCGCTGTTGGTGCTTCTGTTACTGTAACGGAAGGAATGGATGAACTTGATGTGTTGATCCTCGCTCCAACTGTTGATGTTATTGGAGCTGTCTATCTCTTCGATAACGAGACGAACTGGAACCAAGACATTCCAAACTTTGAGCCGGTTGAAATCCACGCGACTGGAGAAGATGGTGTTGTATGGACAGTCACAACAGACACTGCTGGATTGTTCAATATGCCTCTCTTGAACGGCACATGGTCGTTCACAATCCCAGATGCGGCGTACAACGCAGATACGGTTTCAGATTACCAAGTTCTCGTTGAAGATGGCTCGAACCCAGAGCCTGTTGACTTGATTACCAATCCAAGCAACAGCACTGTGACGCTCAATGTCTTTACCGACTTGGGCGACGGGGTCTTTGAAAATGGAACTGCGATTCGACCAGATATCCAACTCATTCCGGTCTCTGAAGTCGGACAACAAGTGAACATCACGTCCGATGATTATACCGAAGATGGAATTGTCGATGTCGTCTTGAGTCCTGGTATCTATGCAATTACAACCAACAACTTGGATGCATCTGACGAAAATGCAACCGATGCGAGTCTTGAGATCAATGGCGTCTTGGATGTCATCCCAGTCGGATTGACTGGCCCAGAAGAGGCAATTATTGTTCCAATCGTCGACGCATGGCGAATGAATGGTACCATCACATGGGCCAATGGTTCAGCAATGGTTGAGAACTTCTTGCTCTCGACGCCCGATGGCTCCGATTACGTGCCGATTAGCGTTGATGAGAATGGTACGTTTGCAACCTACGTCGAAAGTGGTGATTACATTGTTGTTGTTGCACCAATGCTCAACGGTGATGCAATCACAGAATCACTCCGTATGCCAATCACAATCGATGCAGACTCGAGTGCACGGACTGAACTCTCACTTGCCCTCGTTGAGGCGGTTGAGGTTTCATTGACATTGAAGGAACTCGGTACTGATTCAGAACTTGTTGGAAAGAACGTCGTTCTTGTCAGCCATGATGGCTTTGGAAACATTACCATGAATCCAACCGATGCTGATGGTAATGCAACGCAATTGTTGATGCCAGGAACGTGGAGTCTCTTCATGAATGAATCTGCAGCACAACGCTACTGGACATTGGATACATCCGATGCTCCTGTAATCATGAACGAAAACACATCACTCGATGTTGTGTATGCTGCATTGGAAGTTGAGATCGGAGGTAAGGCCTACTGGGACACTGACGAGGACGACATTGCAGATGCAAACGAGGGTGTTGAAGGCGCAACTGTTACAATTCAGGGTGGAAGCATCGATACGGTTGTTGAAACCGATTCGACTGGTGTCTGGCGATTGTATGTACCAATTTTGGAGAACTACGCCATTACGATCGAAAAGGAAGGATTTGGTGTCGTTTCATACGATGACAACAACACTGGTACGTATGTCGTCGACAATGAACCTGTTTCGCAAGACATTGAGATGTCTGCCGCCGAAGTAACGGTCACAGGTTCAATTACGGATGTACTCGATGCGACTCGACTCGAGGATGCCTCGATTACCCTGTATGGTACGTCTGAGAACCAACAGGATTCGGTTGACGTCATCGGTACATTCGCTGATGAGACACTGTCTTTCACAGCTGTGGTCGAACCTGGGCAATGGGTTGTTGTCGTCTATGAGGACGATGCTCCATTCAACGGTGGTGGTGTTACAGTTGGATTGCTGGACGCTGAAGTACAAAACGGTGGAACCATCGAACTCGTGATGAGCAAGGGTGGATGGGTTGATCTCTCGACCGAATTCACTTCGTTCAACCTCCAAACATTCAACGCAGGAACGGAGAATTCCGAATCGCCTGTCACAGATGTTGTTGAAGTTGAAGTCGACCTCGGTGATGGAAAGGCTTGGATGATTCCTCTCGAAACGGATGGAACAATGGAAGTACTCCTTCCTGCTGATTCGGTAACCTTCAACTCAGAATTTACCACAGTTCAACGAGATCTTACGATGAATTATACCGCTGGAATCTCCATCGATAATGGTGATGAAGGTCGAACTGCTGTCATGCTTTCCTACAACAGAAAGACCAACAGCGATCTCGTGCTTTCAATCATCAACGTTGAGGGTGCAACCGTTCTTGGTGATGAAAACCGTGACTTGCTTGCAACCGTCAACACATCGGATGACGCCAATTACACATCGATTGAGTTTGATGTTGTTGCTGTCTATGAAGGAACGGAAATTTCAGACCCATTCGGTGTTACTGGTTCAGTTACCGTCTCACCAGATCAAGATGATTGGTCGGTTGAATTCTACAACGGAACCGATTGGATCGATTCGACCATTGTCCAACTCGGCATTGGTGATGTTGCTGGAAATGCAACGCTCGAAGAGACCGTTCGTGCACGAATCGTCCTACCATCTGTTGAAGCGGCATGGTGGCTTGAAAATGGTCACGATGTGAACATCCGATTCTCAGCAGACAGTGGTGACATGAGTGAAGTTTCGTTGAACGTTGAGATTCCTCAGTACTATGGATTCAATGTAACGGACCTCTCATCAACCATCGGTGTTGGTCCTGGCGGTACAACAACCGCAACCATGACCATCAACAACAATGGTAACGGTGATGACTCCTTTACCTACGAAGTATTGGACAATCTACCAGAAGGTTGGACTGTTACACCAATGAACGGTGTAACAACCATTGCAAAGGAGAACATGCGAGATCTTGCCTTTAGCGTCACCTCTGCACCAGACTTTGAGGAAGGACCAATCACCATCACTGTTCGAATTACGAGTGAAGACGGAACGACAACAGAGGAATATGATATCGAAGTCGAAGCAGCTCGAATCGCATTGAGTTTCGATGAAGATTTGACCAAGTCTCGAAGCAACAACTTCGCTGATGTTGATCCGAACACAGTCATCATCGTGATGGAAAATACAGGATTGCGTTCAGCTCAGTTGGTGACGGTCTATCTCGACAGTGATTCAATTTCAGAGATGAATGTGACCCTTACAATGCCTGCATCAACCACAACAGAATTCGAATTTATTCTACCTGCAGCAAGTCAAGGAATTACTCGATACGACGTTCGATGGGAAGTTCTTGGAGATGATTTCAACTTCTCGAACAACGATGCCGACAATGCTGAAGACTTCGGAATTGAATATCTTGTACAAGGATCTGAAGAAACATCCAACCCAATTGTTACAATTGCAATCATTGGTTTGATCTTCATCATCCTTTACTTCGGATTCAAGGCCTCTGAACGAGCCCGTCGCTCTGGTGGCCGTTTCTGATTTGTCTTGAGACAAGGTTTGATACGAGAGAACCACCGATTTGGGTGGGAGAAGCATGGAAGAATTGCGTGGAGTTGAATTGCTTCCTGAACCAGGGGAGCCCAAGATTCTCTCAGCAGTTGACCCATCAACCAATGATCATCAAGATCAATGGAGGGCGGAGGTAACTGGGTGGGCTCCAACCCTTCCAGATACGCTTCCTTATCGGCCAAGGCGTTTGTTCTCAATCACTTCTGGTGTGATGATGGCGCTCTTTTTGGGCATCATTGTCGTGCTTTGGCAATCAAATCTCTTGTTGTTGGAATTACCACCTTCAACTTCGGAATGGGCGTTTGAACAATCAGAGGTTCGTTCATTGCAAGATGATGGACTCTCAGGAGAAGGTGTACGTGTTTGTATGGTCGATACAGGACTCTCTCTCACGCATACATCGCTTGAAGATGCAGATGTTGTGTTCAAGGATTTTGTAGGCTCATCAACAGATCCTGTGGATTATGGTTCAATTTCTCATGGTACATTGATGGCAGGCTTGTTGATTTCAAACGATCTCCAAATTGGCATTGCCCCCAATGTGACATTAGGAATGGCGGCTGCCTTGAGTGCTGATGGTGACAACAACACTGGTTCTGAGACGAGGGTTGGTGATGCAATCCGATGGTGCGTCTTCGATTTTGAAGCCGACATCATCTCACTCTCATTGGGTGGTGAGCAAGATCAATCAGCCTCAAGAGAAGGTCCTGCTGTTTCTGCAACTCGGCAAGCAATTGATGAAGGAATTTTTGTCGTTGCTGCTGCCGGTAACGATGGTGGTTCTGCAGATGATGGTTTTGTCAGCGCACCCGGTAACGTCAATCTTGCCATCACCGTTGGTGCATCGAACAGGGATGGTTCAGTTTGGAGTCAATCGTCCATGGGTGAATCGGTTGATAGTGCTGGTGATCCACGTATCTTTCCACATCAAAAACCAGAATTGACCGCTCCTGGGGTTGGAATTGTATCGACAGGAAAGAACGACCAATGGTATTCATCCAGTGGCACATCGGATGCTACGGTATTTGTTGCGGGTGCATTGGCATTGATTCTTGAAGCACACCCAGAATTAAAGCCAAACGCGACATCAACGACTGCTTGTATTGAACTCGTCAAACGAGCTCTGGCAGAATCATTGAGTTCAGATTTCTCACATGATTCTCGAAACGGCTATGGTGAACTCAATGCAGAATTATGGCTTAATCGGGTCTCCGAAAGTCCGAATTGCTAATTTTTCATGCTTAGAAACTTGATATCTTTGAGGAATATTGATATTCTTAATGCCTAAATAATGATATTATCATCTTAAAATGATACATTTACGTGTGTCATCTGGGGCGCAGTATTATATTTGTCCGGTTTCTGCAAAGACATAGAGGAATAAATATGCGAATTGCAAATATTGGAAAAAGTGTAGGTCTTGTAGGGCTCTTACTTACATCCCTGATGATCGGATTGGTGACCGTGCCGACTGCAAGTGCTGTCAACGAAACATCAAATGGTGAGATTCTCACAACAGAGACTTGGAGTGGAACACACACATTGACCGGTGATGTAACCGTTGCTGAAGGTGCAAAACTCATCATTCAAGCAGGAACGACAATCAATATTCCTGCAGGTGTCTACATTGATGTCGAAGGTGCGATCTGTGCAGGTTCAGCCTCTTGTGGGGCAACCCAAGGAAGTTCATCATCAACCATTCGTTTTGAATGGGCTCTTCCTGCGGACACCACCGTTACTGGTCGCTGTTACCAACAGGGCAACCAGTTGTTAACCAACACGGATGCAGCATGTGGTTCTGGTGTCATCATTCGAAACACCATTAACCAAGCTTCGACGGGAATGTCCCACGTCTCATTCAACAATGCATACGGACATCCAATCTATGTCCAGACACTGCAAGCAGTTCAGTATGGTACGCTTGTCTTTGACGGATCTTCCGCAATGCTCGATAACCTTGCCTTCTCCAACATCAACACTTCCAATATCATTGCATTGGATTTCGCAGCTCCAACAATTCGTGATTCAACATTCACACTTGGTGATGATGGGCGTGGCTACGATGCGGCAGCAGTTCGTGCTTACGATGCTGGAGCAGGTATTCTTTCATCACTCACCATCACAGGTTCAACATTTACTGGTAACACACAAGCACAATGTGGCAATCAGGGTGGAGGTCGTGTATTGATTTATGCCGAAAATTCCTATGTCTCGATGGACAATCTCGACGTCAAGGACAATGCCTATGGTGCGTTTTTCAAGGGTTCATCTGGATCCTTTGGAAACAGTACAATCAATGTTCTGTGCAACGCTATTGACACGAACTCATACAAATCCACGGGTAACTTCGCACACACACTTTACCTCGACAATAACGTCATCACGACAGGAGAAGGCGCTGGAATTACCGCATACGATGGTGCGATTGTTGTAGCGACCTCAAACACCATTTCTGGTGCTTCAGCAGGTTCTGGATTCGGTATCCGTGATTCGACGGTATCCGCTCATCGAAACACAATTGGCCCTATTGGAGGCTACAACGGTTTCTGGGTCTATGGCCAATCTGAAGTCGAAATCCAAAACAACACCATTCAAAACACGGAAAAGGAAGCCATCCAAATTGGTGAGTATCACTATCGTGATCAGGGTAGCAATTACCCAGGCCCTTCACCAAACAGAGCGTACATTGCTGATAACGTCATTTCAAACAATACTGGTACCTGCAACTCTCTGTGGATGTATGATGGTGACTTCCAGTGTCCTGCTATTCACGTCTTCACATCCTCTGCGACAATCGTCGACAACACAGTAACCAACAATGCAGGTGATGGTCTGCGAATCAAAGGTTCTATTGTCAATGTACAACGAAACTCAATCGAGGCAGGACAATTTGCAGCTAACATCTCGCACTTTGACAACAAATATGGTCAGAAATATGGTTCAATCGGTTACTTCTCAGGCAATACATGGACCAATGCCACTCAAGTGTACAACATCTCAGAATCGCGGGTAACGGTTCAGTCTGAATACATCCCTGATGCGGGTGGCGACTACACCTATCCAGTCATGCTTCAATGGCTTGGTGCAGAGTGTCCTTATGTCCAATCCGAATGTTTGTTGCTCCCAGATACTGCAGCAGTTCCACCTCGAGACATGCCACTCGCAATTGAACTTGTCAACAACTCAACCGTTTTCTCGTTCGCGAGTTTGCAGAATTTCGATGAAACGAAGATTCACGTGCAAAACCAAAACTCTGCTTGGGGTTCACAAGTCCGTGAAGGTGAATTGGTTCGCTATCAAGTGAAGGCAAAGAACAGCAATGTTGCTGGTGCTACTGTCATCATTAAGGACGCAACTGGATTGCCGTTGTATGAATTGACCACAGACAGTTTTGGTTTCACACAGCAAGTCTCACTTCCATCCAATTTCCTCCTCGATCGTAACTGGAATCACCTCGTAGGAGAAACTGGCGTAACCGTTCCGGGATCTGATCCTTCGAACCCAACCATCCTCGATGAGGATACATGCTCGGATGGATACGACAATGACGGCGATACATTCGTTGATGATGATGATCCAGATTGCGTAAACGGCAGAGAACTCCCGTTCTACATTGTTGAGGCCTACAAATTCGGCAAGGGTAAGAAAGAGTTCGACTTTGTCCTCAGCGGGTCAATCGATGATATCATCAGTCTCGATAATCAACGACCAAGTGTTACAGTTGAACAATACGATGGAGATTCATTCGCAATTAACGCAGTCATTACAGGTACTGCCTGGGATGGTCAATCAGGCCCATACCCACTTGATGTTATTGCGTATGATCGTCAATTTGGTCTGATTGAGCGCGTTGAAATTCAACCACCTGGTAGTTCTGATTGGTACTATGCCGTCGATACGTCTGGTGCAAATGGTGAATTGACAAAAGAGAACCATCCATTCAAGACATGGTCGTTTGATTGGGATCTCTCTGCCCACCCAGATGGTGAGAGCGATGTTACCTTCAGAATTCGTTCCTACGATGGCTTGGATTATTCCCCAATTACCACTCGTAATTTCAAGTTGAATCTGGTTCCACCAACGCTTTATCTGGATGAACCTCTCGATGGCTCAACCCACTCCAACGGCAAGATTCTCTTTACAGGAACCGCCTCGGATCCATACAACGGCGTATTGGGGTCGGATATCGAGAACATCTGGTTCGATGTCACCGGGCCGAATGGATACTCGTCGCACTTTGCGATTGATGGAGCTGTTGCTTGGGCGTATCAATGGAACTTTGAGGAACTTGAAACAGGTGAATACACCTTTGAAGTGTGGGCAAGTGATAGCGATTTCTGTGATGATGAGCAAGGAATCTGCGTGGTTTCCACAAGGACGGTTACTGTTCTGAACGATAACACGCCTCCAATGGTCCAACTACTCGAACCGACTGGTTTACTTCCAGTACGTGCTGAAACCGAGACGATTCTGAAAGGCTTCGCGACGGATGGTTCCGATGGTACGATTACGCGTGTCGAAATTGACATTCTCGATCTGGCGAGTGGTCTCCTGCTGAACGATGGCCCTGGTCCTGTAACGACCTTCACACAGGCGAGTACAGTTGGTTATTCTTGGTCCGCAGTTTGGGACACAAGCCGACTCGATCATGAAAGTCAATATGAAATCCGAGTCAGAGCCTACGATGGTGAGGATTACTCCGAAGAGTTCGTCAAGCGAATTACCATTTCCAAACCAGCAGATGAGAACAACATCCCTCCACAGTTTAACGCAACCAATTGGCAAACACAGATTACAATCTTCTGTGTTATTGATTCGAGTTCAGAGAATCAATGTGGTGGCGGTGGCGTTATCGATTTGAAGCAATACTTCAATGACCCAGATTCCAATGTGCTCATTTATGACTTCGCTGATGATCTAACCGTTTCAACGGACGATGATCATCCATACCTCATCGATATTGATAGTCAGGGAATCGCAACATACGATCCTGCCATCAAACAAAGCAATGAGGATATCAGCAGTTGGACTGTCGAGAATGTTCGTTTCATTGTTCGTGATGGATTTGATGAATTCGCCGTCTCTCGGGACGTAACGTTCTTTGTTCAAGCGATTAAGTTTGATGTCGACTACACCAACCCAGGTGATTCAGTTTCCGCAAAGTCTGTGGCTGTATTCAATGGGACTGGTCTTCCAGGTGCCAAGGTCGAGGCAAAGACTGTATCATCGGATTTCCCAATCAAATCAGTCATTGTTGGTGATGACGGAACATGGACGATGAATATCAGCCTGCAAGACTTGGATGACGTTTCTCGAGAAATCAAATTTGAGATGAATGGTCAAACGTTCGGAGGTAGTTCTGATGCAACAGCCTTTGAAGTCGCAGTTGGCGAAGAGGATGAGGGCCTGAATGTTCTTCTCATCGTTGCAATTGTCATCGGTGCACTGATTCTGCTGGGTGGAGTCGGCTACTTCTTCATCGAATTTGAAGAACTAGACGATGATGAGTTCGATGGAACTCAGGAAGTTGAGCAAGAAGTTGACCCATACGCTTGGGGTAAGAAGGACGTTGTCGGAACGCCGCAACAACCTGCTGCCCCGGCTGCTGTTCAACAGCCAGCGGTGCCGGAACAATCCGCTCAGCACCCTGGTTGGATGTGGGATCAAGAGAGCAATCAATGGGTTCCTGATCCAAACTATCAACCACCTGGTCAGTAATTGGTGTGATTGAATGATTGCCAAACCTGGCGTTCAGGAGAAGGTGCTTCTGCATCTTCTAGACTATGCTGATTTCAAAGAGAAAGTCGAAGTCCCTTTTGCCTTATCACAGATGGGAATTGCAAACGCTGTCGCCATTGCACGTTCAAACGTTCCACGAGCGATCTCTGGTTTGAGAGACCAAGGCCTCCTCGTTGAACGGCAAGCTCACGTCCAAGGTGTTAGCAGAAAACGGAAGGCCTACTTTCTAACCGATGCGGGAATTTTAGCCGCTGAAGAAACATGGGGTCGTCTTCGAGCGTTTCAATTTCGTTGCATCAATGTCGATGGTGAAACCGTATCGACAACACTCGGTGCAGCCCACGAAGTTTTGCCATTCGCAATGCGTCCTGTCGATATCATTCGCTACTTGGATGATAATTTGATTCTGGATGCACGATCATTGTCAGAGGATCTCATCGAACGAGATTTGTCAAAACAAGTTGAGAAACAACTCGTTACCTCACTTGGTGATCTTCCACGATTACGTCATTTCTTCGGACGAGAAAAAGAACTTGACAACATGGTTAATCTTCTCGACGCTCGTGCAACGACGCTGATGATTCCTGGTATTGCAGGAATTGGTAAAACGACAATTGCAGCAAAACTGATCGAACGATTCATGCACCGAAGGAATCTTCTCTATCACCGTTGTCAAGATTGGGAAGGCTCACGAGCATTGTTTGAATCGCTTGCAGAATGGTTGCTCAACATTGGTGATTCCTCTTTTGCAGACTATCTTGCTGCTACACCCGTTCCCAAGCCTGATGATGCTGCCAGAATCCTCATCGACTCCTTGGAAAATACACCGACATTAATTGTCATCGATGACTTCCACAAGGTTTCAGATGCAATTCTCTTCCAAACAATTCAGTCGATGACAATTGGATTGCTCGGTAGTGAAGAATCGATAGGTTTGGTTATCTTCTCTCGTTCATTCAAACCCGTTGTACCAACAAAAGACGCTGAAGGTCGTATTACCAGCCTTGTTCTCCCACTCGATGGACTTGATTCTGATGCAGCACGGAACATTCTCACTGGATTTGAAGACCTCTCCACAGAACAATGGCTCCACATCCATGGATTATCCAGAGGGCATCCTCTTGTTTTGGAATTGATCAATCGCGGAGCATCTGCGGGAGCTTTCCACGATACGCTTGAACACTATGTTACGAAAGAAATCTTTTCCAAGCTATCGGCTGAACAAAAACGAGTCCTCACCGTTCTTTCAATTTTCAGGGAATCAGTCCCTCTCGATGCTCTCCTCTCTCATGAACTTGACATTGATGTTCTCGATAGTTTGGTTGAACAAGGACTTGCTCGTCAAGTTGATACGGATGTCTACGATGTTCACGATTTGATACGTGAATTCTTGGTCCGTAGCATCGATGACCAAACCAAACAAATCGTCCACAATGCTTGCGCCCAATATTACAGTAAGTTGAGTAAATCATCCGAAACAACACTTGAGCAAATTTACCATGAACTTGCCTCGGAACATCAACAAGAGGCCATTGAGAAGATTGTAGAATTCGGTCGTCAATTGGTTTCACAAGGCCATCTCGAATTGTTGAGCCTGATCGAAAGTGTCAATGTCGATCGTTTGGATTCTTCCCTCATGGCTCCAATGATGCAATTGCAAGGTGATATCCTGCTGATGCTCGGCCGATTTGAACAAGCCTCTTCAATCTTTGAAACGGCGAGTAGTGCAGCAAAAGATGCGAATCTTCCAGTGGTTTATGCTGAAATTCTTGGTTCACAAGCAGATATCGCAATGAAACAAGGGCAAACCGATAACGCACTTGCTGCGCACAAAGAAGCCCTTGAAGTTCAAGTTGAACTTGGTGATGCGAAAGGTGCTGCGAGAACCTACAACAACATGGGCTATTTGTATCGTCGAAAGAATGACCGTGGAAAGGCACTTGAAGCATATTCAGAAGTTGAAGCGATCATCAACAGTGATGAAACATTGCTCAGTGCCCAAATTATTCTTGGTCGAGCCCTCCTTGATTTAGGTGAGGTTGAACGTGCTCGTAAGCATGCATTCGAGGCATTTGAACGAACAGACCGGGCCGATGACTTACTTGCCCATGCTCGTGCACAAGCATTGCTTGGTCGTTATCATGCAAAAATGAACGATGCTGAAACATCCATGCACCATTATACTGAATCGTTGAACATCATGTCCGATGTGGGTGATCCAGTCTCGATGGTCGAGTTGATGATCCTCTTGGGCGAAGTACTCGAAGATAGTGGACGAAGCGAGGAAGCACTTGAGCGATATCGAGAAGCATTGATTATTGCAGAAGCGAACGATTTACGAATGCAAATCGGCGAATTGCTCTCGAAACTTGGTGGTGTAGCACCCGATCGACAACGTCGAATGGAATATCTCCAACGAGCACTTGCAGTCTTTAGAGAATTAGGCGCTCGCACTCGAATGCGAGAAGTTCAATCGCAAGTACATTCGGCCATTATGGGTCGTTAGAACATCGGTCTGTCCAGTTCGAGCGTGATGAATCCATCGTGGTAAACGACCCAAATGGATTGGACACCTGCGAGTTCAATCGTTCCTGAATGTGGTACTGAAGAAGTTCCAGAAAGGGAACGTTCCGTATCCAATTCACCCTCTGCATCGTACAAAATCAGTGTTGTATCGGTTAATTCGAGCGTAAATTGAGATTCATCGGCTTCTGTCGTCCTCCAATACACACGTTCTGCATACGAGGAATTGTCGATACGACTTGCAACGTCCGTTCGTTCAATTGCTGCCGACAAATCGTTCATATTTGCGTCAATCGCCTCTTCATTCCATCGCTCTCGAGTCGCTGATTCGATGTCATAAATCCACAAACTGAACATGGTCAAGAGAAGTACACCGAGAAGGAAGGTGAAAACGTAGCCTAATTCAGTCGCTGCACCTTCCCGATTTCGTTGGAGTGAAGTGATGTTCAAGCGATCACCTCTGAAACATGGGCGTCAAGGGACGAGATCTGCAATGAAAATTGAATCGGCTCTCCAGCAGTATGCCAAACGGATTCTACTGTTCCGAAACCTGGATCTGGAACCCAACCAACGTAGTCGCTTAGCAAATCCAATCGTCCTGGATAAATTGTCCAATCCTCACTTGCTTCCAATCCATCGGTTGACGATTGAGCGATTGCATCACCATAGGGTTCAGCCCATCCTCGACGTACTTCGTAAGCAATATCGCTTGCAAGGGACATGCGTTTTGTCAGTGTGACTTCCATCGAAAGGATTCCACCGCCTGAGGAAGAATCGCTGGTTGGATGGAGCGCGGGAATTGTTGCTGCAAATCGTGGGCCAGGGCCGCCTCTGTCCGATGGTGGGACGATGACAGTTGGATTGAATTCTGGGTGATTTGTCAAGACAGCACCACCGCTCATGGCAACCTCCATTCCCGTAACCGATGATTCGAATTCATAGACGAATCGAGAGATTTGCATGACCCAAGCGCTTCCAATCGGCGTGTATGGTTCCTCAACAATTAATCCATACAGTTCGATGTGCAAACTGGATGGGAACGCACCGGAAGTCCATGCGGCTTGTACATCGACAATACTTCGGCCACCCATGCTTGCCCATGGCATGGTAAGATCAACCCATCCTGATGCTGTTACACCGATTGAAACACAACGCCTCGCCCCATCATGATGTGCATCATGAAGACCAACTGAACCATGTTCAGCCATGGCAAAGACGCCGTGTCCTTTGGTAGTGTTGACATAAATGGCTTCTCCATTCACAGGAACTGTGAGTGTTTCTGACGAATCAAGAACGGTTGCATTATCATCACTCGTTGAAATATTCAAGATCGATTGTTCACCATTGCTACGAAGTTCAAGATTGAACGTGTTTGAATTGTTCGCATGCATTTGGATCCCAGATTCCATACCTGTATCGATCGCTCCCAATTCGTACGCACCGATTGGAGCGACTGAACTCGTCCATGTGACCGAAACTGGGATGTCACTCTTCAGATAGCTCGCACCATCGAGACCAACCGGTGGCCATGAAACAGAATAACTATTCATCGGATCAATGCTTATTCCAGCGCCTCTCCATGTCACTGTAGCAACATCGATATTTGGATTGGAGAGGAGCAAATGGCCTGATTGAGCAGGAGGTATGAACGAAGTGCCATGCATTGAACCAGTCCTACTTTTCCATGCGGTTGCACCATCCGTACCTCCAATCGACAGCATCAACTGTGCATCACTGGTTGTTGTGATGTGCACGACCTGTGCAACATCAAGGACGAGGGTTTTGTTCCAATTTGTTCCAACATTCAAGAGGTCAGACTGCAAGGCGACCTCTGTAAAGTCTCCAAATTGGCCACTACCTGTGACCATCATCAGGTCTTCCGAGACAGCGTTGAGATGAACATTACCTGCTGGAAGTGGTAAGGCCCAGGAACGGCCTAATCCATTTGCATTCGCATCGGATGGTCGCGCTTCGGTCGTTCCTTGTCCTCCACGCATCCAATAAACGACCAGTTCTTGTGAAGATTGAATCGACCAATCTGCGTCATCCAATGTCCACTCAAGAACGTCGTCGACGAACAATTCCGCAGTATGGTCAAGTTCTGCGTTACGTAAAACATCGACCTGAATTGGGCCAAGTGGGAAACTTAGACCTGGTTTGGTCGTCACGATGACATTATCCGACCATGCTGGAGCAGTGTAGTGGTATGGACGATCTGGACCAAGTCGTAAATCGGAAAAACATGCGGTTGAAGTGGTTGATTCAGCATGCCGTATCTTGAGCATGTCATCAAAATCCAAGACGTCTCTGATTCGGAAGGAATGGTCTTCTTCCCATGTTGAAGTGTACCACATGCCGCTACGCATCATGTCCCATGATAATGCACCATCAACTGGAACGAATTCTTGCGTAACAACGTCACCAGGCATGCCTTGTTGTGCGAGTGTTGTCGTCTGTTGGTTGAACTGCATCATCTGTGCAGACATGTCATGTCGCTCAACACTTCCTTCAAGCTCTTCGATAACGGGAATCATCGTGACCATCATCAAACTGATGATCGATATGACACCACCGAAAAGAAGTACCGTAGCGATGGCTGCTGATACAGCTTCTTCATCACGTTGAAGTTGCATCATGCGTTCACCGCCAATCTTCGAACATCGATTTCAAGGGAAAGGGGCTGACCCTGTGTTTGCACGGTCAATCCATCGATTCCACTCGCACGCTGATATGGCGTAATACCAACAAATTCATCCAGCGTTCCAGAAGCTCGACTAATTGTGTAATCGGTGAGCCAAATTTCATGGTATTGCGGGTCGATAACGGAGTGAAGTGTGTTCTTTACTTTCATCTGGAGGTTGTATGATTCACCCGTAAACAATTGAATCGGACCAAGAGATTCAACTTTGAATCCCACATTCCCTCCGCTTTCGATTGCACTGTTCAATTGGACATCGGTGAGAACGAGCGAAAGTCGCGTTGAACCATCCACGAGCGTATCAAGTCGCAGACGGGGCGCTTCCTCGATGGACCAAGATGTTGATGGGTCCTTGGAAATTCTCGCATCGTTGACCAATGCAATTTGATTTAATCCACCATCGATAAGCGTACTAATGCTGAGTCCTGAGAGTACGAAACGTGACCATCGATGGACATGTACATCGCCTGCATTGTAGAAGTCGATGATGAGATATGTTTCACTTACAAGATTATGGTCAATGGTTGTCCAATCGAATCCAGAACTCACATCAAAGGTTGAGACATTGGTTGGATTTTGAACAGAGATGGATGTCACGCTTTCATTGAGTGCCATAAATTGGAACGAACTTGCATTCAGTTCATTGACTTGAACCACTTCGTTGGGTGTTAAGTCCGAAGCGATAATCCATTCTTCAACGAGATTTGCTGGATTAATGGTCGAGGATTTAATCGACAATGCTTGCTGTGTCCCTGTTCCGTCCGGAGAGTCGCCCACAACATCGATGCGGTCTTCGATGCGATCTGCGATGTTGCTCGCACTGTGCCAGTTGGTATTGTCATGGAAGGCGACGAGGTAGGGGTTGAGGAATATCCAGACCCCGCCCATAATGGTGATGACCATGGCGAGCATCATGATGACGCCAAGAATCTCACTGACGGCATCACCGTCGTCGTCAGTCTTCTGGCGATGCATCTTGACGTCCCCTTGTTGAGCGTAGTTGTTCGGATGCATTTAGGTATTGACCTCATGCTCACTGTCTCATGGCAAGTTTCGTTGGATTCGTTGAATGGCGTTGGTGGCGAATCCATCTCCGTCACGTCGTCCAATAAAATGGGAAAATTGGGGTCCATCTTGAAGCGAGATGTTGATGTCTCCTTCAAACACCTCGTCGATTTCAAACAGGACCGTTGACTCTGCAAGATGCGGAGCATTGTTCATTTCAGAAAGATGCGTCAATGTAATGCTTCGAGTTGCGTCAGTGCAAACTTGGTTGAGAAATGCCCCGGTTTGTGCATTGGAGAGGTGGCCTCCACGGCCTGAAATTCGGTCTTTGAGCGATGCAGGATACGGGCCTGACATCAATCTGTTTCGATCATAATTTGCTTCAACTGCGATGTGTTGACATCCCCTGACATGGTGAACCAGTTCGTCCGTCCAACTGCCCAAATCCGTGATGATGGCCGAACGTTCTCCACCATGACTGGCGACAAAGGCGACATTATCCGCTCCAGCGTGTGGAACGGGTACTGGTAGCAATGAGATTCCATTTCCAAACTGCAACACATCGAGGGCTTCGAATTCATGCGTATGATGATTCAATAAGCCAAGTTCTGCTGCTGTTCGATGGTTGGCATACACTGGAATTTCCCATCGCTTTTGGGCAATCAACGCTCCACCTCCATGATCGCCATGATGGTGTGTGATGACGATTCCTTCCAAGTCGGTTGGTGAAACATCAAGCATATTGAGTCGCTTTTCCAATTGGACGCCACTAAATCCTTGATCGATGAGAATGTGCGACGAACCTGAACTAAGCAGTGTGGCGTTGCCACGACTGCCTGTACCGAGGTGCGTAATCGACATGCCCATCTGAATCGACCATAGGCGAGTGCAGACGGATTTTGAATACACCGCCTAAAACAAATGAATTCAGCCGTTTTTGTAGGTGTTTTTCGGGATGCGGTGTATGAACATCGCTCCATCATTGCTATAAGCGTGGAGACAAGGAGTTTGCTTAGGGCGTTCGGCCGTAGGTGATGCAATTGCGTAGGAGCCAGACCACGATACTCTCCACACTCGCTGTGATTGCTGCCCTCCTCTTCATGTCCCAATTTCCTGTCATCTCGCCTGTATCCAACATTCATCCGGACGATACAGACCCGGACGACCTACCGTTCAATACGGATGAAGATACGGATGGAATCCCTGACGTACATGAGATTCTCTTCCAAGATTGGATCAATTTCTCAGCCGTTGACGGACGCTTTGTCCAGATGCAAGGGTTGAACAAAACGGTTCCAGACGCTGACTTTGACACAGATCGAGATGGTCTCAACAACACAGAAGAGTATTGTTGGCCGTATCCTGATTATTGCAACGACCCTGGTTTCACCCGTGGTCTGACGGGAACCCTCGACGAAAATGGTGAACGAATCTATCTCGATCCGCGCGTCTCAGATACAGATGGCGATGGAATGCCCGATGGCTTTGAAGCTTGGATGTGTGAGCGGGCGGGCGGATTCGATGAAGATTCTCAACGCTACATCTGCCCATATTTTGATCCATTGAACGCAAGTGACCAAAGCGACGATCCCGATGAAGATGGATTTGATGTTGACCGAGACGGTTTTCTTTCCGTTGCTGAAATGTACACGTCCCCCGAAGAATACCAGTACGGCATGCCAGGAAATTTCACCACAGAATTGGATGGCTTGTGGTGTTCAGCAACACTTCCACAAGGTTCGACCTTGACACAATGGCCGTTTGTTTCCAATGGCGTCAATGCTTCATTTGTCAACATCCTCTCTGCTTGTACCGAGAATGTAACCGGTGTTGTTGGTGAGGATTTGTGGCTGGGGACCGATCCTCTCCTCGATGATTCCGACCGATACAGTTGGGACGGATTTTCTGTTCGCCCACTGTATCCATCGTTTGGCGATGGAATGCCAGACGGATGGGAAGTACACTTTGGACTTGACCCATTGAACCGTTCCAATGCATTGCTCGACGATGATGGCGATGGCTGGGATCTGAATAGAGATGGATTGGTTTCAGCCGATGTCAGCCGGACTGACTCCGCATTGAGTTTAGGAGAAGCACTCTCAAACCTCGAGGAGTATTACGTTCACAACGATGAAGGCAACACAGTTCGAGCAGCTCTTCGAGAAGTACAACTCGGTGTTAATGATTCATCCTTCCATGAATATCCATTGACGTTCAATGCAGTTCCTGGTTCGCTTTCCATCATGCATTATGATGTTCGCAGTATTTTGGTCGATGGTACAACCGCCCATTATCTCACCCGCTATGGACTCACAACCATCGATTATGCAACGCAAACAACGCAAAATCTCTGGCTTCCTCAAGGGATTATCGGGTATGAAGCCATTTTTGTCGAGTCAGACACAGGACCTCACTCGATTGCGATAGCAACGTCGCATGGTGTGCATGTTGCTGCGATTCAAGTCGATGGTTTCATCGAACCACTTGCGTCATGGTCTTCGACCGATGCAGTCGAAGTATTCGCTCTCCATCAACTCGCCATTGAGGGTTCAACTCAGCAGCTCATTGCTCTGGGTGCAAGCGGTGCTGGAATGGTCTTTGAGGTAAGTTCAGGTGGTCTTATCACACAAACCTATGAATTGGGAGCGAACTTCAAATCCGTTCTAACCGATAACGAAGTTGTGGTGACGGAGTTGGAACACGGTACAGTGCCTGGTGGAGGTTTGGTTCTCTATGTTGGGACTGAACGAGGTCTCATGACACTCGAGTCGGCTACTGGCCGAGATGATGCGACGCCTACATGGCGATTCTTCTACGATCCAAATCCATCGAACATCGCCAATAAAATCGATGACATTCGTGCGCTCAACCTCGGTGCTTCAGGCAATCCTGCTGAAGTTCAAGCCTTGAAACTCGACGGTCCAAGTTCACAAAGCCCAACCGTTCTTTGGATTGGTACGCCTTCCGGTCTGCACCGTCTCGATCTTGAACTCAATGCGATGTTCTTCGGAGGGTCCTACGAGCATCCTGGAAACGATGCTGATGAACTTGCCAAATCGAACAACATTCATGCAATTTATCCTGGAGAGAACGAGATTCTCATCGGTTCATCTGCGGGACTTTGGGTCCTTGCTGGCAACTATGCTGAAGTGTACGGCCTCCAATCAAATTCTGAAATGCCGGGTGAAATTGCCTCCATTGCTACGATGGTCCGTGATGGTGAAACCTACATTCTAGGTGCATCGGCCCCAGGGCGATTTGCAAATCTCGAGTTGATGGATCCAGGTGCCAACGACTCTGACAGCGATGGCATGCCGGATGGTTGGGAACTTGCGTATGGCCTTGACCCAACCGATCCATGGGATGCATTGCTCGATGGTGATGTCGATGGATTGCGCCTTAGTGGTGATGGACAAATCGATCGGAATTGGACAAATCTCGATGAATATCGATATGTTGCTCGTACACCTGAAGGGTACAATTCGACCCTTCCGAATCAAAGCGACTCCGATATGGACGGACTGATCGATGGTGCAGAATTCTTTGGTTACTTCCTCATGGAGACCAATTTCACGTGTTATTACGATCCTCAACTCGAATACATGTGCGATGAAACACTCGGGGAAGAAGCACGTACAACCTATCAGAGTCTCAATTCGGTCGATGTAAAAACAGACCCAACGGTGCTCGATACCGATGGCGATGGCATGCCGGATGGTTGGGAAATTCAGCACCGTCGGTGGGTGGGTAATTCCTTCAATGGTGGGAACAATTGGTCGCTCGACCCAACACGAGCGGAGGATGCTGCTTGGGATGCTGATCAAGATGGTTTAGCGAATCTTTGTGAGTATCAATGGTCCCTTGTTCGAGAAGCTGGCCTTAACGGTGATTTGTTTGAGGAGTTTGGCGAATCACCTGAATCTGTTGCATCATGGTCCATCCCAGACCCCAATCTCGTCGATTCAGATGGTGATACTCTGCCTGATGGATGGGAGGCTGATAGCCAATGCACCTGGTCGCCTCTTCGCATTGGCGTGAACCCCCTGAATGGATCGGACATGTTTGAGAATCCAGATGGCGATGGATACGACGTCAACAAGGATGGTGTCCTCACACCGAATGAGATGTTCGTGAACTATCTTGAATACCACATCCGTTCTGGTCTTTTCCTCAACAATCTCTCTTCCGATGGTACAGAACTTCCAAATGGATTTACCACCGATCTTTTCAACAATATTTCTGATTTTGGTCAGCCAGAAGCAGACTTTGCCTCACGAGCTAGTGGTGCGATACTCGCCGGTCAAATCTCAATCGAAAAGGGTTCAACCGACCCATTCAGTGCAGATACCGATGAAGATGGAATGCCGGACGGTTGGGAAATTTGGTTTGCTCGCTGGGATGTGATTGGTGATGAATGGACGCTCAATCCACTCCAGCCGATTGACCGATGGCTCGACGCTGATGATGATGGAATGACGAATTGGGAAGAATACAACCTCATCTCTGCAGATTTATCGGAGACCAATTCCAATCGTTCATCTCCACAATGGTTTGTTACGACGCTTGGCTCAGCCTATGCATTCCAGCAGTGGCCATCTGCATCCATCACATACTCCTTTGGAACCTACATGAGTTCCGATCAATACAATCTCACTGGTCCGACAGGTGATCCAAACAATGTCGATACCGACGGTGACGGCATGATCGATGGCTTGGAATTGCTCTTCACGGCTTGGAATATTTCGGCTCAGACATGGACGCTGAATCCTGTTGTTGCAGGTGATGGTACGTTTGATAGCGATAACGATGGTTTGGTCGACCTGCAGGAATTTGCACTCGCAACCTCCAACCCTCAAAATGGGATTGATGCACCAGCAGATGCACCACTCATGCATGAGGATGGTGATGTTCAACAACCAACCAAAAAAGCACAGCGCGTATTCCAAATCCTGATTTCAAAGGACTCTCGTGGTAAGCGTTTGTTGGACGATTTCAATGCTTGGCAGGCAGGTGAGCCTCCAAATGTGTTCATCTCGTTGCTTCTTGGAATGACCGACCCGACCAATCCGGATACCGATGATGATGGAATGTACGACGGTTTCGAGTATTGGTTCACTTCCTGGGATTTGAACGAAAATCGTTGGGGCTTGAATCCATTGATTGAGACGGACGTGAATCTCGATTCCGATGGAGATAGTTACGATTGCAACCAAGATGGAACCATCGATCTGGATGAGCGTTTCTCGAATCTTCGGGAATGGGAATCAAGAACCTGGGGCAAGTACCTGAATCGAAGTTCAGTTCCGGCGGCTTTGGGAATCATTGATTTTGGCGAGGATGCGATGAATGCCTACGTCGAAGAAACGGGTATGAATCTCATACAAGCTCGCCAAGCGCTCATCGACGATTTCATGGCCAAGGGTCCAGATTCTGTGAATCGCATGAACACCATCAACACCTTCAACGAGAACAACTTCAATCAAACCCTCGTGGGCGTTTCAGACCCAACACACCCTGATTCAGATTCCGATGGAATACCGGATGGATGGGAATATTGCTATGCTTTGTACGGTATGGACAATCCTTCCACAATCGATCACTGGGCTGCAAACCCACTAAATCCATGGGACGTTGATTATGATGGAGATTCAGATGGCTGGTATGACCGTACACCGTTCGATCTCCCTGCTCCTCAAGGTGATTGGAACGACAGAACGTTCACGCCATCGACCCAAGTCATACAACCTGGAATTGGAGATTTACCATTCACCAACTGGATGGAGTACGACAATGATACACGGCCCGACTTGAACGATAGTGATGCTGATTCAGAATCGTACATTACAGAAACATCAAACGGTATGGTTACAGCACATTATCAAGACTTCAATCTCACCGATGGTCGCGAGGTCTTCAAGTATGGCACAAACCCAATGGATAACGATACTGATGGCGATATGATTCCGGATTGGTATGAATATGCAAAGGCGTGGAACGAAACCAATGACAACTATTCGTCATACTTGAAAATCCAAGTCAACTGGATCGATCCTGCGACTGGAGGTGCATGTGATACATCAACAAATTCCTGTTTGCCGTTGTCACTGAATGCTGGAACGCTTGGACGACCTGAACTTTCGTTCACATGGTTTACAATGGATCCAAGAGATGCAATCGATGCCAATGAAGATGCAGATCAAGATGGAAATTGGGACTGTTCAGGTGTTGGATGTGCCTATGAACCATACACAAATTTCCAAGAGTATTTCGCTATAACCACAGAGGCGTTGTCCAGTCCAAACGCAGTACGTTTGTCTGGTCTCACCTATCAAGGCGAAGTGATTCAGGAAGGCTGGCAACTACGAGCCCTTCTCCTTGGTCTAGGGCAATGGGATGAAGGAGTCAAGAATTATCTCAAGATGGATAAATCTCAAAGTTCAGATTTCAGATATGCCTACGTTGTTAATGACAATGACGTTGATTTCCTCATTCAGGACAATTCAAATCATGAAGTATTGTGTGGCGGGAACCTGACCGATCCTTGGGATATTTACTACACTGGCGCTCCGAATACGGCTCCTGTTCGTTCGGTCGGTGAACACGAGTATGGTTGGTATCTTCTCGACTACAACGATGACCACGTGGCTGAAGGTACTGATCCAACCAATTGGGATACAGATGGCGATTGGATGGTTGACTGGTTCGAGGTGAATGACGACGAACAGGACGGAAGTCGGGGTGAAACTTCCCCTATCCGGTACGATTCACGTCAAACCACATAGAGACCGCTATACAAACGCTTGATAATCCTTCAAGTGCTGGGTGAACTGTATGAGTGCAAACGCTGTTTCTCGTCGTACCCTCGCCGTCGTGCTTCTCGCCCTGTTTCTGGGGATGAGTTTCTCCCCGTTCAGCGAGTTGTGGGTTGAACAAGCTGAGGCTGCAGAAGTTGCCCGACATACCTACGAATTTAGCGATGGAACAACCGAATATGTTGCGCTCTATCAAGGTGGAAACGCAGATACTGGTGCAAAAATTGCGTTGCCAAAAGGTGCAGAAGTCACCGATGTCCAAATGACGCTTTCAGGTGCATCTGCAACTGGGTGGTCCTCAATTCCAACAACAACCAGAGATCATTGGGTGGCTGGAGAGGCTTCTGATACGGACAATCAGAGTGCAGATCTCACACTCGCAATGGCGAATTCAAGCAACGAATTTAACGCCCACGGACTGGATGAAGAAGTCAATCCTTCCAGTACTGCTTGGCTCGACAATGGAACCTATGCAGTACGTCAGCCACACACGTCCAACTCAACGGATGCTTTGTTTTCCCAACAACTCAAATTGAGTCCAAATTCGCTCAACGCTCAAGGTCAAGGAGCAATCCTTCGCCATCATGATTGGTTATACTTGTCAACCTGGTCTTCGACATCCTTCCACAACATTGTCCACCGCCTGTATCCGAACAACGGTACGCGTGAGAGCATCATCCACCTCGATCAAAACGGATGTCAACTTCCAACAAAGCATTCATCCACATATTATGGCCAGTGGGGTTTCCGTGATTGGGTTGTAACCGATGATGAGCGTTTGTATGCCATCATTTCAGGGTACAAATACTTCTACAGTTCAAACGCAAATCCAACATACCACGCCGTTCTTGAATTTGATATTTCAGACGAACACGAATGGGTTTGTACAAATTCATTCAAACCACAAGGAAGTGGCGATTTTACTGGAATCACATACGATCCTGTTGATGATGCCATTTGGATCTTGCATAGCCAGAATCGGCGAATCCAATCCTATACGGTGAGTTCAACAGGTGATTTTGAACGTGGGGATGAGTACTTCACCTTCCAAACATCAACATCATCCATCTGGCAGTGTGGCGTCAGCAATCAACAAGCTCGAGGTTTGGAGATGAATGAAACGCATTTCTTCATGCGTTGCCAAGATGGTAATTACTACAATGACCGAGACCAGCTCGAATCCTGGGGACGTTCCGGTAGTGCAACTGCCTTGATTCCCGAGAATACAGTTCGCAGTATCTCATCACTTGGCTATGGACTCTTCTACGATGGACGCAGATTCATTACTGTAGATTCCGGTTATTCAACGTGGTCAAGTTCACCGTCGTATCATGAATTTGGTACGAGTTGGCAATACAAGACGACACCTGCTCCAGGTACAACTACATGGCTTGGTCCAGTCATCGAAACAACTGAGGATGTTCTCGCAGTTAACGTTGAAACACTATGGTCTGCTGCATCGATTGGCGATCGTGTCGATTACTGGGTATCGGCAGATAATGGAACCCATTGGGTTGCTGTTGAATCAAACACGACGGTCCACTTCCAACATCCTGGAAAAGAACTTGTGTGGAAGGCGACACTCATCGGTTCAACCGCTGTATCCTGGTGGGTAGATTTGGAATACTCTACTGAGTACGAATCGAGTGGAACATGGGTTTCACCACCTCGTTCAACAGGTACGAAAGTCGGAAAGGTTCGTCCTGTTTGGGTAGCAACGACCGATCCAGCGACCTCGATTATCGTTCAAGTTTCCAATGATGATGGACAAACGTGGCAATCGGCCGACAACCTTGTCGAAACCAGTTTCTCAACCGAAGGCGCAGGCAATGTACTCCGTTATGCTGTCTCTATGTCGTCAACCGATCGCTACAAGACACCTGTTATGGATAGTCTTGAATTGTTCTACGAAGAAGGCTATCCTGATCGTCCACGTATCGATGTGGGTGCGGATGGTAACTTCGATTGGGAGAGTATTCTGTTCCTGAATGAGTCATCAATCGATGTAAGTGATGATTCTGTTGTTGGCGTTGAGGTTGACTACCAACCAACACTTGTTGATGCATTCAACGATTACATTCCAGATAATGGGGATGGTGTTGTCGAAGTACCTCTTGCGATCAAGGCACAAACGTCTGGACGTGTCAAAATATCCAACATTGACATCGCCTACAAAATGAACACGCATGCAATCAATGCAGTCTTTGAAGGTGGTATGGCTGCACCTGATGGAATCGCCCGAAATCTCATCGTCAAGGTTGCACATGGTGATGAGGTCAACTTCGTCACTGAAGTCACGGTTTCGCTGAACAACTCGCGAGGAGAAAATCCAACCTTCAAATGGCAACAAGGCGACACATGCAGTACACTCAGTGATGCGAGTGGAATCGTTTCATTCGATACGGCCAACTGTTCATCGTCGCTCGATGCGAGTGATGTGCGGACCATTCGAATTCCAGTGACAGTTGACTGGAGTTGGGATGATGAAGCCTCAACTGAAGCCATCCTCACCGTGAAGGACTCGTTGGGTACTGCTGTCAGTAATTGGCAAACAGAAGACATGGATCTACGTGTTGAGAACGATATCCAACTCGACGGACTTCAAGTGTTTGATGAGACAGGTCGCCAACTCTATCCTCAGGATTGGGTGCGTGGCGGACAGAACCTCTCCTTCCTCGGAAAGATCCATTTCGAATCGTCCCAACTCTCCCCACAATCGGGTGAATTCAATCTCCGAGTTATTGGACAGAATGTAACCTATGATGGTGATCCGATTGGTCAACCCTTGGTCATGGTCGAGGAGTCCAACCCGAACTTTGGTTCCTACAACCTCACCTTTACCTCTCCAATCGAGTCAGCACCTGGTGGTATGATTTTCTATGTTGAGGCTGTCGATTTGCCAAACGGTTCGACCTTCACGAATCCAACCTACAACAACATTCGACTCGTGCTTGACGGAAACTCGCCGCTTGTGCTTGGTGTCACGCCATTTGATGGTCAAGAGCGCCATGTAGGGCCACCTGCGCCAGGTGGTCAAGCAATTTCTGTGAACATTCAGGACAGTGTTGATCCACCAACGCAGATTACGCTCCATTATTGGGTAGGATGCAAGTCAACCGTTGCTATTGGTTGTCATGATTTCAACTTCGATGGGCTCCCTCAAGAAGATGAATATGAGGAAAAGGTATTGACTTCACCAGAAACGATAGCAGGTGGATTGAATATCTTTAATGGACTCATCGACGATTCGATGCTTGAACATGGCCAAGTTGTTTCCATGTATGTAAGCGGCAAAGATGGTCAGCAAAATCAAGTTGCGATGGGTGGCGGTCCAGTATGCCCTCCGACGACTCAAGTCTGTGGCTACTTTACCGACCAAGGTCAAGTCATGCCAAACTGGGATGCTGATGCTTCGACGTACAGGATTCGACAAGAATTCGAGCCGGTTGTCGACCTCACCAACTCAAGCATCATTGGCCATGAGGATGAGCAACCACTTCATCCTGGCATCATGTATACGGCACAAGTCGTCCTGTCAGATCGAAACGGTTGGGATGATATTCAATTCGTTCAATTCGCACTTGGTGAGGATGTGAACGATGATGAAACTTCGATCTTCATTCAACTCGAAGAAGATGAAAATGGTATGCCGATAGCCAAACTCGATTCAGGTGGCGAGTACATCGCCGTCTCCAATCTCTATTCGGACGTGTCGACCTTTGGTGATGACGAAAACCAACTCCTCATCCGTGCACGATTCCAACTGACATGGTCCTTCCCAGAAGCCTACGATACCGATGGTCTTGACCACTTCATTCCGATACTGAAGGTCACGGATAAGCCGTGCAATGAAGGTGAAATTACTCCTTGTTATACCAAAACAAGTGGTCTTGGTTCCAATGCCTGGAGTCTAGATAATGACTTCCGGTTCTACACTGAACCTGGACACATCAAGGCGGTTGAACTGCGTGATGGTACAAACCATTACAATGACGAAGCAGAAGAAACCCTGATTGGTAGTGGCCAAGCTCTCCGTGTCACAGGCCGAGTACTGTTTAGTGAAGATGAGACGCCTGCACCTGCTGGTGCATTCGATGTCGTCTTCGGTGATTTCGATCACGTTTGGAAAACATCACCTCGTGAAAATGGGGAGTTCAGTCTCGACTTGCTTGTACCTTCTGTTAATTCAGGTCACCTTGACCTTCGATTGCGCCTCGATGATTTGCCCGGATTGGCTCAAGATGAATCAGATCCGCTCCCACGCGTACGCTTTGCTGTTGACAGTACAAGCCCAACCATTGAAACTGTGCTGTTGAATGAAGTCCCTGCAGGCTCTCCTCTTTCGATTGGAGATGCGAATGCATTAACGGTGATGCTTGAAACCGTTGATGATAATGGATTTGATTTGGACAATCCTGCAGTACTGCACTACAGAATTCGTGCTGGTGAAGCGGAGATTTCTCGTGGTGCTACAGCATTGCCAGAAACCCTTCCGTTTGGAGAACAGTTCTTCTGGACGGGTGAAATCGATTTGACAGATATGGGTGCAACAACCTTGCTTCCATCGTACGTTGTCGATATATGGGTTTCAGGTTCTGACGCATCTGGCAATCCGTTTGAAACAGATAACAACAATCTTGCTGAACCATTCGCTACTTGGCCTCTCTCACTCCTCGGTCCGAGTATCTCGTTTGACCACCCTGAAACAGATATTTCATGGAGCAATCCAAGTCCTACACCAGATCAGGCTTCTGAACTCGAAATAAGTGTATTCAACGAGGGTGGAAAAGGCGAAGCAACATTTGTGCTTCAACGGTTGGTGGATGGAGGAAATTGGAATCAAGAATCCAATGTATCCCTCCCAGTATCTGCAGGCATTTCAGTGGTCACATCGATTCCAGTTGTTGCCGATGTTGAACCAGGTGAATCGCAGGCCTACCGCTTGTTGGTGCTCGTTGATGGTGTTGAAATGGATCGATACAACGTTGATCCTCTCATCGTCAAGAAGGATACGGTTCGTGATGGTGACGCGCTTGCTCAACAAGCAGAAGATGGTCAGTTTGCTATCTTCATGTACATTGTTGCAGTTGCATCGCTCTCTGCCTTCCTGTGGATGCTCGTCATGTATCGGAAGATGAAGTATGGCGAGGAAGATGAATTCGAGGCAGATCAGACCGATGTTGTCGCTGAAGAGATGGTCGCAAAGGCAGTGCCTGAAATTAATACGAATGCAGTTGCTCCAATTCCTGCACCTGTTCCTGCACCAGCACCTGCTCCAGCCGCTCCTACACCGAAACCTGCAGCTCCAGTTGGTCAACCCGACCCGCGTGGTATCGCTCCGTTACCACCAACGGGTCTTCCAGAAGGTTGGACACAAGAACAATGGAATCATTTTGGTTGGAAGTATATCGATGGTTTTTCCACGAAAAAGTAGGGGTTGACCAATGTCAGCAACGGATTCGATGGTTACGCTTCAAGAGCGCATGGTCAATTTGATTGGTCAATTAACGATGCCAGTTTCTGAAGTTGCTCTTGTCTTGCAACATCACATTCAGGGCTTGCTCGGCTCACTCAACGAGTATGCTCAAAAAACCGGGGCATCCATCAGTGATCGGGTTCGTCAGCCATGGCCAATCGAATCTCAGACTCAAATCGGCGAGAATTTGGTTACATTTGATGTGGAAAAAGTCCTCAAGATTGTTGATCAGGATCGGATGGATATTCTTTCAACGCTTATTCGCGTTACGCTCGTGGAGACCGAAATGGACCTTGTTGAAGCAATTCTAGCATTGCGTGCTTGGGAACAACTCGTTCGCCAACAACTTGCAGAAGCAACAGGGCCAGGCCAATTGTTTTCTCCATTGGAGTTTCCAGAAGAATGGTAGGTTCGTGAGATTTTTGAAGAACAAATGTGTGGGGTAATTATGGGAAGTAGACGGTGCATGGGAATCCTTCTCTCCTGTTTGATGCTCTCCATTCCAATGGCTGGTTGCACTTCAGATATTCAGGAAATATTCGGTGAGTCATGGGGCGTTCCTGGGGGTCTTGCCTTAGCATGTTTGAGGGATGATACGTATCGTGAGTTGATTATCGAAATTGACCATGCACCTGGATACAATCCTGAATCTTCAACGGTGAGTCTCTTGAAAGAACGACTTGGTCAAGTGTGCGACAAACCCGATGGAATACGTGTTGAATTGAATGAACTTGACTTTTCTGAATCCAATACTTGGACGGCTGAAAAGGTCCGTGAGATCGCTCACGAAACGATGGATGATGATCCTCAGACTTCTGTTCTTCGATGGCATGTGATTATGCCAGAAGGGAAGTATTCGGATGAGAGTGTTCTCGGTGTCGCAGTCGATGCTTCGACCATTGCACTCTTTGGCGATGCTATCGATGATGCAAATGGGAATTTCAATTTCAGAATTTCCGATGAAGAGGTGGAAAACAGTGTTATGGTTCACGAATTTGGTCATCTCCTCGGTTTGGTAAACCTCGTTTACACCTCGCCTGCAGACCATGAAGATTCACAACATCCAGGTCATTCGAATAACGAGGATTCTGTGATGTATTGGGCCATTGAGACATTCACAATCGATGCATGGTTTAGTGGGGACTTGCCGACTGAATTCGATCAAGATGATCTCAATGATTTGGAAGGTATGAAATCCGGAGAACTTTCTACGTCCGATCAGTTATGGCGTCCTTAGGATGATTTGGCACTCGAAACGATGATGGTCGCATCTCGCCAAGCATCGTAAATCGACCAAAGCCAAAGTGGCACATAGAGGACAATCGTGAGTGCGAGTGGAATTTGCAACAAGGTCCAATCGAACGCTCTTCGATGCTTTCGGTTGAAATGTTGTCCAAGGAACAGCCCTGGTATCGCTGCGAGCAGGGCGGCAAAGATTGGGCGAAATGCCCCCCACATGCCGACGCCAAGGAAGATTTCTCTCCAAATTTCGGTGATGACACGCCAAATACCAAGTTTGGATTGACCCGTTGCTGCCATACGCCTCATCGGATGGTTTCTGTTTTGGTTTGTCAATCTGTTGCCGGTTTGTCAGCAAAATCAAGAACATTCACCATTAGGCTTCCATATGCCACGGGTACTTCTCACCGGCTTTGGCCCGTTTGGAAGTCATGAGACCAATCCAACAGAGTCGATTGTCAATACATTCCCAACCATTCTTCCAATCAAGAATCCATTTGGTCCAGGTTCGAGTGAAGTTTCGATTGAAAAACGAATTCTCTCTGTCGACCAACTAGGGTCGATATGGACTGCAAAGGAATTGGAATTACGTGAATGGGACGCAATTCTTCACCTTGGTTTGTGTGGGGAGTGCACAAGCCCTCGACTTGAACTTCTTGCTGAGGACAAGCTGGATATGCGAATACCAGACAATTCAGGGCGATGCGTGACGGATGTTGTACTCAGTGGTAATGGAGATCAAGCATCGCCACTTCCAATAAAAAAATGGGGAATTGATGAATGGTCGATTGAAGTTGAATTGTCAAAGGATGCAGGACGCTTCATTTGCAATGAGACCTACTTCCGTACGCTGGAAGCGCTCGAGAATCACAAATTTGCGATTCCATGTCTCTTTCTACACCTACCAAGCACAGAGCATTTTTCAAATCAAAACGCAACCAATCTCATTCGCAAAATTCTCGCTCATATGTTGTACAAACCATCAATAAAAGTTGCAGCAGGTATTTTCACTTCTGAGAAAGGCTTCCTTGCGATGCGACGTGGTGATGACGAGCCGAAACCGGGGAAATGGGAATTTCCTGGTGGTACGATCGAAGCAGATGAAACGCCCGAACAAGCAGTTGTTCGAGAACTTGATGAGGAATTGGGTATTGAAGCGAACATTGTCAAGAAAGCAGGCGTTTGGCATCATACTTACCCATTTATCCATGTAGAAATTCATGCATACATTGTTGAATCCTTAAGCATGGATGCACTTCAACTTCAGGTGCATAGTGAAATGAAATGGATATCATCTGTCGAAGATTTGACACTGGATTGGCTTGAGGCGGACATTCCTCTCGTCAACGATCTCCTCAAAACCATTCATTGATGCCATGTGGATGCTTCTCCAGTCGAATCCATTGCTGAGTCGTCGTGGAGTTGCCTTGGAACATTTTGCCGTCCTTTGTGCCATGTGCATGCTTCAATCCAATCGGATAAACCCACGCCCTCAAGGTGAATTTCAAACGTTCCACCAAGTGGTTCTTCTTCATATGTGAATGCAATTTTTCCTGCATAGGCTGCTAAACGTGAAATGTTGAATGTTGTTTGATTTCCTTCTAGATGAATCCCCATCGCATCCATCGCAGTATCGAGGATGGCTTGCTTTCGAAGTAGTTCAAGAAAGGTCTCAAATGACAAATGATTGCATTCGATTTCGTGATATGCTTGATTTGGAAAAGATTGGTTTGGAAGTTCTTCGATCATTGCATCTGGGAAGAGGGAATGTATCGCCACGGAAACATTGGATGCATCATCGCCAGGACGAATGACGGTCCTCAGTGAAACCTCAATGCCCTCATCTCGCCCAGTGTAGGACAATGGCTTCAGGTCCATGGCAAAAGGAAGCAGAAACCGCTTTTCAACCTACGTATGAATGTGAAGTATCAAAACAGGTTTCCACAGAGCATCACCATGGGCTCGTCCAAACCTTGGTTGGCAACGGTTCTTCCTGTCTTGAACGAGGAGAACCACATTGAGGCGTGTCTGAATTCACTTCTACACCAATCATTGCCTGCAGATGAGCACATGATTCTCGTTATGGATGGGGGCTCAACCGATGCAACCAGGGAAATCATTCAATCGATGATGAGCAACTTGGACGGAGATAAACACCCAACGCTCGTCTACCATGAGAATCCTGGTCGCTTCGTGCCACATGCAAGAAATCTTGCAATGCAACATCTTCCAGAGAGCATTACCCATGTTCTGGAATTCAATGGGCACATCGAGGCAGATGTTGATCATCTTCTCAAATTGAAAACCACTTGGAATCGTCTTGAAACCGATCATCCAACAATCGCTGGATTGGGCTGTCGGGTTGTTGGTTACGAGTCCGATGACAGTGTTGTTGAATCTATTCTCGATGCAACCTTGAAAAATCCACTAGGAGGTAGTTCTGGTCAATTTGCAGTCTTTGATTGTGAAGGGCAAACCAATGTACCCGCATTCACGCTTCACCGCCGCTCTGCTTTGGAAACGGTTGGAGGTTGGGATGAGGCTTTCATTACAAGTCAGGACAGCGATTTGAGCATGCGTTTAATCAAACAAGGCTTCACATTGTTCCGCACACCTGACGTCGTGGTGAAAATGCGTCGAAGAACATCATTCAAGTCATGGTTCTTGATGAGTCATCGCTATGGATTCTGGCGAACAAAAGTCCTGTTGAAACATCCAAGACGTGTTGTTCTGCGTGAATTTCTCCCACTGTTTGGATTACTCGGTACAATCGCCCTCCTTCTCGTAGAACCAACATATGCCGTATTTCCAATAGCGTTGTATGCAACAGTTCTCGCCATCTCGGGTGTATTAAATGTCAAGAGAGGAATTACTCACCTGATTGGAGTACCTTTCGCGCTTGTCCTCCTTCATGTTGGTTTTTCGCTTGGATTGGTTGATGGATTGCTCCGTAAAGGCGGTGCTTCTCGTGACCGGTGATGAAACAACAAGGGCGAATGCATAAGAAGCAAATCATTGAGAGGATGGTATGGCAACACGTCAGTCCTCATCAATAGGACTCTTTGTCATGCCTTTGCTCATCATGGGCTGTTTGCACATTGTTGTGACACCCCTCGAAGATTTACTCAGCATCTCATGGATCTATGTTGCGGTTTGGTATGGGCTGGCTGTTTTATCCGGCTACTTGCTGCTGAAACGAACTCGAAGAACAAAAGATCACGAGTTTCGACGTTCTGAAATTATGAAGAAAATGAAACATGTCTATGATGCCGAAGCGAAAGGTGTCTGGGAAAAGGACACACAAATCCAAGGCGATACCAATCTAAGCAAAGAACATCTGAACACAACCGTTGGATCGTTTGGTAGAGAAGCCCCAGAGTTGGAACTTGATCGGGATGTTACGTCCGATGTTCAGATGCTCACAGAACAAGGATTCGTTCAAAAGGCGACGCGTCGAATGAGTGGTGATGGTCCAGATGTTGAGGATTCAATCGACTCAACCGTTGGTTCAGTTCGAAAGAAAAGTTGGATGGATGGAATCATTGATGGAATCTTCAATTTGTTTGGCAAGGATAAAGAAGCGGAACGTGAAGGACTACGATTGCGTCGACTCCGTGCGAATGCTGAACAGACTCCCGTTATTGCTCAGAGGCCAGTAGCGCCGATAAAAGAGACCATTTCGCAAGAGACATCTTCCACAGACACATTGACCATGACCTCCATGAGCGATGATGGTGGTATTCTTTCATCGACCGTCCAAGAACAACCCCCTGCACCTGTTCAACGAAGGGAATCGATTGAAGATTTGGCGATGTTAAGCGGACCTAGTGTCCCAACAAGCCAACCAGTTGGAATGGGAAGCAGTTGCCCCTCTTGTGGTGCAAGAAACCCACCTGGTGAACGTTATTGCCAGTCATGTGGTTCAACTCTACCCGTTTGAAATCAACGTGAGGTTTTAGTGGAGCGCCTGTTGGCGTGGAGTAGGTGTGGAAGTTTGACGGACAAACGAGACTATTACGAAGTTCTCGATGTTGACCGTTCTGCAACTGAAAAAGACCTGAAGAATGCATTTAGGCGTCTTGCAAGAAAATATCATCCAGATCGTAGTGATGAGCCAGATGCTGAAGAGAAATTCAAAGAAATTCAGGAAGCTTACGCGGTCCTTTCGGATGCAGATAAGCGTGCACAATACGATCGTTTCGGTCATAACGGTCCTGCTGGAAATCCGTTTGGTGGATTCTCTGGGGGTGGTTTTAACATCAATCTTGAGGACCTCCTCGGTGGCGATTTCTTCTCTGGATTTTTTGGTGGAGGACGTGGACGTTCACGCGAACGTCGAGGATCCGATATTCTCGTTCGTCACAGTATCGACATGGCAACCGTCATTACAGGGAGTGAGGAGTCCATCGAACTTGACCTTCCTGTTGAATGCAGCACCTGTGGTGGAACCGGTGCGAAAGATGGCAAAACCACGAAGTGTGTGACTTGTCAAGGACAAGGTCGAGTACGCGTTCGCCAACAAATTGGGCCTTTTGTCAATGAAGTGGTCCAGGATTGTCGAGACTGTGGAGGAACTGGCCTAACCATTGAATCTCCATGTGATGATTGCCATGGTCGTGGCCATCGTGTTGAAACCAAGACAATTCGTTTCAATGTCCCTCCTGGTGCTGAGCATGGGACTCGGTTGAGGCTCCGTGGTCAAGGAGAACCTGCTGAACGTGGTCAAGGCTCCGCTGGTGATCTTCTCGTTGAGATCGAAGTACTTACACACCCATGGTTCGAGCGCAATGGCTCTGATTTGATCATGTCACTTCCGCTTGGATACCCTGATTTGGTCTTGGGTACAAAAGTAACCATCGACCACATCGATGGGAAGCCGTTGGACATCGTCGTTCCTGCCCGCTCTTCAGCGGGTCACACGCTTGAAATCAGGAAACGTGGTTTACCACACATGCGTCGTAGTGGTCGCGGAGATGTGGTCGTTTTGCTCAAACTCCACGTACCAGATAAGATTTCAAAAGCTGACAAAAAGCAACTCGAATCTATGAAATCAACACTTAATCCTGCGGATCAAGAACAACGAATTCTCGATGATGCAGCGGAACGAAGAGCGAATGAATAATCACTCCTCTTCGCTTAATCGATTGAGTGTGGATGGAATTCGCATCGCTCGTGGAACAGCTTCAACTTGACCATTGAGTTCCACATCCACCTGCGTTGCATCGCCAACCAAATCGATGGTCAGAAATACGGTCGAGTTCTTTGCAATCGTATCGATAAAGACTTCCTCACCCTGGTGCAACAAGCGTGGTTCAACCGAGCCCACCGTCAATGCCTGTCCATATGGCGCATCAAATCGGAATGCAGCAACTTCCCATGTGTCTTGTTCGGTGTTTAATCCAACCAAGATTGGCCAATGACCTTGGGTTTTCGCAAGACGTGGATCGAGATTCCACACCGCAAGTGAAGTCCCTTCGGTCGTGTATGCATGCTCTGGTTCGCCCCACGATGCAATCGCTGATTGCCAAGGTAATGTGGCGACAGCTTGGAGCGATCGGACGAGTGATTTTCTCGTCTTTTCAGGCGATTCTTTTCCTTCATCGAGGAGGCTGGTCAAGATACGTAACCGCTCCTTTATCGCACCAAGTCGCTTACCCTCCCGCTTTGTTTTTCGCATAGTATAGACAAGGAAGAGGGCAGGGATAATCATGCCAATTCCCAACATCCATCGTACTGCTGAACCCCAAAATTTTGCTTCTTCAGATGGTGCAAACCACGGTTCTTCACCAATTTCAGTCGTCACTTTCGTTATTGTAATCTCATAGTCGAGGGTGGTGAGATCATTACTCCAAGATTGGTTTTCGAGAACGCCTTCCTCTGCATGATAGAACTCAAGAATGTGCATACCCGGTCCGACCGTGATGTAGATGTCCATCTCATTGTTCATGTCCGGGCTCAATGGCAACGCCTGCAAGACCTCCATGGATTCTTGGTCAAGTTTCTGCACCGTCGCCCTTAGATGTTCATTCATTCCATCAACATAGATATGCAAACGATGTTCAGAATCAACCCAACCATCAACTGAGATCACGTAAACATCCACAACGTCCATTGTTGGTAAAGTAAGTTCTCCACGATATGATTCAGTATTCTCAGCATACAAGATTGGCCAATCGGATGCTTCAAGGCTGGTCGGATGATAAGCAGGTGCGTCGATTGAAGTATTTCCATCAGCAAAGGATTCGAGCGTAATGTCAACCCAATGTACTGTACTTTCAATGGTTAACATTGCAAGAGTCGTGTTTGGATAGGCATAAATCCGGTCAACGGTGTTTTGTTGAACCTCAATTTCAGGCATTACAATCCATTCACTACCTATTCGTACTGCCAACTGAGCGGTGATGTCCTCAATGACAGGTGCAATCTTCACGATACCAGTTGGTCCAAGTGTGAACATGCTCCTCGATGTTCCATGTCCAATTTGCTCAAATTGAGATGTTGAATCTTCAACTGTCATCGTCAATTGAGCATCATGAACTGTTCGCTGGAGCGCATATGCGGCGTAGGCGGCAGAAGTTGATACTTTCACAACGATTCGACCATCTTCTTCGATAGCAAGGTACAGCGTTTCTTCAATAGAATCAGGATTCGTAGCAAGAATCGATTCAATGGTATCATCAAGGAGTACTTCACTTGTGTCCGTTTGGTGGTAAAAATCGAATCGAATAGAATCTGAAGCATGAAGCAGTGTCAACTCGATGGTTTCATTGGCCTTGACTTCGAATGCGTAGTACTCTTCGGAATTGATTTCAACACCACCTGAATCAAAACCGAGTGATGAATAATCACCTGTTGTGATCGACTTGAGATTGCCACGGTGCATATCGAGACAAGCGTGTGGTAATGCACATCGTTTTGAATCCGACAATGGGAATTCACTTTGAGGACTTGGGCGTTGGTTAGGATATGAATCATCATCAACAACAAGGAACGAGGTTGAAACTGTCTCATCCATTGTTGATTCAATGGTAATGTCCACGCTACCAGATTCTGTGACACGGTATGTAGCAGATGATGACGATGTGAGAATCGAGTCACCCGTATCGAGTTCAACCTCACAGAAACTGCACCCTACGTTGACGGATACGACCATTCCTTGTTCAACCTGAAGCGTTTGCTGATAGGCCTCTCCAGCGGACAATGTGATCATTTGCACTCGTCCATCGACGGGGAATTCATCGGAGGAATTTTCTGCATGAATGGTTGGTGCATTCGCAAGAAGGAAGATGATCAGGATGATTGCAACCATCCGTCTTGACCAAGATGACCTACCCTCCATGCCTTATGGTCGAAGGCCAAGTCTTTCAACACTTTCTTTACGATTCGTGGCATCTTTGAAAAACAGACTGCCTTAGCGGTAGCCATGGCAGAAGGACTTGGTCGTACAGTTCTTCATCGTCATCGCTATGCGCGAATCTGGGGTCTCGGGGATCGGTCCTCTCCTGCAATCCGTACGCCAGCCTTCATCTCGACAGAGGATGATGGTGATGACTTCCGTCAGTTATCTGCATTTCATTGCCAGCAGACTCGTACCATTCCTGCCCGAATTACCATCTCGACGCATCATCGTCTCATTCCTCCAACATTTGAGCGTCAAGGGCCAACGATGGAGGCTTCAATCGGCCACGTTTTACCACCCTCCTTGGATGAGGCAAACGCTGGTGAATCGGCTGATTCGGGTGTTCTTCTACCAGTTTCGTGGCAACGATTGCACCATGATCCATCGCTTCTTGAGAGCGACCTCAACCCAAGCATTGTCGTACTTGTTGATGCGGTGCAACTCGCAGCACAATCTGGAAAACTTGTCAAGGCGATTCAAACCCTCAAGCACCGATTCCCGGGAGCTTTACTCTGGACTCCAGGTCTTGGTGGTCCGGATAATGTTGCAGTACTAGCTTGGTTTGGTGTCGATCTCTTCGATACTTCACGAACGAGATTTGCCCTCAGTTCCAACCATCTCTTGACCTCCTATGGGCCACGATTGCCACTGTCTGGGGAAACATGTAACATGGATGTAGCCATTCACCACTATCAGCAAGCGATTCGCTCAGTTCAATCTGCAATTGAACACGGGACGTTACGACGTCTCGCTCAACAGCAGAGTCTGAACAGTCCAAGGCTCGTCGAACACATGCGTCATTTTGATGCCTTGACTGCAGCCACAGAGGGTGTACTTCGTGCTCATCCATGTGGGCTGGAGGCCATCGAGTTTATGGCGCAAGAGAGCCATCTCGATGCAGAAGTTGATGCTTGGGCGGACTTCATTCAGAATCGCTATATCGCTCCAGAATCGCTTGACAACACGCTCGTTTTACTCCCCTGTTCCGAACGCAAGCCATACCGACTGTCAAAGTCGCATCGCAAATTCATTGATGCGATTGGCACCAATGGCTGCCATGAGGTGATGGTTACCTCGCCACTTGGACTTGTTCCCCGAGATCTTGAGGACGTATGGCCTGCAGGATTCTACGATATTCCTGTCACGGGCGATTGGACACGCGATGAGTTGAATCGTGTACATTCGATGGTTGTATCACTTCTTGCTCGGCATCAATATCGATGCGTCATCAATCACAGTGGAATTGAACTGAACATCGATGGAATTGAGATGATCGATACGCGTCAAGGTGAATCCTCTGGCGCACGAAGTGCGCTTCAGCGATTGACCGATGCGGTCGACCATGCAAAACAAACGCATGAACTGCGGCGCAGGAAGGGCGAAGTTGTGAACATGGATCGATTCCGAAGCATATCTCGCTATCTCTACAACAACGATGCTTGGCTTGAGGATTGTCGAATTCGAGGAAAACCTCCACGATGGAAGATTGAAAAAGATGGAAAACAGATCGCACTTTGGTTCTATGATCGTGCTGGCTTCTCATTTAGCAAGGATGCTATTCTGCCGTTGTACGAAAACAACATTTTGCCAATTGTTCATCTCAAATCCGAGATTAAATGGAAAGGCGACTTGCACCTCGGTATCATTGAATCGTACGATCACTCGATACGACGAGGTCAAGATGTGATGGTTGTGCAAAACGGTCAGCCCGTAGGTTTGGCAAGGAGTATTGCACCTGGTTGGGAATGGGCAGGGACGCCCGGTCGCTTGGCCAAAATGCATCAAAAGCGATGACCTGTTGAAGCGATGTGGTTAAGAAGGGCAAGTAGGTCGCAGGAATGCTCCGAGTGGTCCATATGGCACGAATGTATTCATCTCGAAAAGGAAAAAGCGGTTCATCAAGGCCGTTCATGACTGAGCCTTCCGCATGGTCTAACACTGATGCAAAGGAGATTGAATCCCTTGTCGTTAAGTATGCCAAAGAAGGAATGAGCACTTCGCAAATCGGTATTGTCTTGCGAGACAAGCATGCAGTTCCAAACGTCCGCTTGGTGCTCGGCAAGCGAATCGGTGCAGTTCTGGCTGAGAACGATCTTGGTGGCTCATATCCAGAGGATTTGATGAACCTCATGCGACAAGCAGTCGCAATCATCGACCACCTTACCACCAACCACCGTGATATTCACAACAAGCGTTCGCTTGAGCTTACCGAAGCAAAGATTCGTCGACTCGGCAACTATTACAAGGCTGAAGGTCGCCTTGCAGCAGACTGGAAGTACAAGCGAGACCAACTCCGCCTCATCGTCGAGTGATTGGGAGCATTCATTTGTCTCGGAGTTAAGGCCTTGTTGGGCCGGCCATGAATGATTTACGTTCTGCTCCATTTTTTGCGTCGTTAAACGATGTTATCGATGAGGCTGCAGCATTTTTGAAAAATGAATCGCTCATGTTGATCACAACCGCTGATTTACACTCAATCCTCGCATTGGGATTTTTGGAGTCAGCCCTACTTGACCGTGGAATTTCCTATTCACGTAGGATTATGCCACCGAATTCCCATATTCCTCCAGATGAACAGGATTTCATTGCCCATCAAGACGCCAAAAACATCCTGTTCATCGATGCTTGGAATCGTTTTGAATCTTCAAGCGAAAACGTGTTGATTCTTGCTTCACAACCCGTTGAAGTTGAATTCCATGCGTCAACAACAAAACGCCGAGGCCGTATTGATGTTGTCTTGCAAGCTTCTGCCATTGCCTCGATGGTTGCACCAAATGGCGCTCGAACACAACGCTGTCGTCCATACTCAGGATGTGGACAGTGGATGATGGAAAGCCTCGATACCACGATGGATCCAATCCATACAATGATTCGAGACTTTCTTCGCGATGAAGGTAGTATCCAGGTTGTACCGCTTCCCGAAGTTGGCACTCCCACTGTTGAGATGATACCCCTGGCATCACCTCGTCGACTCAAGCGTTTGCAAAAGATTTGGGCTGATTTGGATGCACCATCACGATCGCAGGCTCTCTCAGAGTACGCTTTGCCGTTGCTATCGAGCGAAGGAATCTCCACAGCCCGTCTTGAGGAATTGATTTGGAAGCGTATGCGAATACCAAACGAATCAACAGACCTTGCATCCACACTCCATCAACATGCCAACAATTGGCCTTCTGAAGTAAATGACGCAGTTCTTCATGCAGGTAAGGTGCTGGATGAATTCCTCAAATCAGGACGATTACCTCCATCGACGGTTTGAAACATCAAGAGGTGTTGGATTTACTATGGCGATTGAACGATTGTTAACCGGAAGCATCCGTGAGCGTGTGCAAGACCTTATGTCAACGGAGGATTTAATCATCGAGTCCTTCAAGGACATCGTCAAAGATGAACTCAAGGCACATATCCGCAATAAAATTGAGGAAGATCCTGATTTGCATGCAGAAATCAAAGAAGCAGTCGCTTATTACTTCCATCAAAAAGCACGTTCGGTTTACGCTGAATTAAAGGCGACTCGAGCAGCAACCCGCCTCGGATTACGACTTCTACCTGATGAACTTCAAGGTGAAGTCGGAGAAGCCCTCATCGGTCTTTTTGAGAAAGAATTGGGTACCCTGTTGGATAAGGCCCTTTGAACTCAAAATGCGTTTTGGCCAAGACAATTCAGCGTTGGAGTTATACGCCCCCTACATGAGCGGTTATTGTGCAGCGAATGGTAGGGCGCGTGTTCTTTCTTGTGAGTTGCATGATGCTCTCACTCCTTGCACCTTACTCACCATTGCTCGCTACTGCCCAAGCAGAGGATGTCAAAGTCTGTTGTGACGCCATCGAAACGGACTTGTATCTCATTGGAGATTCGGATTTACAACTCTCGCCCTTTACTGATTTGTTCTCAGATTCTTCCTCCTCAGCATCCTTTGAAACTGCGGTCACCTCCTCAGAACCTGTTGGTAAATGGATACTCGAATCCGCATGGCCGGGTCTTGTACCTGAATCGACTTGGACGGTTGAGATGGATTACACCGTGACGGATGCAGGTGGGGCAAACCTCAATCTCTCAGCCACACTCGTTGTTGGTGGATCCTCATTTACTGGTTTCTTGGGTGTTGACCAATCCTTCGTTGCGCAAGGTTCGGGAAAGGTATCAATCGACATACCAGTTGAAGAGGTTGAAGTCAATCCTGGTTCAGAGATATCGCTCTTAATCAATGCTCGAACCGTTGTATTCAGCGTGCCTTCTGGTGGAGCGAAGGTAGAGTTCTTTTGGGGTAGTGAGGAACATCCCTCCGTACTTACTGCAGAATTGCCCATTATTGACTTGACGTTTGACGAGCCCATTGTCGAAGGCGATATGGTGTATTTCACGGTTCGAATCGACTCACCGTTCGGTATGGAGGCCCTCGTCTTTTCCAAATCGATTGAATTAAGCATCAACGGCGTGGCGCAAACAGTCGATCCAACCGAGGTTCTCGAAGGTGATTCCATTCTCGTCATATGGGAATGGGATGGTGCAACTGGTGGAGAAGAATCGGTGAATGTGTCCGTTACTTACGAACTGCAGGAGGGGCTTATTCTCACAGGTACTACCGATTTCGATATCGAAACCTTTGATGGTACAGGTGAAGGAGGTGGCTTTTATCCTTTGAATGAACCTCTTCGAACGAACGGAAAGGGCTCGCCACTTGATGTGTCGATTTCGATGGAACTTGATTCAGAGGAGGGGGGGCTTCGCCTCGCCCAAACGACAATTCTCGCCATCGATGGCGAAATGGCGTTTTGGATTCGATGGGGATTGGATCATCTTGGAGATGAAACGATTCCACTCTCACCGGTGTTGAAGAATTTTGATGGAGGCAACATCAATGATGAACAGCGTGGAAGTCGAGTGATTGAAAATGCTGAACTCAGTCAATTTGAAAATTACATGGATTCCTATTACATTACGTTCTTCCGACTTGGTCTCGGTTTGGAATCCGAGGATTTGATTGGAGATCTTTCTGATGCACAATCGTTTGCAATTACGCTCGATCTGATGGGCGAAGACCGTGTTCGCAATGCGCCGCTTAAATTACGGATCGATTCTCTCACACCCATCACTTCAGGTGCGGACTATCGAATTCTTAGTAGCGCATTTATGAGCCCACAACCTTCTCCATTATGGTCCGTTTATGATGTGTTCCTGACCATCGAAACGAGTGCAATGACGTCGTTTTCAACCATTGATTTGAAGGAAACAGATGATGTTGATATCAATCACCTTCGCTTCCCTTGGGGCGAATCTGCAACGATTCAAGCAACGGGTATGACGCAATCGGATAAATTCACCATCGACTCAAGACCAACTACGTTGATTCTTCACGCTCCGATTGGGCTGACCATGATGATGACGCTCATCCTCGCTGGAGGCTTGTGGCTCTCATTCAGAATGGTGAGGAATCGTGCGAAATACCCATTGATGATTGAGATGGTTCTGGTACCAGTCGTCTTCGCGTTGCATTTCTTTGCACTTGAACCCCTCTATGTCCTCACCTCAAGTGGAACGATTGTGTTCATCTGGTGGGCAACGGCAATGATTTCACCTCGAACTGGGGATGCAAAAAAGCCGCAATCCTCGCCCCAGGTTTTGCTAACAAACTTCCCTACGATCGCTTGTCCACAATGCCAAACATCGAATCCAGTCACCTCTGACTTACGACCAATTCGAATACAATGTTCGGGTTGTGACAGGATCATCAAGATCGTCTCATAGTGTCAAAACCCTCATGAACGGGCACGCCTAGCACCATGTATGAGCGAGACAGTTGCTGATTTGGAACTTGATGATGAACACGTAACGATTGGATTGGACGATACACTCGTTGAAGGATGCAAGCGCCTGGTAAGCATTCCTTCAGGAATCCTGGTCGTTCTTGATGATGAGGAGCAAGTCAAAGGGGTCATTGGTCAACGACAGATGCTCAAAGCGATTGGAAACGGTGTTGATGTGAATACAACAACATGCAAGGAAGTCATGGAAATGGACGTTCTCAAGGTAGCGCTTTCGGATTCGATTGCCGACGTCATCAAATCCGTTAACGAGAGGATGCCACAAGCTGTTGTCGCAGTTGACGACTCAGGTGCATTCGAAGGATACTTCTCACCAGACGATTACCGACAAGCCCAAACAATTCTTTCAGCAAATCCATCTCTTGGATCGCTTTGAGCGAATACAAGGGTACGGTCCAATATGGCCCACTGTAAACCCATGTGGTCTGAAGTGGGAGTTCTCAAATGGGCGAATAATTATACCCACATAGTAGATGGAGTATCCATGAACAGAGTTTTTTGTGCACTTACATGTCTAACCCTAATGCTTGTTTCAGTTCCCCTCACCACTGCCCAAACCCCAACCGCATCGGTCTCAATAAATTGCCAACAAAACATAAGAGAGTTCACTGATTCCCTCACCAACGAATCCATTGTTGTCGTCTGCGAAGTCAGTAATCCTACATCGTATGAGGAAAAGATTTCCTTCTCCTCTGGAAATTCGGAATTTGGTGTTCAAGGAGACGCGGTCTATATCGGCCCATCTTCACAACTCGATGTTAATATCACGCTGACATCTCTCGAACGTGTTGGTAAATTTACCAACAGTTCTGCTCTTATCACGGCTTCAGTGCAAGAAATGAATGGACTGCCAGCGCCTAACGTTGCGACCAGTACCTCTTCTGTACCTATCCATCAAGGACTCTATCAATCGAATGGATGTTCAACGTCGGCGACCAGTGAGTATCAATACATCGTTTTTGAAATCAGTGAATTACAAAATGGGACGATGGCACATGTTGGAAATATTACCCTTCAACTCGATTATTCAGAAG
>PBET01000030.1 GCA_002719815.1 Methanobacteriota archaeon | reverse complement strand
TCTCGAAGTGGTTGCCAACGACGTTGTCGTGTTGGTGCTTTGATTCTACGATTTTTTTCAACGCCTGCGCGAAACGCTCTGCTCATTCCCATCCCATCCAGAAATCCGAAGATTTCTAGTTGTTGCATCGCCATCTCGCATATAACAAGCGCGACAGAATTTTTCACAATACGGTCAATTTCAAACGGATATTGTATCAATCCACACGGAACAAACATTCTGTTGGACGTTTGAAGAACTTATGACGGTATTTAGCAATCAAACGATAACCAATGTTGCGTAGTGGTAAAGGAATCAGCCACAGCACTGGGAACCACATCTTGTAGTACCAACGCATGTACAAGACGCCACGAATTCCTGCTGCTGAACGGATGTAGGCCTTTCCATTGCGGATCAAATAGACGGAATCAGCATCACGTAATTTGCTCGGAAGCGTCTGAATGACGCGTTGTGCATCCTCGTGAAGGATGGGCCGATAACCCAACTGCTTGCCTCTGCCCAAGCGTTTGTCGATAAAGGTCGCAAGACGATGACATAAGCCACAATCTCCATCCAAGAATAAGAAATCGCGTTGATCGTTCACATCAATACGTTCAGCCACTTCAATCGGCCAAGTTTTCACAGGAAGTCCTTTGGAGATGTGAACCAAATCTGGAGCATGAACATCCAATCCAAGATCATACGACTCAAGCAATGAGTTTGCCTCGAGCGTAATGTCACCTTCTTGGTACGTCCACGGCTGATGGTAAACATACGCACGTCGCAGGCATCCTTTGTGTTCAGTATACAAGCAATAGCGTTCGAAGAGGAAGTGTTCGAGCGAACCTGCTTCAGCCGATTGCATCGAACCTTTTGCAGTCGATGTGCCTCGCAATTCTGCTCCATCGCTTGAACGGCGCGATTGCCAGTGCAAGGCATCTCCATGGCGCTTAACCTTGGCTTTCGCATAGCGATAGGCGAGACCGTAGGCGCGTGGAGCATGGATGCAGGTGATCAAACTCTTTGCATCCAAGGTCAGGAAAAATACGCCAGCTTGTCCATCTTTAATCACATAGGTTCTTACATTGAATTCAGCAAAGGTCGAGATACCTGGAACGGCTGGCAACCTTCTCGGTCGTACATTCTTCATGATGAATGGAATCACACCAACGTAGGCTTCACCTTCGAACAAATCGATTTCCAATCCATCAGGAAGATGTGGTTGAAGGCGCTTGGGATCGACCTTCCAATGCATGAACGTCAACTCTCGCCATTCTTGCGATATAGCGAATGGGCGCTTTGGCATCGGAAACGGAAGGTGTTCACCTTCGTATACTGCGCCCATGTCGTTCCTAGATGGTGCTCATGTTTGAACATCATTGACGGCTCAATGTTGCATGGCGAAGATCGAGCGTGGCTGAAATGGTTGCAAGCAATGCTCCGAGTGGTAATGCCAATTGCAAGCCTTGACCACTGAGCAGAACGAACACGAGTGTTGTGAAACCAAGGACGATCACGCCTCCAAGATGCATCATCGAAGGCGAAGGTGCTGATTCTTCCAGCGTCCATGAAAGTGGCGTGGTTGCAACGATGGCAAACCATGAACCGAGCAAAAGGAATGGGCTGTGCTCAAACACGACAAACAACAACATCGGAGCGAACATACAGCTCCAGCGAACCCAATTCAATTCTGGACGAGAACCATCATCGAAACCAAGCAATGGAAGAAGAAGAGCACCAGCCATCAGCGCAACCATCCATCCTACAAGCCAAAATGCGGAACGTACCGATGTTGCATCGGGCGTTTGCTGTTGATGCATCAGCAAGGTTGTGATGAGCAATACGAGAAGAACGGCAACGCCGATGTTCCACGCCAATGCTTTGCTTCGACCGCGTCCTGCACCTAAATGCGCATCACCTTCGCGTTGAGGCGTTGCAAACATATGGAGGTTGAAGGCAACAAAAATCCACAACCAAAGTGTTGCTTGGGCATCATCTTGACGCGGATCGCTCCACCAACCATTGGCGAAGATGTCTGAGGAAGAGAACGCCATGAAAAGATAGGCAAATGCGGTGAGGGTCAACGGTGATGCGGGTGCAAAGAAACGGTTCTGATATCGCTTCAAACCACTTAGTGGCCCGTATGCAGCGAACAATCCTGAAATGAAAACATACTGAGCGATGACGAGAAATACGACACTCCATGCATCGATGTGTGGTGCTGGAACGAGGGCAGTAGGGAATGTTTCTGGAGCAATGTAGGCTGAATCATCGAAGAGCAAGGTCGAAGAAACAAGCAACATGAGTGCCAATGTTCGCTTCAATTTGTACAATCCTTCAACCGTCCACGAACGTTTCGAACCTTGTCCATTCCAAGCAAACAAATAGACCAGTGGAAGAAGCATCCACTCAACCAACCCATCGCCTGCAAACAAAACATGGATGCGATCGATGAAGGTTGCATCCGCTGAGAGATGGGCGACGACCTCGATGTGTGATGCATCATGCGAAAAGATGGCAGAAATACGCAATGAAAGAATCACCGCAAGGAGTGCAAACGGTAGCCATCGTACTGCGCGAAGCAATGATTCGCTCTTGTTACGGGCGAATGTTTCCACCGATTGAGGGAACATCCAGATGGCGATGGACCCGAAGAAGAGCGGAACCAGCCATGGCATGTCATCGCCCAACATGACACGACCACACATTCTCGCGATATGATGCTAACGGCTTCGTAAGACACAAAGGGATGCGACTTCAGGGGCGACTATGGGCGAGCGGAGTGGTGAGGATGGCCTCTTCGCTCAAGCTCAGATTGCACCGCTTACCGGTCTTGCTGAATCGCTTGGACTCGATCGAAATGCATGGATTCAGACCGCTACGCAACCGCTTCCAGAGACGTTGCGATTGACAATGCATCACTACGATGTTGATTGGACGCGCCAACAACTTCTGGCAATGGGTGCTACACCGTTATCGTGGTCGATTGGAAACGAAGCCTACCAACTTCCATTCGCTCGTGGGCAAGCACCTCGCGATGGAACGCGAGAGTTGCTTGCACTGCTTCACGATACTGGACGCGTGACGCGACAAGAAGCTGCGAGTATGCTTCCGATTCTGGTTCTCGATCCAAAGCCAAACGAATTGCTCCTTGATCTCTGTGCTGCTCCTGGTTCAAAGGCGACCCATGCTGCTGAACGTATGGCGCCTTCTGGTGTGGTTGTTGCCAACGAGCCGATCTCTGGTCGCGTCAATATGCTCGCAAGCAATCGAGGGCGTCTCTCACTTCACAATGTGATGATTACGCAACATGATGGGCGACACGTTGGACGCATTCCAAAGCCTGGTTTTGATGCCATCGTTGCCGATGTTCCTTGTACGGGGAGTGCAACATCGCGCAAGAACAAGGATGTGTGGTGGAGTTGGTCACCAAAAGGTGGACGGACCATGTTCCAGTTGCAAGTCGATATCGCTTCAAGAGGTGCGCAGTTGCTTCGTCCTGGCGGGTTGATGGTCTACTCAACCTGTTCCATCGATCCTGTCGAAAACGAAGCGGTCATCGCTGAATTGATTCGCAAATGTCCATGGATGGACGTTGTTGATATCGATGAATCCAAGGTCGATGGTTTGGTTTGGCATCAGGGGCTTTCTTCATGGACACCACTCAATGAGGATGGGAATGTTTCTGACAAACCTGAAAAGGTTCCATTCTTTGATGAGCGCTATCTGCCTCCAAATGAACAAGAACTGCTCGATGCTTTACCAAAGACCCGTCGTTTGTATCCTCACGACAACAATACGGGTGGCTTCTATGTGGCCCTTCTACGACATCGAGAAGATGCGACACCTGAAGGTGTGGCCAAGACGTTCATCGATAAACTTGCGAAACGTCGGGAAGATTCAGGTTGGGAATCGAGACGTCTCGATGCACCTCGAGCCAATCGTCATACCGTTCATGGAGCGAGTGAACAGGAGGCTGCTGTCATCATCGAACAATGTCAATTGACCACGACAGATTACTCGTGGTGGAAGCGTGGGAAGCGAATGGCGATTGCTCCACGCCTTGTCCATGATCGTATTTGGTCACAAGAAACACCCAACAAGCGTGGCGATCGATGGCCAGCAGGCACCTTCCATCCATTGCAAGTGTTGCATGTTGGCCTTCCTGCTTTCGTTTCAAAAAATGGACAATGGCGTGCGCGACAGGAATCGATTCCTCTTCTTTACGACCAATTGTCCAACGAACTTGTCGTCATTGAAACGGATGCATTGATGCGACTTCTTGGCGATGAAGCATTGGAACCTGAGGTCATCTTTGGGGAAACCACGCCTCCTCAAGGTGCACTTCTCATGCGATGTCATCATCCATCTGGAACACTCATCATCAATGGTTGGTGTGGAACGCGTGTCACGCTGATGCTCGATAAGGCTGAACGACGCCTGCTTTCGATACGATTAGGACTGGAGGAGGAAGAATGAGAGTCATTCCTGTTCTCGTTCTTATCGCCATGTTGCCCATCGCCGCAGCTGCAACGAGTGTGCACATCGAATGGGACGTTGGGAATCCTGTTGATGGTGAACGGCGTTATGTTGAACACTTTCCAAGTTCGAGCGTTGATTGCGATGCCTGTGTTGAAACAACCGAGGATGACATCGTCGTACAATGGTGGCGATACAGCGACCAAACCGGCTCTTCATGGCCTGATGATGATGCGAAAAACCGTGCCGATAATGCTGGCATTGGATGGAATGAAAGTCGGTCGATAATCAATGGAAACAACACCGAAGCGCGTCAACATCTTGTCGATGTGAAAGGAACTCTTTCCATCCGTTCAGACCTTGAAGACCAATACTATCTCGCTGGAAACTTGACCGTTGAACCGCTTGTTGAAATCCGTAACGATGTGATGATGCAAATTCTCTTTGTTGAAGAGAACAGTGAAGATGATCATGGTCGAGAGTTGACGTATTTGGTTCGTGATTTAACCTCAGAAGTTGGTTTCTATCGAACGGACGGGAATGTTTCACAGGTCGATGTGACCGTCTCCTACGAACACCTCTATGCAGCAGGTGTTGACCTTTCAGAGGAACGATATGGTTGGAAGGTCCTTATCGCTGTCATCGGGGCTCAAGCGGATTCTGTTGAACCACCCGGCGTGATTGCACTGTACGAGACAGACGTTCCAACCTCGAGCGAGGGTGTTGCCTTCCTCGATTACTTGCCGCCGCTCGTGTTCATTGCTGTGATGTTAGCGATTGTTTTCACAGTCGTTCGCAGTTCGTTCAATCAAGAACATGGTCTGCCTGAAGTTCGGGCCTGGTGGAAGGATGGAAACGATCCTGCCATTGTCATCGAACTGGAGACGAAGCGTCGCGATGTGGCCATTCAAGGCTGTGAAGCGAACGAACCATGGTCGATGCGCGGTGGTGTGAAACGCAGTACAATCGAATCTGGTTCGAGTTTAACCTTCGACGTTCGCTTCAAGAAATGGCTCGACGAACCTCTGGTCGTACGACTCAAGATGGAGGTCGATACCTTGGGCGGTTGGACGCAAAACATTCGACTTCCACTCCGCAGCGAAGTGGAACGAAGCGTTGAAGATGAGCAAGCATGACGTTGTCGCATGGATCTTGATTCAACCGACCGAGCCCTGCTTGCCGCATTGCTTGAAGATGCGCGTATCAGCCAACGTGGCCTTGCAAAGCGCGTTGGTGTTGCACAGGGGACCATCACCAATCGACTTCGTCGTCTTGAAGAGATGGGTGTCATCAAAGGCTACACGGTCTTGTTGGATGCTGAAAGCATCGGTTGGACCATGACGGTCATTACGGGCTTGCGTATTCAGAAGGGTTCGATGATCGATGTTCAGAAACAAATTGCCGCTGATCCTCGTGTCTTTGCTGTCTATGATGTGACGGGCGATTACGATTCCATGGTACTTGCTCGTGTTCGAGGAAGAAAGGATCTTGACGATTTGACCAAGACCGTGTTCACGCTCAAAGGTGTTCAACGATCGTTTACACAAGTGGTTCTCAATACGGTCAAAGAAGATGGTCGCGTCGTACCACCATCCGACTGATCTTACTCAACGGTCTTGACTTTGATCTTCCAACGCTTCTTGGATTTGTCAAAACGAGATGAGGTGACTTCAACATCATGCGCAGAATTCACAGGCATGAGCATGTCCTTGTTGTCCCATTCCATCATCGACATTTGATCTCGCCAGTAGATGCCTTCATTCTTGGCATCAAGACGGAAGACAATGCCTTGGTGAGCGCCTTGAACAAGATGTTTGATGACACGTGCTTGTTCGATGATATCGCCTTCTTGTGGCGTTGGAATCACCGTTTCACGGGCTTCCGCCTTCGGTTTCGCTGATTTCATCAACGTGACCTTGTTCCAATCGGGAACTTCGGTATACCCAAAGGTCAGAATCGTTGCATCTTCGAACAGATATTCTTCATCCATACGTTCGTGAGGATTGTGAAGGACAACTGCTTCGTCTTTGTCGAGCGTGGTGGTTTCCACATTGTTGCCAAGTCGTGGAATCAATTCACCCACAAATTTCGGACCTCGGAAAAAGGTCTGCCACCAACTCCGTGCGTTGCGAATTCGGAGCTCCTTGTAGGTCACTCTCCATTCGCGAATCGAGTCGCGTGGCCGAATCAAATCGCCTTCATGTCGCGCTTCGTTCGGGAATTCAATCGCATCCCACGTTCCAAACATCGAAAGCAATTTTTGCAAAGCCTTGAGGGTCGCTTCATCAAAGTCCGAGTGATGTTCTTCCGACGTTGTAAGAATCGATACGAGATGATCGGTTGAAGTTGCAACATAAGAGCCTGTAAGCGCTCTGGGTTTGACGCTTTCATCGACCTGGGCGTACCCCACACAAGCGAGCATGGTCTCGATAACATCCTGTTGGATTTGGATGCCGACATGTCGACTGATCTCATGAAAACGTCCAACCGCTTCCTCGAGTTTGGCGAAGGTCCAGCCTCTTGATTGGCCGTTCTGATGGAGAACGTTCTCGACCATCGAAATCTCGCCTTTGTAATTCTTGACTTCGATAAAGACGATCCGATTGCGCATCAAGACGATGATGTCCGCTTCACGACGGCTCTTTCCACTAATGATTTGATCGATACGCGCCGAATGGTAGACATCGACAACATCCTCCAACGTGCGTAATCGTTCGCACACAGCCACTTCTGCTTCAGTGGCGGCTTTTTTGGCGAAATCTGGTTTCGGATATGCCTTGAGTTCACGGGCTTTCAACCAGCGGTAGTTTCGCAAGATGCCCATGATTCAAGAGAAGGATGCAGGGTATTTTAACTTCCACCTGAAGAATCACACTTTCTCCTCTTGGCGGAGTGTTGCCTCGATTTCCATGTGCGGTGCAAGGGCGCCAACAAGTCCACCGAGACTTTCGACAACCCGTGTTTCGGGCTTGAGCGTTTTCATCAGCACTTTGCGAAGGTCTTCATCGATCAAGACATCGAACGATTCGAGTCTTCGTCGGAGATTTGCTTGCAATTTCCCTCCAGTTCGATCCCAATCCATGAGCAACGTCATCGTCGATTTGCGATCGCTCGTTCGCGTCCCATAGGTCTCGTAAAGATAGGCGGTAAACCGGTCCATGCCCCAGCCTCGGTTGACGACTTCAATGGGCCCTTCAAAGCCAAGGCGGAGAAGCGCAGCTTTGTCTCTCGGCCCTTCGACGATGATAGCAAAACCATCCTCTCGGTTCCGATGTCGTGCCTCACCCAACGCCTTCCCTGCGATTTCAAACCGCTCGATGGAATTGGTTGGGTCCATGCTCGCACCTCAAACAACGATACGTCATGCGCTTCTTGAAGATGTGTGAAATTGATGAAGAACATACATTCATATGAAAGAAAAAAGAGGTAAAGAATTTCACTCTGGTGCTTGCTTTACGCCAACGCTTAAAGAAGGCCTTCTCGCCCCTTAATTCAGGGTGCAACCATGCCAGCGGAAGATACCGTTTTCTGGATTCTCTACGACAAATACATGTTCTGGTCAATTTTGGTCGGAATTTTCACATTCGGTTGGCTATTTACAGCGATTTTGCGCTATCGCGATGGTGTTGAACCGGACACGACCGAGCTCGATCACATCGAAGTTGGTGCTTTCCCTGTCGATCGGCACAACACTGCACTCGAGGCTGCGTTTTACGTTCTGCCAACCATTCTCGTCGTTTGGCTAACGATTCTCGCACTCGGTTCAAACACTGCGGTTTGGGACCCTGATACGGAAGATTCCTTTGAAATCAACATCAATGCTTACCAATGGTATTTCGAATTCGAGTACACTGAACCATTAACATGGGAAGACACCGGTACTGGCATCAACGTTCAGTGGGGCAATGGCGCCGTACAAGTCGATTGGGAAGATAACCCGAATGTAGCCTCCTTCGAAGTCAAGATAGGTAGCGATACGGTCGAGTATGAGATTAACGAAAACAGCACCGAGATGGCGCCAATTGCAACGTATGACCCTGGTCAATATGCGCACGTCAAGGTCTTTGACAGCGAAGGCGAACTTCTTCACACATGGATGCACATCCAGAGAGGTAAGACCTTCAACACACCTTCAGAACCAATGATTGTCCCGTGCGATGAGCTTGTCGATGCGACGATGAAATCCAAGGGTCCTGGAGATGATGACCGCAATGTTGGCGTCCAACACGCCTTCTGGGTTCCAGAATGGGGTATGAAGGAAGACTTCGTACCAGGTCTTGAAGCAGGAACCACTCTATACTTCATGCCAGACGATTCTGGCACATACCCAATCCGCTGTGCAGAATACTGTGGATTGCAACACTCCGTCATGACCGGTCAAGTCCAAGTCGTTGCTCGAGAAGGAACGACGTGTGACTTCGACAGCGGTGTGAAGAAGTCCGGATCTGGATCTTCAAACTCCTATGGCGGAGGTGAGATGTGATGCGACGACGATTTGTTGGTGTCCTCTCCTTGCTTCTTGTTGCTTTGATGCTCGTACCACAATTCAGCGCCTTCCCGGGCGGAGTTGGTTCCGCAGGAAATGCGGGTTGTTCCTGTCACGCTGGCGGTAACGACGGTTCAACAACGATCCTTGTCGAAGGACTTCCTGAAACCTTCAATGCAAGTGAATCCTATGCATTCTCTGTCACACTTGTCAACGATAAACCTCGCTATGGCGATATGGATCCTGCACAAGGCTGGAGTGGTGTCCAAGGTGGATTCCGAATTCTTGTCGATGGAGGCGGAAGTGTCACCACCATCGATCCTGCTTACAGTAAAGATGCTGACGGTGGCATCACACACACTGAAGCCGGAAACAAATTCCGTTCTTGGGATTTTGAATTTGTAGCGCCTGCAAGCGATACGGAAACCGTTGAAATTACCATTCTCGGAAATGCAGTGAGCGGTGGCGCAATTTCCGGTGGCGCAACAGGCGATGGAGACGGAACCACGAACGATTGGTGGAGCATCAAGAACGTTGTTGTTCCGGGTTTGAATGCTGACGCAAAAGGCCCGACTGCACCGCCATTGGTTATTCTCTTGACCGCTATTGGATTGTCGCTCTCAATCATTCTCATCGGAACCATGTGGGTCTTCTACCGACGAAGTCCTGATACCTTCACCGTTGGAAGTTTCTGGAGCTATCTCAAGCCATGGTTGACCACAACCGATCACAAAGAAGTCGGTATCATGTACTTCTTGTTCGGATTCTTCTTCTTCCTCGTTGGTGGCGTTCTTGCGCTTCTGTTCCGTATTCAACTCGCACTCCCTGAGAACGATTTCTTGACGCAACAGGAGTACAACTCGTTCTTCACCTTGCACGGAACGACGATGATTTTCTTGGGAGCCATGCCAATGATCGCTGGTTTCCTCAACTACGTCCTCCCATTGCAAATCGGTGCCAAGGATTTGGCCTTCCCTCGAATCAACGCTATGGGTCTATGGCTTCTCGTCTTCTCCGCCCCACTCATCTTTGCGGGTATTTGGTCCGGTGAAGGTGCTGACATTACGTGGGTTATGTATCCCCCATACTCCTCATTGAACAATGCGGGAGATTACGGTGCGAATGCTGGAACGACGGCGTTCATTGCGGGTATGCTGATGCTGGGTGCATCATCGACGCTTGGTGGTGTCAACTTCATCACCACGGTGTTCACCATGCGTGCTCCAGGTATTACTTGGATGAAGATGCCACTCTTCACCTGGTCTGCATTCGTCAGCGTCTTCATGCTGTTCATGTCTTTGCCAGCATTGATCATCGGTGTCGCCTTCCTGATGTTTGACCATACGATAGGTTCGACGTTCTTTACCGGCGGAGGCGATCCGTTGCTGTTCCAGCACCTGTTCTGGTTCTTCGGCCATCCTGAAGTCTACGTGGTGATTATTCCAGCCTTCGGTATCGTCTCTGAAGTTCTTGCAACGAGCGCTCGACGTTCCATCTTCGGCTACAAGTCGATGGTCTTCGCTATGGCTGGCATCGGTATTGTCGGTTTCATCGTATGGGGCCACCACATGCTCACCTCGGGTATGGATCCATTCTGGCGTGCTGCATTCATGATCACCACCATGGCGGTAGCGATTCCAACCGGTGCGAAGATCTTCAACTGGTTGATGACGCTCTGGGGCGGTTCACTGGTCATGAAGACCCACACGCTTTGGGCCCTTGGTTTCCTCATCACCTTCACACTTGGCGGTATCTCTGGAATGTTCTTCCCAGTTGCTGGGCTTGACACACACTTCCACGATTCCTACTTCGTCGTCGCTCACTTCCACTACGTGTTCATCGGCGGTACGGTGTTCGCACTGTTCTCTGGCGTCTACTACTGGTATCCGAAGGCGACTGGCCGCAAGCTCAACGAGACGCTTGGCCTTTGGCACTTCTTGATTGGATTCGCTTCCTACAACGCTGCTTTCTGGCCAATGCACGCTCTTGGAATCCAAGGTATGCCTCGCCGAACACACTCCTACACCGTTGAAAGTGGCTTTGCCGAGTACAACATGGCGATCTCCATCTTCGCCTTCATCTTCGGATTGAGCCAACTCCTTCTGGTTTGGAACATCATCTACTCCGGAAAGAACGGCGAGAAGGCTGGCAAGGACCCATGGGGCGGTTGGTCGCTCGAGTGGTCCACCACTTCACCACCACCAACACCTTCGTTCCACGTCATTCCTACACAGCGTGACATGAACGAGATCTACGGCCACCATGCCAAGGACTCTGTCAAAGAGAAGTTATGGAAAGGCAAGAAGAAAGGTGAGAAGGCCAAGAAATCCACTGCAGTAAGTGCTGCAGTGCTCTCAACAACAGGGGAGGAGATCTGATGGGTGGAGCAGGCGGCGGCGACGTGAAGAACGCTGTTTGGATGCGAGCACTCGTCATGGCCGGTATGATTCTCGGTCTTTCAATCGCTGCCTATGTTGCGCTCGGCGTCGTTGCTGCGGATATGAAGCATCAAACCTGGACCGATGAGAAAGCGGACTATGCTGATGCAAAGAATGCCTACGATGAGGCAGTGGATGCTGATGTCACCGTCGAGAATAATACAGATAGTCCAATCTTTGTCGATTATGCAAACGCCTACAATGACAAGGTGGATGCGCATCTGTCCTACTTGACCTATCGAGTGGCTGGTCTCGCCATCCTCTTTGTTGGAATCATCTTTACAGCATTCCTAGCAATCAGTGGACTCGTGAATTCATCACGACCTGACGAGGATCACGATGACCATCATGGTCATGATGAGCACGAACATCATGGTTCGGCCTCACCGATCATCTTCTCGTTTGGATGTCTGCTCTTCCTTCTCGGATTCCCAGAATTCGCTGATGGTTTGCATGGTCTGATGATGGGAAGCAGCAAGGGGACCATCGCTGATCTCTCCCTATCCATGATCGGATTGACCGTTGTCACCGTCGGTGTTGCCAACTGGTGGCGAGAAGACCTTCCATTCAATGGCTATGGTGAACAACTCGCTACATCCGATCCATTCAACGGACAACACATCCGTAAGGCTGGTATCTGGGTCTTCTTGATGTCTGAAGTCATGGTCTTCGCGACCTTCTTCTCATCGTACCTTCGAATGCGTACAGAATGGTGCACAAAGTGGGCACAAGATGATGGAAAGTGTTCCTCAGATGAACCGATTGTCTTGACCGCATCCGACTACCTGCGACCAGGTGGTGGCGTTGTCGACAAGTTTGGCGATTCTGTTGGTGACTTCTGGACCATGCTTCCAGGAGCTGTCAACACCTTTGCGTTGATTATCTCATCCTACACCATCGTTCTCGCACTGAAGGTTGCAAAGTCGCACGACTACAAGGCACCAGGTGGTTTCATGGGCAAACTCATGCCTACCAAGAAGGCTGCAATCCGCAACTATCTCATTATCACACTCATCTTGGGTTCGATGTTTATCGTTCTCAAGTTGGTTGAGTGGAGTCATCTCATTGCAGAAGGCTTCACCATCGGAACAGAACAAGGTTCAATCTTCTATGTGGCAACCGGTGCGCACGGTGTTCACGTCTTCGCTGGATTGTTGATCATGCTCTACATGATCTTCAAGGCAGAAACCACTGAGTGGAACGAAGACAATGCACAAGGGATCGAGTACTTCGGTCTCTACTGGCACTTTGTCGATTTGGCTTGGGTCGTTATCTTCCCAGCATTCTATCTGTATTGAGGTGAAATTATGGGCGAACACAAACTGATTATGGGCAAGGACATTTACTTCTGGAACTTCATCGTCTTGATGATTTTCACACTGTTTGAAGTTGGAGCAATCTTCTTTGAAGAGGTTCCTGGAACAGAGATTGCAATATCGATTACAGCCGTTTGGGCCATCCTTATCGTTGTTGGAATTGTGAAAGGATTCGGCATTGCTGCGTTCTTCATGCACCTTTGGGACGACCCTCGTATCTACCTACGCGTTGCACTGTTCCCAACACTGTTTGTTCTGTTGATGCTTTGGGGTATTGGCCTGTCCAACCCTGAAGGTGTCACTGGACTTCCAGGATGGTGCACACCAAACTGGGATTCACTCGTCACCGAACGTTGATTCGAACACGCCTTTGCAATATTAATTGCAGATTGTGCGATTAATACGTTGATTTAAGTCTTGCATTCTGTTGGAGGTAATGTTGTGGATAAAATGGATGACCAATCAAAGAAAGTTAGAGAGTTCACGGCTCGCACCGTTAGGACAGCCACTGCCTGCACAGTTAGAACGGTCACTGCTTTCGCAGTTGTCGCATGTCTGATGTCTGTGGCACTGATTAGCGCACCTGTTTCTGCATACAATGGAATTCAGTTGAACAATGCACCTGTTGAGAATTTCACACTCGTTGATCAAAACAATTCGGAATACAAGTTATCGTATGCTACGGAAGATATTGTCATCGTTTCCTTCTTCTTCACCCGATGTCCTGACGTTTGTCCTGTGATTACGCAGAACCTCAAATTGGTGCAAGATACGCTTCCTGCTGAACTTGAGGACAAGGTCGATTTCGTTTCTGTTACGCTCGACCCGAAATACGACACGCCCGAAGTCCTCACCGAGTACATGGAAAAGCATGGCGTTGACTGGCCACATCTTACTGGGCCGACAGAGGATGTCAAGGACGTCTGGGACACGTTCGCGATTTATGCAGAAGAATACGTCATTGATCCACACGATGATAATGTCAGCGATATGGAAGGAAAGGTTCACGACTCCAGCATCGTCTATGTCCGTCCAGATGGAACGGCTGAGGAATTGATGTATCTTCCAACCGGCTTGACATTGACATACGCAGCCGCTGATGAAGCAGGCTGGACAGTCAACGCATCGCAGAGTCAACAGGGCATGAGAGTCGATGGCATCAATGGCTATGATGCGCCTGAAGATTACAGTTGGTGGTGGAGTCCAAAGGTGTTTGATGAAGATACGCAACAATGGGTTGATGCTCCAGCAACCATCGATGGCGTCAATGCATTGGAAGAGATCCATCTCGGTTGGTATGCGACAGGTTCGGACCTCAACCTTCTCAATCCTCCAAGCGGTGATACGCCGAGTGTACAGGTGGTCTTCCCAGATAATACGACAGCTTCCACCAACGTTTCGATCTTCACTGGCTATCATCTCACCCAAGGTGCCTTTGATGGTGCAGGCATTGAAGTTGAAATCCAAGACAGTTCATTTGGCCACTTCTTGAGCAGTATTGGGGGGTTGCCGGTCGAAATGGAACCTCAGGCCGACAACGCAAGCGTTGTCTACGTCAAACCTGACGGAACAGCAGAGGAATTGATGTTCCTTCCAACTGGAATGACACTTACATCCCATGCTGCTGAAAAAGCAGGATGGACCATGAATACATCCGATTCTCAATATGGCACAATGGTCAACGGATTCAACGGCTACAATTCTCCTGAAGATTGGAGTTGGTGGTGGAGTCTCAAGTTATTCAACGAAGAAACACAGACATGGGAAGACTCTCCAGTGGGAATAGATTCTGTTAACGCGTTTGAACACCCTCATCTTGCATGGATTGCTTCCAATGCAAATTCTGGCCTTCTTGAGAACCCAGCGAGTGACACACCGAGCGTTCAAATCATCTTCCCTGATAATTCAACGGATAAGGTCAATCTCTCTTTATTCACAGGGTATCATCTAACGCAAGGCGCCTTTGATGGTGCTGGAATCGACGTCGATATCCAAGACAGTTCATTTGGTCACTTCTTGAACAGCATCGATGGGGTGTCTGCCCCGAGTGATTGGAGCTGGTGGTGGCAACTCCACGTGTGGAACGAAACCTCAAACGGATGGGAAGATGCCCCCGTCGGCATGGATTTAGTCGACGAACCCATGACATTGGCTTGGGCACCAAATAGCACGAGCAACGAAGCAATTCCAGAGCCGAGTATCGCCTCAATGGGTGGAGCAGTGGCGCCCTGGTGGTGGCAACTTCACGTTTGGGATGAATCCTCAAACAGTTGGCAGGATGCAGACGTTGGCATGGATCTCATCGATGAACCCATGACATTAGCATGGGCTTCCAACGACACCAGTAATGATGCCATTCCTGAACCCGGCTTCGCTGTCATAGAGGACAGTGAATGCAACGGACATGGATGGATCATGGGATCAGGAAGCAGTGCGCATTGCATGTGCGATGAAGGCTATGAATGGGCTGAAACCGATATGCTCACCTGTATTCCTGTTGAATCCGAACCTGAGTACACCGTCGGCCATTTTGCCTACACCTACATTCTCGATGAGGAAAAGAAACCTCGTGTTCGATACGTCGATGATTCGTGGCTTGCATCGGATTTCGTTGAAGACGTTGTCAAACTCGCTGAACGTGAGGGCATCATTGGAGGGGATGATTCCGAAGGTATTCCATCCGTTGGCCTCCTCGTTTCCGTTGCTGTCGTCTCAATGGCTGCGATTTCGCTGCGCTCAAAATCTGAGTAATCAAGGGAAAAGAGTTTGATAGAGGGCGTTGTGGCGAGACCACTGCGGAGGTCGCATAGCCAGGTATTGCGCCGGATTTGAAATCCGGTGTCTTATGACTCGGGGGTTCAAATCCCTCTCTCCGCGCCATCCATTTCAAGAGAAGCATTCACAAACTCTAGGACCTCTCGACAGCATATGGGCCGAGGGTTGCTGGGCATTCTTCTCGCATCCACCATCTTGCTTGCTGGATGTCTTGCTCCTGTTTCGCCGGATTGGGGCGACGATCTTTCCGTTGAGCGGAATGGTGATGGAACCTTCACCTTGTCCTCCTCAATGTCCGGTGATTCCTTCGATGGAACATACAATGAAGTGGGCTGTCTGGACGGTGAAATTGGTGATGATAAAACAGGCAAGGTCAAGTTTGAAGGATACATGAGTGCAAGCCAACTCTATGATTCCCACAATCCGAATGTGTTTAACAAAATCGGTTTTGGTACAGGCGCTGCAGTAGCCATCCATTCGATGTCCTTTGAAGAAGCGAAGAACATTCTTTCTGGTGAAGGTGAGCGCGTTGAGGTCAAAGATTGGAGCGACCCAGTTGCACCGGAAACCGGTGCTGGGACGGCAGATTTGGACAATCTTCCAAAGGATTCCGACAGCAAGTGGTTTGTCCTTGGACTGATCCCTGCAAGTGAGAACATCAACGATGGGTTTGCTGCACTTGGAAAGTACCACCAGCCGATTCGAGTAACGGGTTATCTCATCGAAGACGAATTGGGAAATCAAATGGGTGGGACGAAAATGGACTCAGAAGATTTCACCAAGGATTGTGTCGGTAAAATCGGTTCTGATAACATCTTCGAAAAGTATGTCCTCGTTACAAAGATCGAACTCGCTGAGAGTGTTGTAAGCCTTGATGGTGAACATGATGATGAATACACCTTTGGCGATGTAGCAATCCTTGGTCGTACTGGATTCATTCTCTTCCTCCTCATCGTTGGTATTGGTGGTGCAGTTGGTGCGTACATGTACTCCACAATGCGCTTGAGCATGAGTGCCCGTAGCATCGCCCTTACACTGCTTGGAAAGGAAGGTGTTGAACGAGCCGCACAAGCTCAAAGAGATGCAAAGCAGTCTTCGATGACAACACCAGATGTACGTCAAACGGAAGAACGTAAACCAGCCAAAGAGCCTCCAAAACCGAAGAAATCAAAGAAGAATGAAGACGATGGTTTTGGCGCATTCTCAATCGATAGTGCACTCGGTGGCGGTGAATCTTCGACCAGTCGTAATGAATTTGGTTCAGGTAGTTCCGTCGTCGCTTCCGATGATGCGAAGCGTGTCGAGAAAGAAATTCAGAACAGCGAACCATTCGTTCCACCAACCTCAACCTTTGGCGGAGGCGCACCTGTTTCCAGTTCAGTTTCCTCAACACCAACGGCCGTACCATCCTCATCACGACCTACCAGTCCAGCGAAATCCTCTGAGCCTGCTGAGAAGCCAAAACCTCGACGTCGAAGAGCTGTCAGGAAAGCCAAGGCCGAACCTGAGCCAGAGCCTGAAGAAGAGCCTCAACAGAATGAGAAAGCATTCTGGCAAGAAGAAGAAGAGGAAGAATTCTCAGACTTCAGTTTCTAAGCCCAAGAGACATCCTTGGCGCCTCTGAAAATAATTTGATTTTGATGCCACTCGAGTGTTGCTGGTAGTTGCAACAACGGTTCACCATCGGCTTGGATGTAGGTTGGATGGCCAACGGGGACATCAGATGGGTTTCCATCTCGATCGATTGGGCGAAGTGATATCTTGTTGACATCAATCTGTTCAATGCCCCATTTTCCAACGTGCTTTCCTTTCTTGACAGGGCCCATGAGCGAGAGCATCTGCAATCGACTCAAACGATACGCCAGGACGATTGAACCATCCTTGCGGGTTGGATGCATGTTCGGAACGACTCGATAGCCTCCACCAAAGGTTTCACCCGTAGTCACCGTCATCATGGTCAAATCATGAATGGAAGGTTCACCATCATCCAAGGTCAACTCAACTTTCCTTCTTGGCCAGAATGGAATGGTGGTGACGCCGAGATAGGTGTACTTCTTAGGACCCTTGATCCACTTTGCTCGACGTAATTTTGCTCGACTGATTGCAGAAGTGATTCCAGCATCCGACTCTAGGAAGACCCAACGAACTGTTCTGCCTTCTTGAACAGGTTCACCATCCCAATGGTTCGAAGGAGGTGATGGATAGCCATCCAACGTTGGAGCAGCTACACCTTCCAATCGCCAAGCACCACAACTTCGATCCACACCATCCACGAGAATATCGAGTGCAGCATTGAGGTTGTTACGCGGAATTCCATGGGTTATGCAACAGTCGTTTCCAGATCCAAATGGAATCTGACCCAAAGGAATCTTCGAACCACGAAGTGCTGAAGCCACTTCGTGAACGATTCCATCCCCGCCTACGGCAACGACAAGAGGCGTTTCTTCTCCTGTTGATTCGATCGCAGTCCTGATTTCATGCGCCAGTTCTGCCCCATGACCAATACGTTGCGTCATATGTTCAACAACGTCAAATCCTTTCTCAGTCAATCGCTTTTTGATACCAGGCCAAGCCTTTCCGCAGCGGAAGTCCCGACTTGCAGGATTGATGATGAAATGTGCCTTGACCATACGGTTTCCTGAATCCTGCATAGTTTCAATGTATCCATGGTTGAACGAACAGACTCATCAACTCGATACCTTTCGGCATCGATGAGGACCATCCATGTGGACCAAGGAAGACGAAGCGTTCATGCAACATGCACTTGATGTTGCAGAACGAGGAAGGGGGCGTGTTGCACCCAATCCTTTGGTCGGTTGCGTTCTTGTCAAAGAAGGCGAAATCATTGCAGAAGGGTGGCACGATCATCTCGGTGGCCTCCATGCTGAACAAATGGCCATTCACGATGCAGAAGCGAAAGGAAAGTCACCAAATGGTGCAACCGCCTATGTGACGCTTGAGCCATGCAATCACTACGGTCGTACGCCTCCATGTACCGAAGCACTGCTTTGGTCGGGGGTTCAACACGTCATCGTCGCCCACCCTGACCCAAATCCAACGGTTCGCGGAAAAGGCTTCCAAGTCTTACGAGACGCTGGAATCACTGTTGAATCAGGACTTCTCGAACAACAAGCGGCTGAACAAATGAAGCCATTTCTTCACTGGTGTGAGCATCGACGTCCAATCGTTACCGTCAAACTCGCCGTCGATGCGAACGGTTCTGTCGATGACCGTTCAGAAGCGCCTCAACGGTTCACCAGTGAAGCATGTCTCGATGAAGTCCATCGTCTTCGGATGGATTGTGATGCAATTCTCGTCGGAGCGGAAACGGTCGAGCGAGACAATCCATCGCTCACCGTTCGACGCATTGAGACCGAACGTCAACCACTTCGCGTCATTCTCGACCCACAAGAACGGACCAATCCGAATGCTACCGTGTATACCGACGGTCATGAAACAATGCAAATCGGAGCAGATTACAACGGATTACTTCCTCTTCTCAACCGCTTAGGCGATATGGAAAAGCAACGACTTCTCGTTGAAGGCGGTCCAACGACCATCCTTTCATTCCTTAAGGAAGGGTTGGTGGACGAGTTCTACCTTGTCCAAAGCACAATCATCCATCAACAACCCGTTCCATCAAACATTGATGAACAGTTACTCGTATGGGCTGGTTTAACACTCGATCGAACGGAGATTTGGGGTGAAGAATCCGTCCAAGTTTGGAAGCGTTGATCTCATTGCGATAAGAATAAGGATTCACTGAAATAAACTTCCATTATGGCAATAGACATGGTTGGCAAAGTCTTGTCGGTTATTACAATGCTGTGGGGCGTCTTCTTCCTCGTTGTATATTGGACCAGCTACTTAGAAATGGATCTGTTCGACGACGATGAAATCATCACAATGGCATGCGTGAACACAATCGCATTTTCTGCGATTACGATTGGATTTCTTGTCTTCCGACTTAAGATAAGCGAGGCAGTGGTCATTCAGTCCAATTGATTGAAGATCAAATTACAACTCGTAATCATTATTTGATTGAATTTGTAAGTTATCGCCATGGCCTCAGTTCATGAATCGCCATGGTTGAAACTGAGGGCGAGGGCATTACTCATTATCGAATAGCAGCACTTTGGATGGGGATAGTTCCTATCATTGGGCTTATTTTTTGGCTTGCCGATTCAACAGGTGATATCAATGAAACAATCAATGGATGTTCGACTTGGGGTTGGGGTCCTGTCCACCAAAGCCACCTGGATACGATATGCCCCGTACAATCATGTTGTTTTATCTCGTCATTTTGGGAATTTACGCTCTATCAAAAACGATTTTGAAGAAGACAAAACACGTAGATATGGCATTGCATACGGTATGGGATTTGGCTATCTTATCCACGTTCTAGCGTGGGCAAACGGCATGTTTTGATAATTGAATTCTCAGTTAGAGGATCGACGAACCCTTGTAGATCTGCCTAAAACACACCAGCACTTCTTAATGAGAAAAGGGCAATAATCCCACAAACAACGTAAATGAGAATTCCAATTGGGCCTCTTTTCAATTTTGAAGAGGGTTTGAACCCGAGAACTGGTTCGGCTTTCTCTGCGAGACTCTCTTCAACTTCTCCTAAAGACTTCATAACTTGATTTCAGTTGTTCGATTATTTTAGTTTATTTTGGGAGGTCCTCTGTCCTCGACGATTTGCCTGTATCGATGGGGCCCCATGTGCTCGTCCTTGAACACAACGGTACCCATAGAGCCGTATACGTATACATGGGTTCCCTTGTATTCAGCGATAATTTGGTACACCAACAATCATTACACTTGTACGCAAATCAATAGGA
>PBET01000029.1 GCA_002719815.1 Methanobacteriota archaeon | reverse complement strand
TTGCGCTGGGGAAGATGCAAGCGAAGAAATTGAAGCGACCATCGAATCTGAATTCGCTGCTGATAAGGTCAAGGCAAGCATTCGAGATACTATACGAGAAGACCTACGATTCGGTATTGCTGCCGATTCCAAGTCCTTCCTCCATATGGTTAGTCGACAAGATCGTATTGCAGACTACGCGCAGAATGTTGCAGAACAGTTGTCGTTCCGTCCACTCATGGAGGACGATGAAGCTCGAGAACACCTTGCAAAGATGGCAAAGGCTGTTGCAGTAACGGTAGCAACCTATGAGGATTTGATTGAAGCATTGCGAGACTACCACATCAGTGGACGAACGAAGGCCGGTGCTGACAAGGTCATGAAACTCATCCGTGAAGTCAATCTCAAGGAGCATGAGGCCGATATGGTTGAAGCAGAAGCTGCCGCATTCGTGTTCACAAACGGTGAAGATCAACCGCTGGCAGCCATGCACATGTATCGTGTCCTTCAGCGACTCGATGATGTTGCAAATGCTTGTGAGAAGGCTGCAAACGCCTTCCTACCGCTCTTATCGAAGTGAAATAACCGACACGGTCAAATCGTGTTATCATGGTCGTGGAACCGTGGAAAAAATTGACCCACCACCTCCAGCTCGGAAGGAACACTACTTTGTCCACATTGAAAGATCTGGAGCAGCAGGAACACTGCTGTCATAGGTTGATGGTTGCTGCCACTTTGTCGGAGCTTTCGGACGCTTCCATCCAAGCAAGACGATGAGGAGGACGATGCTGGTCAACACGATGATTGTGACAAGATTCTCACGCAGTTCCGATGTATAGGATGAACGCTGTTCAGGCTCACTCGCAATGGTTGGTGTGACTTCTTGTTCTTCGACCGGTGTGAATTCAACAACGATTGTTTCACAATCGAACACATTGTCTCGAACTGCACAAATCTCGCCTTGATAGGTACCAGGACTCACCGAACCAATCGTTGCTTGATTGGATACGATTTCAGTGGTCAGGATCTCATCAAAATCGAACACAATGTATTCCGTATCTGCGTTTGCATAGGCTGTGACAACGATTTGTTTGTAGATTTCAGAAACTTCACTGGATGCGTAAACAGCCATCAATTTCGGTTCCAACACTGGTAAGCCCTCGTCGATTTCATCGTTGCAGTTATCATCGATTCCATTACGTATTTCAATGGCATATGGGCTGATATCTGAGTTGTTATCGTCGCAATCTTGGAACCATCGTGCTCCATCTCCATCGTTGTCAAGGTCGGCAAACAATGGATTTGTTCCAATATAGAGCTCATAGCCATCATGCATGCCATCATCATCCGTATCTGCATCTTGCCATTCGGTCATGTAGACGTTGAATTCATCAACATCGATGAGTCCATCACGGTCATAATCCGTTGTTTGGAAATCCTCGTCAACCGCTTCATCACAGTCGTCATCGATCCCATTCAACCATTCCGTGAGGCCGGGGCTTCGGTCTGAATTGTTATCATCGCAATCCTGGAACCAATAGTATCCATCGCTGTCATCATCGGGATCTGCATAGGTTGGATCTGAAAAGAACACCTGAACTTCATCACCATCATCCATGCCGTCGCCGTCTGTATCGGGATTGTTCCAATCGGTGTTTTGAATATGGAATTCAGCCCAATCGCTCAATCGATCATTGTCTGAATCAAGGTCTCTGAAGCCTTCATCGATACCGTTCTCGCAGTTGTTGTCAATACCATCGAGCAATTCGATTTGCAGTGGTTTGATGTCAGCATTACTATCGTTGCAATCTTGGAACCAATACCATCCATCGCTGTCTCCATCTTCATCATAGACCAATGGATTGCTGAAGGTTGTGAGGACTTCCGTACCATCGCTGAGTCCATCAGCATCGGTATCTTCCTGAAGCGGATTGGTCAAGAAAATGAGGATTTCTTGGCCATCATCAAGCAAATCATCATCGGTATCTGAATCGATTGGACTCGTGGACGAATTGAAAATCTCGTATCCATCCATGAGGTTGTCATCGTCCGAGTCAGGATCAAGTGGGTCGGTATTGTGAATGTTGGTCTCGTCTTCATCCGGAAGTCCATCGTTATCGGTATCGATGACCTCTTCCGCTCCATGAATAACCAATTCCCAATGATTCCACGTTCCTGTATCACCGTTGCCACGGTCGTTAACATCGAGCGTCCAGACCCCATCCGAGGACTCATCCCAGTGAAGCACGGAAGAGAAGACCCACTCGTTGAAATTGTTGTTGTTATCATCGTGCTTTTCTGCAAGCCTGGATTGGGTTCCATCAGGTGAGGTCAAGGTAATTTCAAGGTCGCCTCGGAATGTGTGATCTGCATCGAATCGAACTTCAACCGACTCGACCAAAAGACCCGCATCGACCGTCACCGTATCGGACAACCCGTTGGCCGTGTTGTCTGGAATGGATTGTGAAATATCGATTTCTCCACTCGACCAATTGTATTCAGGGTTCACATTGGTCCAATTTCGGGCAATGTGTACAGCAAGACCAGCATCGATGGCACCGTGGCCATACTTGTGATTGACATCATGACCTCCGCCATTCGTGACCCAATCACCGTCATTTGCATCGTTGGTCCGAGCACTGTGAACGAGCACATGCTGAACGTCTCGGTAGGTAAGTGTCGGGTTTGCATCAAGCATGAGGGCGATAACACCAGAAACGAGTGGCGTTGCACTGCTTGTTCCACCGAAATTGTTGTTGATGTCGCTTGATGTGTAGCCGCCCGATCCACGAATATCTGCGGTTGTAATGCCTTGAGCACCGCCACGTGAATGGGCAGCCACCAGAAGGTTCGCTCCGTCCTCACTGTACCATGCTTGGTCGCCGTAATCTGTGATTGCAGCTACGCCGATGGTAAATCGGGAGTTTGCATAACCGTCGTAATTGGAGTTGTCCTCGTTGTTACGGCCGTTTCCACCAGCGAGTGTAACGATTGTACCGAGTCCGCCTCGTCCCTGATACATGTTGTCCTCAAGCGATGCTTGCAGAAGTGGCTCAGGTCCACTGACGACTTTGCCTGAATCGCTCGGGCCCCAAGAGTTGGACGAGATAGCGACAAGGTCTCGACGGTGACCAATAGCATCGGCTTCGTCCTGGTCGGTGTTGGAACACGCAATCAGACGAATTCCAATCAAATCAGCATCCATTGCAGCTCCGGATATTCCGTAGTTGTTGTTGCCAATACCTGCAGCAACGCCTGCTGCGGATGTACCATGGCCGTCATTGGATGTCGGTGTAGGGTTGCCATCGTCCCCACAGTAATCCCAGTCGATTGCATCTTGATAGTTCGGAGAAAGATCGTTGTGCTGGTGATCAACGCCATCATCGACGACTGAAATCAATACGCCCGTACCATTGACGCTATCCCATGCACCGGTAACATTCGCATCTTCGCCTGGTGTTCCTGATCCTTGACCCGTGTTTTGCAGATGCCATTGCGATGAGAAAGATGGGTCGTTTGGAATGAATCGTGGTTCGTTGTTGTGCGATTGAATGATGGCAAAACGAACCACTTCGTCAGTCGACAAGAGTTCAGAACGGATGTTGCGTGAATCATCAAGGTGCAGAATGAATGAACCAGGAATTTGATTGGGCTGTTCGATTGAATCGATTGGCAAGGACAAAGCATTGCGAAGTGTCTCTTCGGTTTGACCACACATCGATGGCATGTAAACGAGCCACTGGTTGGAAGCATCCTCTGTCCCATCCGTCATCGCTCGAACGAAAGCGGTGTTCACGCCAAAACTGAGTTCAGAAGGTGTACACTCAAATTGTTGCGATGTTGGAGCGGGTTGAGCGTAAGCAATCGGTGCAAGAAGCGTTAGCAAAATTAAGAAAACGCCAACTCGCATGAACACAATCACAACCCAACTGCCATAGAAAACCTTGCTTTTCCCGATAGCAAACCTTGACATTGAGGAAGTTGACGGCGAGGCATGCGAAGTATAGTGACAGGTGGCGCCGGGTTCATCGGTTCTCATTTTGTTGACCGTCTTGTTTCACGTGGTGATGACGTCGTAGTGCTTGACAATCTCTCAAGCGGTAAAGCAGAATTCCTCGCACATCATACCTCAAATGTGACACACGTGAATGTTGACATCACAGACTTTGAAGCGATGTCGCCACACTTCGAGGGTGCTGATGTCGTGTATCACTTTGCAGCAAATCCTGATATTCGTCTCGGTACGCAGATTACTGATACCGATCTCAAACAAGGAACGATTGCAACCTACAACGTTGTCGAATCGATGCGAATCCACAATGTTCCAACCATCATGTTTGCCTCTTCATCGGTCGTCTACGGTGAAAATGCACCAATGCCAACGCCTGAAAACCATGGCCCGTCCTTGCCAATTTCGTTGTATGGAGCGAGCAAGTCTGCTGGTGAATCACTCGTTAGCAGTTGGGTAGGTACCTTTGGATTGCAAGGCTACATCTTCCGATTCGCCAACATCATTGGCGACCGAGGAACGCATGGTGTTATCTTCGATTTCATTCACAAACTCAAGCGCAATCCGAGCGAACTCGAAGTTCTTGGTGATGGTCGACAAGAGAAATCCTACATGGAAGTCGGCGATTGTGTTGATGCAATTCTCCATGTGATGGATACACAAAACGAACCGTTGAACTTGTTCAATCTTGGAAGTCATGATACCTGTAGCGTTCGCCGTATCGCTGAAATCGTTGTTGAAGAGACGGGTTATACCGATGCAAACATCGTCTATACGGGAGGTTCTCGTGGATGGGCTGGCGACATTCCACGTGCTATGCTCGGAATCGACAAGATGCTGTCTACTGGGTTCAATGTGAAATACAACAGTGAAGAAGCCGTACGTCACACAGCGCGAGTTTTGATTGAAGAAATCGGTCTCGATAACTAAACCAATGCTGTTGCATCAAACCATCGGCCTTATGGATGAGAATGGGTTCGGAAAATTTGGTGAGAACATGAAGTCAATGCTCCACAACGAAGAAGCTAGTGCACGTTCAGATGCTGGAATCGTCGCTATGTCGATGTTTTTCGCAGGGCTTCTCATTGTCGCATTTACTTCAAGCCCAATCGCATCTGGTACACAAGTCGGAGAGCGTGCACCACTCTTCTCTGGTGAAGCCTACGATGGAACAAGCTGGAAATCGTTTGAATTTGATGACCTCTTGGATGTCTCATGGACTTGGAACTCATCAAATGATGCACCATGGATTGCTGTTGAATTCCTCGACACAGATTGTGGTTTCTGTAAGAACTCTGCAGAAGAAGTTGGTGTCTGGTCACAAACGTATACCGCTGATCAATGGATTGGCCCTGATGTCATATTCATTGCCATTGCTGTGGAATTCGTAGCCGATTCATCACGAGCAGAAATTGTTGAATTCCGAACGCAATACAACAACGACTTCCGTTTCGTCGACGACCTCGACAACGGCATTGCAAAGGAATGGGACGTTTCTGCAACACCATCGTATTTCCTGGTTCAGCCCGATGGTATTGTTGCTTGGAATAGTGCTGTCGATAAACTCGGTTGGGATGCTAAAGAAGGAGACACCTTCGCTATCACCAACGAAGACCGCAGAGTCAAACTGAATGAGGCAATCGAAGTCATTACGCTGCTCAACGGAGGTGAGCAGTGATGAACGAATATGCAGTTCTCTCCATTCATGGTGTCATCATTCTGTTCGGACTTCTCCTCTTGACACCTTTTGGTTCATCGCTTGCAACAATTTTCCATGGCCGCTATGAGTCGACGAAAACAAAGCGTGGTCAACTCATCGCTGGTATGGTGTTCGTTTGCTTTGGTGGATTTACTGTTTCTGCACACACACTATGGATGCACAACAAACTCTCGGAAGGACAAAGCGTTTGTTCAGGCGATACGATTCTGAACTGTGATGGTCTTATCGGGAATCTTAGTTACAATACCGATCCGCTTTTCGGCCAGCCGTGGGGTCTTATTGGTATGGTCGCATTTACCGCCCTGATGTGGCTTGTCCTCACTATTGGAAAGGAACCAATGTCTCCACAAACCCCGCTCTTCATCAAAGCAGGTCTTGGTGCAACCATTGCTGGACTTCCAGTCATCGGACTTCTCGTCAGTTACGAAATCAAAGAAGGACTCATCTGTCCGTTCTGTACAACCGCCCACATTGCCAACATCATCGCTCTGGTTGGATTTTTCTTGTTGTTCCGCCTCAATGAGTCTGAGGATTGGGCGCCAGAAACGAAGAAATTCTTCTCAAGGAAGTGAACGGCTTGAATCGTGATGCGGCGATTGTTGTCATCGCAGTTGTTGCATTGATCCTTGTTTCTTACCAAGCTGGATATATTCCATTTGCTGATGATGATACGAGCGAGAAGGTCGATTCTGAACCAGTCAATGAAACTGTGAATGAAACGTCGTCCTCATCGCTTGATGAAATTCACCCTCTGGCATCAACCTGTCTAACCCATGGTGGACTTACACGACATGATCACATGTATCTCTACATTCAGGTCAATGGTGAATCCGTAACGATTCCAGAGAACACTGGTGTTAACACTGCAACGTGCAATGAGGAAGGTGCAGAAATGCATGTCGTGCACACGCATACGTCGGATGGGAAGTTACATCTCGAGATGCAAACCAATGAAACGGTCGAATTAGGTGTGTTCTTCGACATCTGGGGGCAACATTTCGATGAGACTGGAATCTTTGATTATCGCGTCAATGAAACCCATGCAATGACCATGAGTGTTCGTGATGCTGATGGAAACATCAGCGATGTCGATACGTACGATCACTTCATCTTGCTTGATGGCCAGGATATCCTGATCAATTATGGTCCACGTGCTTAAGGAATGAACAAGCCTTCGAAGAATGTGTCTTTTTCGGATTCGATTTCTTCAAGTCGGATGATGGTTACATCAATGCGTTCCGTATCGGTGTATATTCGACGCAATTCGTGAAGCATAGCTCGTTGTACATCTTCTTGATCCATACCATACAAGACCGAGAGGTGGTGGTGCTTTTCTCCGTTGACCATGGCGATGAATTCTACCATCCATTCCTTCACATTGTCTTCAGACGTGTTCGCCTCAAATGTTTCTTCCATGATACTACATGGACGTGATACCTTATCAATGAATGGGTCATTTGCCTCATCATTTTCCGATTTTCGGTAAATTTTACTGAATTTCGGTAGTTTTTTGTTATATTTACTCCTCTTCTCTTACCTTTTCTTTGGTTTGGAGGGAAACAATGCCAAGAATTCCAACGGCTAAGAAGACCATAATTGGTAGAAGAATTGGTACTTCAGTCCCTTCCTCGACAACGGATGCTTTCATTGCGATTTCAACAACGCCAAAGGGCTGCGAGTCGATGATGCTACGATTATCCAATTCCTCTTCGATGTATTCGTGAACAACGATGGCCGACCACTCGTCCATTCCTTGTGTTGGATAAGATGCCACGAACGGTGCTTCAACCGTCGCCCCTATGGCGAAATGTTGGCCTTCCATCGGAAACTCTGCAAGACCGACGAGCACTCGATCCCGGTGTTTTTCGCCTGGATTTTCGAATGCCTCATCGACGATCTTCTTGTGTTGAACAAAGAGAACCGTATATTGTGTCCTATTGTCAAATTCAGAAGCATGTGGTGGCATGACGGTGACCGTTAGATGCGTATCATTGGTTTGCGCTGTGACGGTGAGATTCGTGTATTGGCGTTGATTCGATTCCGCTCGTAAGATGTCGCCTTGAACATCCGGCCATTCCACAACATCTTCTCGAACTTCACCATTATGAACAATAAATGATGGCGTTGCTCCTAAAGTGGTATGTTGAATTTTGAGTCGTTCGATTCGATGCTGTGCTGCTTCAGGGCCGAAAGCATCGACGCCATCGGACGGGTGATAGGAAACCATAGCAATCCGAGTTCCGTGTTCTTCTGCAACAATGCCGAGATCTGGGTCGATCTCAGCGCATCGAGGACACCATGTGGTCGTATATTCCTCAAGGAGTATACTATGACCTCCCTGAACCGTATACGTGCCGTTCCAATCACTTGGCTCAATTTGCACTGCATGGGCATGAGGTAAACAAAGCAGGATTGAACACAAGAGAATCGCCTTGTGAACTGCGCCCATGGTTTGGCGAGTCGCTCGCCCTCCTTCATCTCATCGTTTGAACCATGAAAAGACGGAAGGTGTTATGTCTACGTGATTTCGCATCGGTGATTGGGGATTATCCATGGCGGACCACTGGGTTGAGAATCACAAACGTGATTCATGGCGTCGTCAGGCCAAAGCCAGTGGATATCGTGCCCGTTCTGCGTTCAAACTCAAGCAAATCCAAGCCAAGTTTGAATTGATGCGAGAAGGTGATGTTGTCCTCGATGTTGGATGCCATCCAGGTGGTTGGGCGCAAGTTGCGGTCGAAGAGGTCGGTGATGATGGAATCGTTATCGGTGTTGATTTGCAACCATGTCAGCCCGTTGAGGGGGCACTTCTCATGGTCGGTGACATCACCGATCCATTAACACAAGAACGAATTGTCAAGGAACTGGAAGACCGACAAGTGAATTCCGTTATTTCTGACATTTCTCCGCACATTACCGGAAAATGGGATGTCGACCAAGCCGTTGCTATGACCCTGGTTGCAAAAGTGTTTGACTTCGCATTACCGCTTCTTTGCAGTGGTGGATGGTTTGTCACCAAATTGTTCCAAGGTGTTGGCGTTGAGGAACTGATTGAAGCTGTTAAGCCGCATTTTTCCTATGTTCGACGCTTCTCGCCTGAAGCCTCTCGAAATTCATCGTCAGAAGTATACCTCGTATGCAGAAATCATACGCCTTGGAATGCAAAATCCACTTCGGTACTTGCACGATACGAGGAAGCAGTTGACAAAATACTCGGTGGCGATGAAGTCGTGGAAGACGTTGTTGCTACTGCAACCAAATTTACGGTTCGCCGAAAAAAGTCGGAGTGAAACTCTGATAATCATAGAGGTTCATCTCAACTTCATGAACCCAACCTGCATTCACGATTTGAAACCAAATCGAGTGGTAACAGTCCTTGAAGGACGTATTGCACGATCGTATCCAATGACCATGAAGTTCGCTCGTGGCCGATGGATTCCATTTCGTCCAATCATTATGACGGACGCAAGTGGTTGGGTTCTTGTCAAAATCTGGGGCTCGATTGCGATCAACCTGCTTCGTAATCAACAGATTCGTCTCGAAAAAGCGTATTGTTTTGAGCAAAATGGTTCACTATGCATCACATTAGGCAGTGGTGCTCACCTCAAGATTTGCACGCAAGCATAAAGAAGGGGAGGTCGTGGGGCAATTACAACAGAGGCAGCACCATGACAGAGCGAGCAAAGAATTGCACATCCTCCGGCAAACCATTGACAGAAGTAGGCTCAACGGCCTTCCCATGCCCAAACTGCGGCGCTTCGATAGGTCGAAGCCCACGATGTCGTGACCAAGGTGTCTCCTACACCTGCTCTGAGTGCGGATTTGTTGGACCCTGAGGTGAGAACATGGGCATGGTAGCAATGACATACAAAGTAAATCCTAACGCAGAAATGGAAGATGTCGATACCGACATGATTTCCTCGACCATCTCGACCTTTGGAGATGACAACTACGACGTTCAAAGCGTTGAAGTCAAACCTCTTGCTTTCGGACTTAAATTCGTTCAAGTTCACGTCGTTATGAACGATGGTGAAGGGCTCGCAGACGCTTTCGAAGAAAAGATGGCTGCAATCAGTGGTGTTGGTGAAATCGAAGTTATTTCGATGGGCCTTCTTTGAATCACAATTGATTCAATGGCGTACGCATAAATTCTCGAAGCAAAATCGTTGCATACGATCCGCTTGAGAGAGTGAATCTGAATTTCAAACAAGCTCCATCAGGATGCCAACGGCTTCCTTCAACTGGGCCTTCATTCCAGCGTTCTCCAAGTGAATCATCGGATGCTTTGGGTGTTGCTTCAACCGTGAACTCATCAAACGATGTGGTAAGGGCTCGACGTGTTCCTGTTGTCGTTAAACGTGGAATGTCTTCAATCTCCCAATCCAACTCACCAAGTTCCATCTCGTCGAGGATGGATGCTTCCAGTTCCCCGGGTTTGCCATCGCACGTTCGGACATCACGTCCAGGCAGTGGCCCAGTTACAGATAATCGTCCTAACTCGCAATTACGTCCGATTCGTGGTGCAGTTCGCTCTTCGACAACAACGCAATTGTTGGCAGAAAGTTGTCCCTTTTCGTCGAGCCGGCCAACAAGATCGCCGGCTTCAGGCCTCGTAATGCTGATGTTTTGTTCAAGCCTCTTGCGTAGACTACGATTGAAGACAACGGATTGAAGTGCGTGAATGGTCATGAGTTGGAGATTGTTTGGTAACTTACGAAACGCTCCGATATGATCCTGGGGATTGTTGAGTAAATGCTCGGTCATTCTCCGTTCATAGCCCAACCAGTCTGGTGCGAGAGCAAGACCTTCCTCGGTAATTCCATGGTCTCGTATATGTTGACGGAAGGTCGCAACTTCTGGGCTTTCATGTTCACCTTCCATGCTGATGTAGGTGTGGACCGCTTCATCCCAGCGATGTTGGACAACTGAGCGTCCAACTTCGGCAGTAACTGCACGGCCACTTCCAAATCGTTGTGGGCCGATCCAGTTGGGGAATCGTCCTGAACCTAATTTTTCATGCATGTTGGACTTGATTCGATCGACTTCCGCTAGCGCCTCATCTTCGGTCATGGGCGTGCCATCTTCATGCGCACAACCTCGAACCACAATGGTGAAACGGTTTCCTCGATGATTTCCGAAACCTATCTTTTGGTGTGTTCGACCAAGCACTTCGATGACAACATCGTTGATTTCGACTTCTGCAACCTTGAATTGTGGTGCATCGATGACGAAGATCTGTGATGTCACTGCTCGCTTATCTTTTGTACCTGCAAAGAAGATTCGATTTCTTGAAATTCCTAACTTCTTTGCAAGGTTGTTGCAAAAGCGATTGGTTTCCCAGTTCGTGAGCGTCACTTTTGCAACAGTGAATCTTCCTTTTGGATTGAGCGTAATCGTGGTAGCGATTTCATCGACGCGAAAGTCAGCAACTCTTGATTTGAGCACGCCACCAATGCCTGCATCTTCTGTGGCATAACCGATGAGTCCGATGGCTTCTGCCAGCGAATCGTTTGGCTGCATGGCAGCCACCTCATAGTGTTAGACTGTCAAATTCGCCGGAGAGGCCACTGACGATTTCATTGAGAACTGCTTCAGGCTTTGCCTTTCCAGTGGTACGAATATAGAATTCAGGTGGATCGAGATCAGGATGGCCAATGAAGTAGTTCGCGTAATCGACGGACTTGTGGTTGTTCAAGCGGTCTCGAAGGATTTGAAGAGCGGTATGGGACTCTCCAGTAATTCGAAGTCGGAGTTCATTTTTGTCATGAATGAGGACCTTAACTGGCATGTTATCGTCTTGGCGACCAACCTCCCCGTCTTGAACCTTGCCGTCATCTTGAGAGGCAGGAATTTGAGAAGTTGTGTTCAAATGACCCTGTCACTTAAACACCCTCTACCCTTCGGATTGCGCATGGACACCTCGAATTATGAGGACCAAATGGCCGAATACGCCGGTCTGTTTCAGCGATTGGCGATTCCAATACTCGTCGTTTGTGGCCTCCTTGCTGTCGGTCTTGGTGCTCATTTACTCACTTCTCCGCCAGAGTTTAGGACTGATCTCAATGATTTTGCACCAAAATCAGAATCCAATAAGGCGCATGAAGATATTCATGCGTATTTCCCTGACGAATCCCGCCCGATGTTCGTTCACGTCACACGGGACAACGGTGGCAATGTGTTGAGCATCGATTCACTCATGGAAATGGATGGAGATCTTGCTGCACTTAAAGCAGATGAACGTGTTCAACTGTCTGCAGTCGTTTCCTGGACAACCTCGCCTGGCATGATTCAAATCGCATTGGATGAACAATCATCGGGAACAACGCTTGCCGATTATCCAGATTGGCCCTCACTCATTGATGCCATTGTCGAGGATGACTTTACCTGTGGTGCAATTGACCAAGATTCTGATTTGCTTAGCACAGTCAACTTTGTAGGTTCTGCCCTCATCAATAAGAACTTGGACATATCCAAGCCTTGTTCATACCTTTCAAAAGGAGAAGGTGATGCAATACCTACTGCTGATTCGACTGCGTGGGTGCTTGAAATCGATCCAGAATTGGGAGAAGAAGAGCGTCGAGAAGTCCAGAACAAAATTCGATTGGCCTTCAATGAATTAAGTGAATCCTCCAGTCTAACCTATGCTGTCGCCTCACTCGATTTGATGTCATATGATATTGATCAAGGTACGTTTGAAAACCTGACGCTCCTCATTCTCTTTGCGACAATGGTTGTTATCGCTCTCTTGTTTGTGGCATTTAGGAACGTCAAAGGTGTCTTGTTCCCTGTTGTAAGTTTGAACGTTGCTCTCATCTTTACGTACGGTTTCTTGAACATTCTTGGAATCAAGTTTACTGCTCTTGAAGTCGCTGTTGCTCCACTCGTACTTGGCCTAGGTATTGACTATGCAATTCATCTCCAGCGATCCTTTGCTTATCATCGAAACAATACCGATGACGTTGCTGAAGCTTGGATGCGTGCTTGTGGGAAATTGAGTGTGCCGTTGTCACTTGCTGTTGTTACGACCGTTGCCGCATTTTTGGCAAACTTGGTCTCACCCTTACCACCATTGTCCACATTCGGAATCGCACTTGCTTTCGGTGTCATTTGTGCTTTCCTTACCTCAACGCTCCTGATTGGAGCATTGCATGTCACGTTCAATGCAGGTGCGATAAGTACAGAGCGCAAACCATTGAAATTGACAAATCTCACTCAACCGCTCCTCCAGTTACATCGTAAGCAACAAGTCGCTGTTTTACTTGTGGCGATTGCAATTTCCGGAGCATCCGTTGTCGGAGCTATGCAACTGGAAACCGATTTCGATCTCTCAGATTTTGTTAATGAAGACATGGAAATTATGTCTGTTCGAGATGACATTAATTCGAACTATGAAAGTGCAGGATGGAAGTATGTGTACGTCCTGATGGAACCGGTAGGGGGTGGCGTAATCCCTGACGATGTTGACTTATTGTATAATCTGCGTACGCTTCATTCGCAATTGGAAAAGAATTACGATGTAGTTGGGACCAATGAACGCTTCCCTTCACCTTCCTATGAAGGTCCATTTGTTGTCTTGCGAGATGCGATCCTTCTCGACGAATCTTTTGGTGAGAATTACAACTTAGAGATTCATGATTCTGAAGTGTATGCAATTGATAGAGATGTCGAAATAGATCTTGGAAGGGTGTTTGCAGAACTTCAGAACAATTACACAGTAGCTGACCCTATCTCTGGTAAAACATGGAGCGACCGAGTCAACGCAACCGTCCATTTAGATGGGACGAATATCGCTCATCTTCGAACCGAAGTGCGTGTTGAAGCCACAACATCGACGGAATCAAAGCGTGTTGTTACAGAATTCGAAAAGATGGTCGGTTCAACCGATGAGGATGGCACACTTCGTTCCTCATTGAAGGATTATGCTGTTCTCCATGTGACAGGTGACTTGGTCGTTCTGCAACAAGTACTCGATGGTCTGTCATCCTCTCAACTTAAGTCCACAGCCATTTCACTGGTTGTCTCCTTTGCGGTGTTGCTTCTGTTAACACGTCGAATCCTTCCCGCATTCATTGTGCTTCTTCCTGTCGGAATGGCTTCACTGTGGGTCGTTGGATCAATGGCAGTTCTTGGCATAAAATGGAACGTTCTGACGGTTCTCGTGACGGCATTGACACTTGGTATCGGTATTGACTATACCATTCACATGTGGCGACGCATTGAATGGGAACTCCAACGACAGGACGACCATTGGAGTGCACTGAAAACCTCTCTGGAAACAACTGGTGTTGCACTGATGCTTTCTGCAGCAACAACTGCAGCAGGTTTCCTTGTGCTCATCTTATCACCAATGCCTGTCATCCAAGACTTTGGATTGATTACAGCCGTGACGGTGTTCTTCTCACTCCTCCTAGCGCTTGTACTTCTTCCAGTCTTGCTTGAACTGGCTGCAAGAGCCCAGGAAGTTGGTGAAAACGGTTCTTAACTGAGTGCTTGAATGACGCTTTCCATATCCAATCCTTGGTCACGTGCTACTAGAGCAAGGGCCATCCAACCTGTCACATGAAGGAGCGCACGTTGTTTTCGTGTTGCTCGTCGTTGGACTTCCTCAGCTTCAAGTCCTGATGCACGAGCAATATACTTCAGCAAACGTCTGGTTGTTGATGCACGAGGGTCATCTGAGGCTTCCTTCAATTCAGGTGATGGCTTCGATGTAGTCTTAATCGGTTGAGGATCAGCAAGTTCGGTCTCGATGGTTGCTGAAGATCCTTCAACATAGGTTGTCGGATTGAGCAATCGTTGCGGTCTTGGAAACCAGCCGAGTGGGGTGGATGATGCTGAAAAATCAGCAATGGGTGAAAGGTTCTCTTGACCGCCTGTTAACCAACCTGCTTTGATCAAGGCTTGTACAGTAGTCTCAGCCTCATCCGGTTTGAGCCATCCCATGTCAAGTGAAAGGATTCGTTCAATGTCAAGGGCATCGAGTTCAGTTTCTCCGCGGAAGCAAATGGCGAGAACTCTTCGAATATCCTCTGCTTCAGCATCGCTCATCTTCACATCGACTCCTCGAGTTTCTCAAATTGACCATCATCGAGAAGTATCCATCGTCCACATTGTTCACCCGAATAGAATGTTCCTTCTGTCGTGTATTCGTATTCACCGCCTCCGGGAAGTTCTTCCCAACTTCCTACGCGCTCCACTTCTTTTGTAGGTGTCAATGCGTCGAGTGCAGCGAATTGTGCAGCTGCCTGTTCTGCTGGAGATTGCTCTTCAACAACTGGTGGTGCTTTTGCAGGCGGTGGTCCCCGCTTCTTTGGACCCGAACTCGGTGCAGCAACATTTGTTGGACCTGTTTTCTTCTGAATGAGTGGAACGTCCTTCGGTTGCTCGTCAATCACAGGTTCTGCTTTCCTGTTCACTGTTGGTGATTTGCGTCTACGAATGAGGACCAAGGCCAATGCCGCAATACCAAGAATGGAACCGCCAGCAACGACGATTACCGATCCAAATCCTGAACTTGAGGAATCGTACGTATTGTTCCATCGATTGTTTGCCTCGTCCAATTCTGCGATCACTCCATCCGAATCAAGAACGATTTCAAGTTTCCATGTTCCTTCTGGTACATCGACAAGAATGCGCATGGTCTCTGCTTCAGAAGTACTGAGGCCTGCAATGGTTTTCTGGGCAATCAGTTCATTGCTATTTGAACGATTCAAATAGACACTCACATTGAATGCATCCTCAATGCGTTCCCCCGAATTATAGATTTGAATTGAACCAGTTGCCTTGGAATTTGGTACCAATTCATCATCAAACTCGACCTTCGTGACCTGTAGGTCAGGGCCATCAGATGTCAATGAAATAGAAGCCCAAGGGCTTTCTTGTGAATTACTGCCTTGTGCAACAAGTTCCCATCCAGCATCATCGATTCCTGAAGCCCAACAATTCAGATAGGCTTGTGAACCGAGCAATGAAGGTTGTCCTGAGGATGAAAAATTGAATCGGAACGAGAATAAGGTGCGTCCATCGAACTCATCGATTGGTTCACGTTCAAGTGTAATCGGCTCCCAATCGATTGTTGTCGACGTTACTTGACACGTCATCGAAAGTGCGTTTGTCCATACTTGAGGTTCCTCGATGTTTGCACCGATATCAACACGGTTCAAATCAAATCGCGAGAGTTGGTCAACGTTTGCTGTAAGTAAAACAGGTTCATCACCATCGATTATGACGTTGGGGAACACAGTTGTCATGAATTGTTCACTTTCAATCGGATCCCAAATTTGCAGTTCAGCATCAAAAATTGTTCCACTTGTTTCAGGGACAGAAAATGTTGTCGTAAAAACGCCATTTTCAACCAGAACCGTCTGGCCTCCAACCCAGTTTGACGTTTGGAAAAGTCCATTCCATCGTAATGCAATTGAGCCAGTGTATGCTTCTCCACTTGTGGTATGTTCTACGGTCCCACGCACCTCGACAAGGTCGTTGGTTTGCAGGACAGAATTGCTCTCAAGCGGTCCGATGGTTGCATATTCTGCATCGCCAGAGATGTCCCATATTCGGTCGATGGTGACGGATAAGTCCCGTTCAAATGTCCACGCATTCGATGCATCATAGAATGTAAAACCATCTTCATCATAGGTTCGAACTTGCAATGAACCTACGTTGATGTTTGCGGCTTTCATACCCCACATCACTTCAAAATCAAAGGCGATGTGAAGTTCATCACCCACGACGTTTCCAGTGCATGAATCAGTGGCATACACCCGCCCATCCAATGCAGAACAGCCTTCGTTTGTTCGATAGATAAGTCCGAGATCATCATCGCCACCAAGCGTAAGACGGACTGTATTGATGTCGCTCAAACCATTCTCATCTCGAACGACAACATCCCAACCGCTTACCTTTGTCGGTTGGAGGCGCTGAGCTACCCCGCTATCGGTAGGATACCGCTCATCAACGGAGACAATGGTCGCCTTGGTTGGTAAACGGCTGGTCCAGTAGAGATGCCCTTGACCACTTCCATCGGTTGGGATTGCTCGTCCGTCAATATCCGTTCCAGTCAGGAAGATGTGGATCTTTTGTCCTTCTTGATTTCCAGTTTCGTTGAGTTGAATCGTGAATTGCCACGATGTGTCAATGTTCATGACTTCATGGGTGACCAATTCCAACTCGGATTCCTCAGCCAATCCGTTTCCATTTGAATCATGAACGCCTTCAAGCCAAACATGGGATTCGATACTTCCAGTTTCAAAGCCAACAGCATCGTAAAGATCGAGCGTGACGGTTCGGTTCGTATTGACATTCAGATACGAATCGATTAGTGGCGATGTCGCCATAATGATTGGAGCAAATGAATCCAAAAGGAACGTTGCCAGTGTTGAGGAGGGTTCCAAATTCAATGCCAGGGAATCCGTTGTTTGAGCTTCCAGTCGAATGATTGTCTCACCTGAAACGTTTGAAGGGAGTTGAAGAATGAAATCAGTTGCTTGATTTGAATTCAAGTTCACAAACGACGTTGATGTATTGTACCATGCTTGCGGAGCATTTGGGTCCTGAACACGCTGCTCGACTTCTGTATGTATGCGTACTTCGATGTTGTTTGACAATGGGCGAAGTCCGCTACTCGAATAAGCATGATCGACCGAAACAGTCAGTGTAGATCCACCTTGCAAGACCTCACCTTGTGCAACATCATCGCCACCTTGTGTCGAAAAATTCGATGTCATCTCATCGATGAACACGGATATACTGCGATCAATTTCAACAGGTGTAGCGTGAACATAGGTCGACGTTGCGACACCTTCAGTCGAGGTTCGAATCAGGACATCGTCGGTGTCCATATCGTTGAATGACAAAGACCAATCAACATCACGAACACCGTTCACAGGCTCTGATACAGCGATGTTGTAGGTGCTTAACAGCCCATCCGCATCACTCACAGTCGGCGTCGAACTTCCCGGACTCATTCGAATCGTTGTCCATTCAGCATTTGGGTGAATGAATCCTTCAGATGTGGCTTTAATCATCGCAAACTCGAACACAGCAGGCTGTGTCAATTCCGATTCCATCGCAGCGTGATGTGTCGAGAAGGTAATCTGGGGCGCATTTGGTTGAATCGCGTCGGGATTGTTGAGTGAAAATGATGCTTCCTCAGCCCCCCAGCGGATTGCATCAAGATTTGGTATCGTCCAGTTTTGTACTTCCTCCGTGAAGAGTTGAATCCGATACTCCATGAGCCCTTTATCGCTCGGTGCAATGGTGGATAACGAATGATTTCCAATACCAAGAAGTGCGAGATTTGCTGGATTGACTGTATCGATGGGCTTCCAAGTTTCCGATGCAAGACCCGCCTCTGAATTTGCAACACGATACTGGAAACCAATCGATGTGGATGCTGGTTCTGAGCCAGTGAGTTCCATCCACATCAATGAGGCCGACCCGTGTTCTGTTGTAGCGAGATTGTTGACTGGAGATGAAATCCAACCCGTATGGTTTTCGATACGAAGGGCTAATTCGGTTTCATCGAGATACTGCGTGCCCCAACCGCCACTGTACGGCTGGGATGATAAATCGCCACCGGCGAAGACCGTCACGCCATCAGCATCAATGGCAGCGAGGTCGAAGATACCGATTGAGAGATCGTCCATTTTTCGCCATTCATTGGAGGTTGGCACGTAGCCCCAGGTGTCCTTGACTGCTCCGTTCTTGCTATGACCTCCAATGAGGATGATCTCATCATTGTGAACCGATGCAGCCATGCCGAATCGATGGAAGGACATGTTGGGCAATTGTGTCCATGTATTGGTTGATGGATCGTAGACCTCGCTCGTGTTGAGTACGGGTTTTGAACTCCAAGTATACGGTCCTTGAATACCTCCAAATGCATAGAGAAGACCGTGATATTCAACCAGTGGGAAGGCAAAGCGCTTTTCGGACATATTGGCGAGTTCAGTCCATAATCCTGTCACGGTATCGTATTCAAGTAAGCGATCAGTCGCATCATTGGCGTTTGAATCTTGCACGCCGCCCGCAATGTAGATTTTCTGTCCAATGGATGCCATTCCAAAATTGCCAACTTCCTTGGTAGCAGGCATACTGAAGGTCGTACTCTGCCATGAGGACGTTGTAAGGTCGTAAATTTGTACTTGACCTGTTGATTTTTGTGCTGGGGAAACGCCAGGATACCAATCTCCAATGGCGTAGATTTTGTCATCGATTTGTACACATTCATGGTATTGTTGTGCATTTGGCATGCTGAATTGTGCCAGAGACCACGTTTCAGTGGATTGGTTCCATATTTCGATAAGGTTTGTGGACGATTCATCGTTGGATTGTTGTGGGTCTGGATCGGTACGTCCACCCATCAGGTAGACCAATTCATTGGTCGTATCATGAGCCATGCAACCATGTGCCCGTGTAATCATGAGTCCTCCACCTGTTGTCGGTGTCCATGTGAGTTCAGGTCGTTGCAGTTCAAGCTCCGATGTGGATGCATTTTTACTGACTTTGTTCAACAAGAAATCTTGGCCCGAAAATCCACTTTCTTCGCCATCTGCTCGATGCACTTCTGAAGATTTTTCATCAAGGATAAGCCCAAGAGGCTGAATCGTACCTAGAATCATGATGCAGGTGAGGAGTAAACCGAGCCCAACACGATGATTCGACATATGCCCTGCTTGCCTCATCCCATTCTTGAGACTTGCCAACTTACATTCAGAACACACGAAGTGAAGGTTCATAATGACTGGATTTCTGCAACTCACGGTTGAAGCCATGGTTCGTGAGTATATTGCCCGTGACCCAAGGACGGGTCTCCCCATTGCAACGGGTCGTCGTCAGACTCGTAAAACCGACCAAAAAGAGCGTATAGGTCCTTGGTTGGAGTGTACTCGACAGGAGATCCTTGACCTTTCGACCGGTGCAATGTCCGGTCATGTTGTTGATTGGAATGGTGGGCGTCATACGCTTACTCGAGTTGATGGCGTTCAAGGACTTGGCCGACTGAAAGGTGGTTGGGCAGACCGAGCCCATGCGAGTTTGCTCTTAGCGCTTGAATCGGATGAAGCAAAAATTCGTGTAGCAGCATTGGAAGTTCTTCCAACAGTTGCCGAACAACGCTCGGATGAGTTGTTTGATTGGCTATCTGTTCTCCTTGACGATGATGATGTTCGGGTTCGAAAAGCTGCAAGCCTTTGTCTGGAACAGGCTGCTCCGACATTTCCTTCAGGCGTTGACAGTTCTCTCGCCCAAGAATTGCGTTCAACAATTCCTGCTCGAAGTGAGCCTGCTTGGCGTGGCTTGAAGGCATTGACGGAAACCTGGCCTGAGGTTGTTTGTGATCACATCGATGAACTTCTTCTTCTCGACGATCCTCGATTGAGGCGAAAGGCCTCGAAGTTGCTTCGAAACGTTGTTCAACGGGCAGGTGCAATGGGCTGGGATCTCATCTCTTGGGCACTGAACGATGCGGATGATGAAGTGCGTCGTAATGCCTCGCAAACGCTCTCATCACTCTCGAAGAAGGAACCTCGAATCGCCATCATGTTGACTGAACGGGCGATTCTTGACAGTGATGCGAAGGTCAGGAACAATGCCTTACGTGCGATTCGGTCGATGGATACCGATGATTCACGTGCTCGCAACTTGATCATGAATGGTACAAGGCATTCCAACGTCGAAGTTCGTCGTTCCTGCATTGAGATGTTGCCGATGCTTCTCGTTGAGGACAAACTAAGGATTGTTGCTACCGAACTGCTTCAAAGTGAAACCAATGCTGAGTTGAAGAAGATGCTGACTGAAATGACCTATGATGCATCCATTGAAGGTACGGAGGCTGAGAAGAATGCATTCCTCGCACCTGCACTTCCAGTGCCTGCTTTGGAACGTGAAGTAGCACATGCTCAGGGCAAGGCTGTTGGGCTTGAAAATCCGCCTGCAGATATCCCATTGCTTGATGACTCGAGCCAGAATGAGCGTTTGGATTCCTAACGACATGGTTATGAGGGGGCGCTTGGTCGGTTGGACATCGAGGTCATCCTATGATTGACGACAAAGAACTCCAATTCGACCGACTTTGGGAAGGAATTACGCCAAAAGGTGTGAACCGAACCAAGGCGCTAAAATTCCGACAATACATCCTTGAGCATGTTCGACAAATGCGTCGACCACTCAACCGTGACAACGCCAAGAAGTATTGGATGGGACAGCTTCAGGCTGAAATTAAGGAACGAGAGAACTTTTGATGTGCGTGGGGGCCACCTCCGTCTCGGTGGCCTGAACCAATGAGACGGAAGGAGCAACATGTTCACCAAAACCCGATTCGATTCGCTACAACTTCCTGATGCAATCATGCAAGGAATTTCTTCACTTGCGTGGGAATGTCTGACCGAAGTCCAACGAGATACGATTCCACTTGCTCGTTCCGGCCGTGATGTCATTGGACAAGCACGAACAGGTTCCGGAAAGACCGCTGCATTTGGAATCCCTATCCTCGAGCGCTGTCAACCGACTGGTAGTCTTCAAGGATTGGTCCTTGCACCAACCCGTGAATTGGCGCAACAAGTTGCAGAAGAGATGAACCAACTCCAAGGTGGCCATGGCCTCTCGATCATGACCGTCTATGGTGGTACCGATCTCGAGAAGCAAGCAAAAGCACTCGATGCTGGCGTCGATGTCATCGTCGGAACGCCAGGTCGTGTCATGGACATGTCTGAACGTAAGCACCTTGATTTGTCGAAGGTTGAAGTCTTCTGCCTTGATGAAGCCGATCGAATGTTGGATATGGGATTCCTTCCAGACATTTTATGGATTCTTGAGCGAACAACATCTCGCGAGCAGACATTGCTTTTCTCAGCAACCTTCCCACAGGAGATTCTTGATGCTGCGAATGAATTCACCAACAATCCTGAATTCGTAATGACAAATGAGGAAGAACTCGATGTACCTCCAATTGATTTGTACAAGATTTCCATCGGCCGTGCCAACAAACTCTGGGCACTTGGCCGATTGTTGGCTCGAATGGGCGATGATGATCAGTGCATTATCTTCTGCAATACGAAGCGTATGGTTGATCTTGCAGTTCAACGATTGCAAAAGCACCGATTCGATGTTGCAGGCTTGCATGGCGATTTGAAACAGAATCAACGTGATCGAATCCTTGACCGTTTCCGAGAAGGTGACGTTCGTACCATTGTTGCAACCGATGTTGCCGCACGTGGTATCGATATCGATGGAATCACACTGGTTGTCAACTACGACGTGCCTTCCGATATCGATTCCTTCATCCATCGTATCGGTCGAACAGGTCGTATCGGTCGACATGGTGAAGCATGGAGTCTTGTTTCCAAAGATGATGCACCTCAAATGGGGAAGATTATCGCCACATACAATCTTTCAATCGAAGAAACCGAAGCGCCTGCCTTACCCGAAGGTGTTGAGCGAGACCCTGTTCGTAAGCAAGATGACTTCGGTGAGAATGCTGATGTCTACGGATTTGTCCGTATTCGTCTCGATGCTGATCGCAGTGAACTCGGTTCGCCTCTGCAAATCGCATCATGGTTTGAGCAACATCTTCGTTGTGATGCACTTGCCATTGGTGATGTTTCGTTTGAGGGTGATTCGACCATCGTCTCAATCCACAGTAGCAAACTTGGATTGGCTATGAAAGCAATCAAAATGCATCCGTTTGGCTCCAAGACGTGCAATGCAGAAGTGCTCTAATCACTCTTCTTCGTTCGATTGTGAGCGTTTTCGCCACGAACCTTTTGGCTTTTCTTTCTTGGATTTGGGTTGTTCGACCTCGTTGGAATCGTTCGTGTCATAAACAGGCCATTCTCCATTCTCATCCTTACGCTCGATCTCATAGAACCCAATCGTTCCAATCACAATACCGAGAACTGCGAACGACCATGCACCTTGAATGGCGTTATCCCAGGTATTCTGCGCCTCATAGCAATTCGAAGTTGTCAATTCACTAAATGCACAATAATCGATGATATTCTTTGCATCCATTGCTGTTGAATTTCCATTGACCCAGAACCAAGCGATACCGAAGAAGAGGAACATGATGCCAATCAATGCAGCATGCTTTTGTTCCCAACGCTTACGAATAACGATTCGCCACTGTTCCTTTTCTTCTTGTGATGCTTTCATTGCTTTGGATGCCCCACCGACATACTTGAACCAAACAAGCCACATGATCAAAAGAACGATGAGAAAGCCCCATTGATAGACAAAGGTGTGGAAATTCCACATGTTGTTCAAGCAATCTGGTTGGTTTGGATTGGCAAGACATCCTTCAACAGCGATGGGATAGAAGGCAACAAGTCGTACGATGTTGAGGACGTAGACGATTCCACACATGACGGCGACAGCTTTGAATTTCTCACGCTGTGTGACGCCATCCGTCATCAAGACGAGCGTTGAAAGGAATATCATTTCATGAACACCAGCGCATTCATCAGAAACATAAAGCCCAACTCGGTTGTCAAATTCTGGAAATGATTCATGATAGAAATCAATTCGCGTCAACCAACCATTGTGGGTGCTCAATGTTGACGCTCCTTCACCGAACATCAATTGTGTGACTTCGTTCCAAATGTAGGCCTCAGTGACTTGAATCAAAGCGAGCGTGTCCGATGGTTGGGTGATGAACCAGTACAGTGCTTCAACTGCGAGAAGCGCGAGTGGAATTTTTCCGTAGCGAAGGCCGAGTTGGGCGACTTCACCCCAACTCATGTCATCGCTCTGTTTTGCGGAAGCAGACTCACCCATTGACGTGTGCTTGTGCTTGCTCTTCTTCAACGTGTTGTGTCAAATGAAGCGTAAGAGTGGATGTGTTCAAAAAGCAGGGGTTAGACAACGATTCATGGTGGGCAAGAAAGATGCTACACATCTTCTTGATGTGCTTGGCTTTTTTTGTCCAGTTCCAGTTGCAGAAGCCAAACAAGCGCTGTCGACAATGGACGTTGGCTCCATCCTCAAGGTGCTTGCGAGCGATCCAGAAACCTTGCATGACATTCCTTTGATGCTTGGCCGAACACCTCATGAACTCCTCTCCATAGACTCGCATGAAGGCGAGTATGCCTTCCTAATCGAGGTGATGGCTGATGAGTGACGTTCCAAGCATTGCAAAACTCCCAACACGGTGGGGTCAATTCGATATCCATGTCTACCAAGAAGAAGCAACAGGCTTGGATCATGTTGCCCTCATGTTGGGCGATATGAGTGGACCGGACCCTGTCTTGTTGCGTGTTCATTCCGAATGCCTTACTGGAGATGCATTCTCATCGCTACGATGTGACTGTGGTCCACAACTGGATGCTGCAATGAAGGCCATCGTTGACAATGGGTGGGGCTGTTTGCTCTACTTGCGTCAAGAAGGGCGTGGAATTGGTTTGCATGCAAAAATTCAGGCATACCATCTTCAGGATCAAGGTGCAGATACACTCGATGCAAATCTGATTCTTGGCCATCCTGCAGACGGCCGTGATTACCAGATTGCAGCAACCATGCTCAACGATTTGGGCATCACCGATGTAGCGCTACTAACCAACAACCCTGACAAAGTCAAGCAACTTGAAGATCATGGAATCGTCGTTGCGAAAACGGTCCCATTGGTTGCTGGCGTAGGCCAAGATAACCTTCAGTATTTGCAAACCAAAGTACAGCGAATGGGTCACACCATCGATTCGAATGAATTGGAATGAATGGGGCCGTGGCCGGGAATTGAACCCGGGCTGGCAGAACCACAATCTGCCGTGCTAACCCCTACACCACCACAGCCAAGAGGTATCGCGCCGTCCTGACGCGCCTATTTCAACGCACCG
>PBET01000028.1 GCA_002719815.1 Methanobacteriota archaeon | reverse complement strand
CATTCCTCGCCTCACCCGCAGCTGGAGCAATACGCGGTGTTTCACTACCCGTCGATGGTGGGCGTCTTCGAAGCATCTAATGTACCTCAAAATTCAATGCTCTGCGCAACAATCTTGCCATAGAGTGAAAAATAATCGTTGAGTTCAAGCGATTATGGGCCATCTAAAGGATGTAGGCATGGGCTATTTTGAGCACCTTCTTGGAGCATACAAACTCGCATTTCGATTCCTACTCGGAACCGTACAATTGCTCATCCATGGATTGATTCCAGGTCTCTTTATTGATGCTGGAAAAAACACATCAGATGCTTACAAGCGGTGAATGTGATCATTCCACATGCTCGGTCATCGATTCACGGAATGATTGGAACGGTGTCTTCTTCACTTCTGCATGCTTTCGACCATAGAGGAAGTAAGTGACAAGGCCAGCTCCAATGGCTGCAGATGCACCGATGAATGCCTTATCACCGATGAAATAAATCAGGAACAGTCCTGCAAGGATACCCCAAAGTTGCATGAAGGGATACAATGCGCCCTTGTAGGTAGGATTCCAATCATGGCGCTTGCTCGTTTGTCGTAGAATGATGACACAAGTGTTGATCATAATGAAAATCATAATTTTGAAACCTGATGCCAATTTTACAACGTCCTTCAGAGGTACGAAAAAGATGGCAAGACCCATCGCTACACCGGTGACAATGATTGGCCAATGTGGCGTTTCATACTTCTCATGAACACGTTCGAGGGCAGGTGGTAACAACTTATCTTGGCCCATTGCAAACAGGAAGCGAGAAGATGCGAGAATGCCTGCTAATGCCATCGATATCATCGCCAATACCGATACGATGGCAGCAAAAATACCGAATTCGGTTCCTGCAACGACCTCAGCAAAGACAAAAATTGGATTTTCGACAACCTCTCCATCCTCACCAATCCACCATCCATCAGGCATCGAAGCCATCATCAAGTAGGCAATCATCGCATACAAAACGGTTGCAATAAGCAAGGAGAGTAGCATACCCGCTGGAAGATTCTTTTCAGGATCTTTGACTTCACCACCAATTGCAGCTACTTTTGTCACACCTGCATAGGCCACAAAAACAAACGCAGATGTTTCAGCAAGCGTCCAAAGATCGGTCGAAAAAGCTGCCTTAAAGGGGCCAGTTCCATCAAAGTCATCAGCAAAGAATGCGGCAACACAGGTAATGAGCAACATTGCCAATGTCACAAAGAGTACAGGTGTTTGAATCGCTTTGACCTTCTTGACCCCAAGAATGTTGACGATGGTAATGAGAACCAAGGCGCTCATTGAAAGAACCATCATCTCCATATCGATATCGAAATAGGTGGTTACTGCGATGAAGTACGCTGAGAAACCGATGAGGGCAAAACCTGACTTCAGCAAAAATGATGCCCAAAGGCCAAGACCGCTAATTGTCCCGATCATTGGACCGTAGGTTCGCTCAAGGTAGACATAGGATCCACCGCTTGAGGGCATCCCTGAAGATAATTCAGCCTTTGAAATCGCTGCCGGCAAAACGACCGCTGCTGCAACAATAAATGCAAGCCAAATACCTGCACCCATAATATCTGCAGCGAAGGTTGGTGTGACGAAAATACCGGGTAGCATTGCTGAAAGCGAAATGATGACGACACCAGCAAGACCAACGCTTCGCTTCAGCGTCTTTTTGATGGATTCAGTTCCCTTTTCTACAAGAGAATCGAGTTTTGAGATAGGCATGCAAAATCCCCGATTTCATGAAGCAACTAAGCCTTCAAACACCCTCAAGTAAACACGGGATATATTCTCTTGCATTTTTTGAGGATACATTCTGCCGAAATCCGGAAAATTAGATTTTAGCGATGACCTTCATTTCAACAGCAATCGGCGTTGGTAGGGCGCGAATGGCAAGCGTTGTTCGAGTTGGACCATAGTGACCAAGTGTTTCAGCCCAGACCTCATTGTAGCCTGCAAAATCTCGATCCATGTCAACAAGGAAGGAGGTCACATCGACCACTTTGTCCATTGAAGAACCAGCTTCCTCAAGGATTCGAGCAATGTTTTCAACAACTGCACGGGTTTGTGCCTTGATATCGTATTCGAGAGGTGTACCATCAGTGTCACGGATTGGCCCGCCTGGAATGGCATTTGTTCCCGGTTGACGAGGACCAACGCCCGAGAGATAGAGGAGGTCACCTACCCGTCGAGCATGTGGGTAAAGTCCAACAGGCTTCGGTGCCGATTCGGTATTGACGGCATCCTTGCCTTCAGCAGGATCCCAAAGTTCAGGGCCATGATTGGATGATGATTGAGGGAGTTCTTCTTCATCACCTTCTCCATCGAGGACATTCCGCTCTCCATGATAGACTTCAACATCATCCTCATCGTATTCCTTGTCACCCATGCCATTTGATGTGGGATCGAGATGGACGACCGCTCCACCTGCACCGTAGAGCGCCTCATACGCAAGGACGCGCCCGGTGAGATCGTTTCGATTATCGTTCATCGCCGAAAGCCACCACATCGGTTTGAAGGTCACGACTTTCTGGACGCGTATTTGTTGATGGATTGTACGCGAGAGTTGAGCAACATCCTCGAGACGACCTTCTTCAAGGAATTCGAGCACCTTTTGGTTCCATTCATCGTCTTTGAGCGAGTGGATTTTATCATCAGCAGCATCAATGAATTCAGTAAACATACGGTTCGACATCGACATCGCTGTTACTGCAACCGCTTTCTTTCCAGTCGTTCCGAGAACATCCAAACAGGCTTTTGCAAGGACCGTTGTTTCAGCACGATTGGCATAGACATTCGATGAAACAATAACAGCAGGAATGGCATTGTCTGGATTGAGCAACTTCAATGCAACAACCGAACCAACATCGATTGGAAAGCCATTGTATGCAACCGTTCTGCTTTGCAAACCACGAGCATGATTGGCCTTGCTCCAAGCTTCGGCAAATTCAGCATCAATATTGAAGGAATAATCCATTGAACCAAGATCGTGGAAGTCCTGATCGACAAGGGTCCACACTGGATTTGGATCCGCCTGAATTTGATGACCGATGATGCTTGGCCAGGTCGTTGAATAGATAATCATCAAGTCTGCACCGCTTGCAGCGATTTGATCTCGCGCTTCATCGAATGCATCGCGAAGACGTTGCCATCCTTCGTTCTGTTCTGGCACCAACAATGGATGTGGATGGACAGGGACAACGTATGAGGCGAGAATTGGATTTGTCAAACTCAAACCTCCTCGTGTAGATAACAGGGCCATTCGACAATTGCATTCCCTGTCCCAATAATGGTTCCATAGCCATGAAGGATCGCCGGATAGGTCGGAACGGTGAGTGTGCTCAAGAGCCACGTCAGTCCACCTCCATCCGATTCAGCTATCGCTTGTTCAGTAAACTCTGGCATCTCATCGATGATTCGTTGTGCTTGACCTGTACGCATGTAATCGATGATGCGCATGTCCCATAGATGCATTGCATGGCTGGTAATATGCTCCTTGCTCATGTCTTCAGGAACATCGGATTCGGTTGTGAAGTGGCGATGAGAAAGAGAGTTGGATGCTAGAACAACGGCTTTCTTGCCACTCTCAAGGATTGCATCTCGTGTGACACGACCCAGTTCCATCATCATCTCTTGCATGACCTCAACGGAATAATAGTGGCGTGAACGATTCGAGGAGATGACGACCAATGGTTTGTCAAAAGCCGGATTGACCATGTGGCCTGTGGTAATCGTTCCATAATCGACTCGGAAATCTGGATTTTCCATCATCTTGACCGCTAATCCAGCGTCCGCCGCTTTGTCATGAATGGCTCGACTGAGTTCAACATCGATATCGAGATTGTAGGAATATCGAAACAAGTTCGGGAAGATGGGGTCAACCGACAGACCTTCAAAGTGGGGAAGGCCAAGAAAATGTGTGCCAACATAGGTTTGCCAATGTGGTGATAAGATGACAAGTACGTCATGATCAATTTTTGAAAGCGATTCACGAAGACGCTCATAGCCCCACCGGAGTTGTTCCCAACCACCTTCAGATGTTGGCTCATTTTGAGGAGGATTTTCTGCATAGACAAGGTGTGGAGGATGAGGTGCAAGGCAACCAGCAACAATTGAACCTTTGGCCATGCTACGACCAAACGTAGGTCGCATATGGATGCATCGCAGATTTAGGCTAAAACTCAAACGAGAAGATATTGAGCACCAGGTATGTCGGAGGGAGATACGGAGGTATTTTCAGCCGATGCAACAGATGAAGCATCTGTTTCAGAAAGCGAAATCTTCTCGGATATGCTCCGTCACATGATGGCCCCGCTTCTCATCGGAATGGTCTTTGGTGCGATATGGCAACTTACTGTGATGCCTCGCATCGAACCACATTTCGTTCCCAATCCGGTTCATGGAGCATTCGCCATCTACCTCATTGCATCGCCATTGTTCTACAAACTCCTCCTCAACATGGAAATGAACCGTGCTGGAGAATATGCCATGGGCTTTGCAGTAACAGCATGCATCCTCTCATTGATCTGGATGTTTGGTAGGTCATCGACTTATCTTGGAGGATTCCTTCCATGTATCGGCTGGTTGTTCATCAGTTCATTTTGGCTACAGTTTGAATTTCCACCATTCCGTTATGGTCTCTGGCACGGAATGGCTGTGAACGTTGGCGCCTTCGGAGGCAGTGTTCTCGCTTTCATCTATCTCTAAGACGTATAGGATTCCGATTCGTTCGGGAAGTCACCAGATCGGACATCTTCACAGTAGGAGCGAATCGCACCATCGATCTCTTCAGCAAGATTGAGATAGCGTCGAAGGAATCGTGGTGAGAAATCCATGGTAATACCGAGCAAATCGTGTAAGACCAATACTTGGCCATCGCAATGTGGACCTGCTCCGATTCCGATGACTGGAATGTTCAGTTCGCTCTGCACACGCTGCGCCAATTCCTTTGGAATCTTCTCAAGAACGATGGCAAAACAACCCGCTGCTTCCAAGAGTTTTGCATCAGCGATGAGTTTCTCAGCCTCTTCATCTTCCTTGGCTCGAACGGTGTAGGTTCCGAATTTGTAGATGCTCTGAGGCGTTAATCCAAGATGGCCCATGACCGGAATACCTGCTGTAAGAATACGCTCAATGGATTCAACAATCTCTGCACCACCTTCCAATTTGACAGCATGGCCTTCAGCCTCTTTCATGATACGAATCGCACTTTCAAGCGCTTGACGTGAATTCCCTTGATACGTTCCAAAAGGCATATCGACGACAATCAGTGCACGATCGACAGCTCGTTGAACGCACTGTGCATGGTATATCATGTGATCGAGCGTCATTGGAACAGTTGTCACTTGACCAGCCATGACGTTGGATGCAGAATCGCCAACGAGAATAACGTCGACTCCAGCAGCATCAACCAATCGAGCTAACGAATAGTCGTAGGCTGTTAGCATGGTAATGGGTTCCTTCGCACGCTTCATTTCTTGAAGCGTGTGCGTCGTTACCTTCGTCGCTTTACTGTGAACCGACATCGTTCTGCCTCATGCTTCCGATTGGATTCAACATTTCAAAGGCTCGCTGGAAGAATCAATCGTGTTTAATGCAAACATTGAGTGGTTCGGAAAAGAAACCAAGACTCCATGCACCGCCTTCGCGACCAACGCCTGAGTTTTTTACACCACCGAATGGTGTGCGTAAATCACGGTGCAACCAGGTGTTGACCCAGACGATTCCAGTTTCGATCTTTTGAGCGAGTGCGTGTGCACGTTCCGTATCTGTTGACCAGATAGATCCAGCGAGACCGTACTCGGTTGCATTCGCAATCTGGATAGCCTGCTCATCGGAATCAAATCGATGTAGCGTTACAACTGGTCCAAAGATCTCTTCTGTCGATGTTCGAGCAGATGGATCAAGACCATCGATGATGGTTGGACGCAAATAAGCACCATCCTGTGTCGGTCCAACTTGTCCAGTCATGGCTCGAGTGCCTCCTGTGAGGACCGTACCGCCTTCTTCAAGACCGAGTTCGATGTAGGATTCAACTTTCTGAAGATGTTCCATACTGATGAGTGCACCAATGTGTGTTGAAGCATCTTCTGGTGCACCACACATCATGCTGTTAACCGATTCAACGAGCTTTGTTGTGAATTGATCTGCAATCGATTGATGAACAAGAATGCGGGAGCCACAGAGACAAACTTGTCCTCCGTTGGTAAATCCTGCTCGGACGGCTCCTTCAACTGCAGCGTCTAAATTAGCATCATCAAGGATAATTGTCGCATTTTTTCCACCTAATTCCAATGAGAGTTTCTTGAACTTTGGAGCCGCTGTCGCTGCAACATGTCGGCCAGTTGCTGTACCTCCAGTAAACGAGATTGCTCGGATGGATGGATGCTCAAGAATGGCTTGACCCACCTCTGGACCATAGCCGTGAACGACATTCAGAACACCTGAAGGAAGCCCTATATCGCTTGCAACTTCACACAGCAGGTTGGCTGTTAATGGGGTCATTTCACTCGGTTTTGCAACGATGGTGTTGCCCATCAATAACGCAGGAGCAACCTTCCAACTCAGGAGATACAATGGAAGATTCCAAGGTGTAATCAATCCAACCGTTCCGATCGGTTTTCGATGAACAACATTCGTAGCATCTGCCATTTCGAACACTTCAGGTTCTTGTTCTCGAGCAAAGTTGGCAAAGAACCGAAAATTATCGATTGAGCGCTGTGCATCCACTCGACGAGCAAGTGCAAGTGGCTTACCAGTATCCTTTGATTCTCGTTGTGCAAGTTCTTCCTTTCGCTGTTCCAGTCCATCTGCAAGTCGATCGAGCCAATCTGCACGTTCCAGTAATGTCAATGCAGACCATTCGTTTTGTGCGAGCCTCGATGCCTGGACGGCTGCTTCGACATCTGCCTTGTTCGACCGTGCGATTCTTCCAATCTCTTCGCCTGTAGCAGGGTTGATGTTGGTGAGTGTTTCTCCATCATGTGCCTCAACAAAGACACCACCGATGAAGTTCAATGCGTTCATGAATTCAACTCCGCATCGTACATCCAACGATCTTGATCCGGATCCCATTCATCCCACGTTGGAATCGTTTTAAGGACCTCAAGGTAACGATCTGGAACGATTCCTGGAACGATGAATGCCTTTTGTCGATGCAATGGGTAAGGATTTCTCAGATCTATTCCAAGCACACCAAGGATTGCTCGAGCAACATACCACGTCGCTTGTGCATTCCAGCCATGCGCTATTTTGATAACGATACCAAGCCCCTTAGGATAGTCTGGATGTTCGATGGCAAGACCAAGCAATCCGTCTGCTCCTTCTTTGGCGATGACCGTTCCTTCACCCGCTTTGAGAATGGTTGAATCCAATCGATTGAATCCACCAACAAGGTCAGGATGACGGACCATTGCTTCCCAAATCCAATCGTTCTCTTTGTCTCGAACTAAACCCGCATAAATTTGAGCAAGTTCTGCAACAGTATTGGATACGGTTGGCAGGCCACATCCATCTTTTGCAATCCGCAATGGCGTCCAGTCCTCGCCGAGATAGCGTCGAATTTCGGTCATGTAGGCATCGAACACTTGGTGGCCTGGCAAGGTGTATCCTGCTCGATTCCATCCTTTCTCTCTGCATCCACGAAGGATTGCAGCATGTTCGCCTGAACAGGTGTGATACCAGCGACGAGGTCGGCGAACTTGACGGCCAAATTGAATCAATGGTACATCGAGTGGCGTAAGCATCAACGGCCATTCCGATTGTGAAAGAAGTGATTGCGCCGCAGTAACGTGCTCCGTGTCGCCATTATGACTTGCCACAGAAATCGCCTTTTGCTCCCACGACAAATCTTCCAATTCATTGACGAACGCCTTGAGCATGAACGGTTTCATCATCGAACGCCCATAACACAGAACGTTTCCTCCAAACGAATGAATCACCTCATCACCATGTGCCCATGCAACTGCGCCATGGATTGTGGTCTCAGAAACACCGTTCCGTCGATAATCAACCAAAGGCTCCCATGCGACATCACGTCCAGTAGGAATACCCTCCACTTGTTCTCCAAGTGGTGATTCAGGAAACAACTCACTTCCCGGACGACCGGGTTTCACCGCTGAATGAACATGATGATTGATTTTCACGTTCATGCACCTCTGAGGAGTTCTTCGACTCGTGGTGCAACCTTACGCATGTAAGCTTGCATGTTTCGGCAAACTCGATCGCTATCATGATTGAAGAAATCAAACCATGCCATCACTCGATCATCGGGATGAAATCGCCCGACCAATTGTTGTGCAACATCTTCCACGTTACCGATAAGTGCATTTTGTGCAGCATTCTGAACCTTTGTCGGATCGATGGTTCCTTCCAACGCATTCCAATAAGCGCCAAGCGCTTCATCTGCTTCACGATGTGCCGCTGCTCGTTGCTCTTCTGCTGAGAGATGCGGTTCATCGTTCAAGAACACAAAACTCGTTCTTGGCATGTAGGAGCGTTTCCACTCTCCGCCATCGGCATGGAAGCATGAACGCATTCGATCATGTGTTGCTTCAATCACTTCGGGTTGGGTAATGGACAAATTGAACACGCGTACTGGAAGGATTGAATTCACAAACGTCTGTGCATTTGGATCATGTGTTCCCGCAACGAGAACCAATTGATTTCGGTCAAAGGTATTCGGAACAATACGAAGATCTTCAAACACATAGCGACGTTTGATTGAAATCGCCTCATCATCTGACCCATTGGCTTCTTGGACACGTTGCCAATCTTCATCGCTTCTGAAATTCTGACGAGTCAATGTTGTTGAACGAATGGAATCGGAATTGACGACATCACCACGAAGAAGACGCAAGAAAACCTCACTCGCTTCGAGGAATATTTGACCCCTCAATGCAGGCCATGCTGCCTCTTCTACAGGATTGCGAGGAACAATCCCATATGGACGAGCCATGAATTCAAAACGGCCAGCAGAAAATCCAACGTGGAGTTTTCTGGAATCATTGTTCACTGCAAGGAGTTGCAAGGTGTTGGCAATACGCTCAGCTTGTGCGATTGGACCACCAGATGCTAAGATTGAAACAACTGCACTTCCAATTTCGATGTTCGTTGTTCGACGAAACGATTCCATTGCAAGTTGTGGAAAGTCCGTACAGAGACCAACTTCACCCTGCCAATGTGGAACAACTGGTTTGCTGTTGGATTTCTGTGTTTCAGTTGAAAGATGTGCCTGAGCAATCCAGCCAACACCAAAACCTAATTCATCAGCAACTTCCAATTGTTGGAAGTAATTCTGCAGCATGGTTTGCTCATCTGGAATGTGGCCAGCCGCATCAGGTGTTTGACTAATGGAAAAGAAGATGTCGTGTTCCATTCTCTTCCCCTCTTTATTGCCAATACGTCAAAGAACATAACCCGTTCGACGCCTACGTACGCTCTTGACCCAATGAAGTCAAATCGTGAAGACGCTTTTTGAGAAGATCTGGTGCAGCGATTCCGAGTTGCATGAACAAATGCATCGTATCCGATAAAGCCAGAAGGGCATCATCGTAGCGTGTCTCGATTTCAGCAAGGTCTGCAATGCCCCAACTTGCAACGAGATGGCCAGCAGGATGTTCGAGTTGCTTGGCAATATCGAGACTTTCTTGATACATCTCCGATGCAGTTGCAAGTTCACCAAGGCTCGCTTGTGCATGAGCGACATCAGCGAGTGCTTCCATGTGGAGAACATCGTTTTTCTGAGCAATGGCCAGTTCGAGACGACGCGTATCGTGGATGATCGCAGAATCCCAATCCTGATTGATTCGAGAGCAACGAGAAAGGACGGCTAATCCGTAGATAATACCGAGTTGATCTTCGAGCGATTCACGAAGCGTTAACGAGCGTCTCACCGATGTTTGCGCTGCTTCAACATCGTCAATCGAGAGCAACATCAAGGCATGGTGATGCAAAACGGCTGCGGCAAGTGGCGCCCCATCTTCAAGCGATTCAGATTGAAAAGCCAATTCTGCGATGGCATCGATTGACCCTGCATTGCGTTTCAGATATTCAAACTGAGCCCATCCCTTCTCAACGTCATCTTCAGCAACACGCTGTGCGTGTTCAACCAACTGATCGAGTAATTCCAAATCACCAATCGATTCAACCAATGGTAGAATGCCTAAGGCAAGTGAAGTATTGATGGCATCAATGGAACCGCCTTGCGTCAACATGTCGACAATTTCCTTGGCCTTTTCCTTGGAAACTTCTTCTGCCATGGTCCATCGAGATGGATTCGCGTCAAGAACCTATGCTTGAACTCGATTGGACCTTGAGGATTCATAATAGAGAAGCCAATCCTGAAGCATGGCACGACATGATAGCGCTTTACAAGGCGTCATGCTCGTCGCATTGTTGATTCTCTTTCCGATGACGATTCAATTGTTGATTCATCAAGATGATAGCCCATTGTGGAGGACCGTCTATGTTGAAGTTGAATCGGAAGAAGATGAGGAGGAAACGGAAGCACGCTCTGAATCAAGAAGTCGCGAAGATGTTGCCCGAATTGCAACATTCAACATCAAGATTTTTGGTGAAACCAAAATGGGCAAAGCCGATGTCATCTCCGAACTTGTCAACATTACACTTCGTTACGATATGCTCGTCGTTCAAGAGATCAAAGACTTGGATCAAACCGTTCCATACGATTTCCTGGACGCCATCAATGCTGAAGCGAATGAGGCCTACGCACTTGTCTTGAGTGAACGTTCAGGTCAACAGGACGATGACCAAGGAGGTCAAGAGCAATATGCCATCTATTATCGAACCTCTCGCTTCCAAGCCGATTCTGCTTGGCTTCACAACGATTCAGAACTCGATCAATTCCAACGTGAACCATTGATTGCGAACTTCAATTTGCTCTCGAACAATGGTACAGTTCTCGAGGATATTGCCTTCATCACGGTCCACACCAAACCAGCCAATGCTGTGAATGAAACGGCTGCTTTGCACGACGTTGTTGAAACCTACAACGTGAATTCAACAGAATCAGACGTTGTACTCCTTGGCGATTTTAATGCAGATTGCAGTTATGCATCCACCTACGAATTAAATCAACTTGAAATTCGAAATCCGGATTATTTCTGGGTGGTTCCTGATTCTGCCGATACGACATTTTCTGAGAATACACATTGTGCATACGATCGTATTGTGATGACCAGTGATGTCGATGGACGCTTCTTTGGCCGATGGGGCGTAGATCGGAATATGAGTGATTCAGATGTTTCCGACCATTTTCCAGTTTGGTTTGACCTCGATATCAGCGAGGATGTGCTGGAATGATTCGTCGTGCATCCATTCCTGGACGCGTCAACATTATCGGTGAACATACGGATTATGCAGGTGGCTGTTCCCTCGCTTTTGCATCACCGCATCGATTGCTCCTCGAAGCAGATTTCAATCATCCAACAATCGAAGGCGATGATACCGTCGTGGCATTATGGATGGAAGCAGGAGGCCCTCCTGCTAAATTGGATGTTCATAGTAGCATCCCAATCGGCAAGGGGATGTCTTCATCTGCAGCATTATGTCTTGCCGTTGCACTTTGTGTACATGGACCAACAATGAAAAGCCAAGACGCTTGTCTTGAAGCACAACGATTGGAACATACTGTTCTTGGAACGCCTTGTGGCCTCTTGGATCAAATGACGATGATGCATGCTCAGGCAGACCATTGTACATTGATTGACTTCACATCATTGACAACATCAAGCATTCCTTATCCATCAACATGGATGTTCAAACTCATCGATTCAGGCATCCATCGAATGCTCAACACACAGGACTATCGAGATACGACAACACAAGAGGTCAAACAGCAGCATGTTAAGAATGAAAACGCTCGCGTCCACCAAGCAATGAATGCAAGCAAGGAACAACTCGGTCAATTGCTGAATGAATCCCATGAATCATTGCGAAGCATTGGTGTCAGTACACCAGAAGTCGATGAACTCGTTCACGCTATACAGAAGATGAACGGTGTGCTTGGAGCTCGGATGATGGGTGGCGGTTTTGGTGGAATGATCCTTGTTCTCGTCGATGATGCTGATGTGCTTCCTGAACAGGACGTTCTGATTGCATCATCGCCTGGTTTCGTTGAAGAAATCCTCTAACTTTTGGAGGCGTTCAGGCGTACCCATATCCCAAAATTTTGTTGCATCAAGATGAACATGAATCTGTTTCGCAAGTGAAGGATAGATCGTGTTCTCCCACGACCATGCACCATCTTTACCGTGTTCCAAAACAATCGATTTATTCACGACCGAAGTTCCTGCCTCGTAACCATTGAAATCGTCAGGAACATCGCCTTCTTTCGAATACTTCAAGAGACGCCCATCTTCAACTTGTAGATTCATGACTTCATGTTCGGTGGTTACTGTCATGGTCAAGGGAGATGATTTGCTCCTGTGCGACTGGACAAGTGGAACATAATCGATTGGATGATAGTCATCACCCCAAAGCAAAATGAATTCGTCTTCAAGATGGTCGCGTGCATTCCATAACGCTCCACCTGTACCGAGTTGTTCGGTTTCTTGAACAAAGGCTAGATCAAGCCCTGTATGCGTGAATCCATCGAATTGTTCACCATGATGTCCGGTTAAGACAAGAACGCGGTTACATCCTTGGCCTTGCACCCAATCAAGGATATGTGTCAAAATTGGTTTTCCTCCAACTTCAATCAATGATTTTGGCATATGTTCGGTTTTCTCACCAAGTCGGGTCCCAAGACCACCAGCTAAGATGACAACTTGTGGCATTCGGTGAGCCTTCGCAATTGAAGCATAGAGTTCTCCACTTGTTCGAAGGGTTCGCTCCTGTGTTTCGAAATCCACATGATACAAGCCAAAACATTGCTCATATCCTTCGGCCCATTCGAAATTATCCATGAGACTCCAGTGATAGAAACCTCTGATATCATATCCCTCAGCTATGGCTTCAGACGTGATGTGCAAATGTCTGCGAATATGTTCGGGACGCATGTCATCATCATCATCAGCAACACCGTTCTCAGTGACGATGATTGGAATGTTCAGTTTAGCAACCATCTCAAAGGCTCGTCTCAATCCCTCTGCATACATAGGATAACGGAAATCGGTACGTTCTTCCCAAGGTCGGATCAACGGGTCGATCTCAACCTTTGTTGGCATGAACGGTGTTGCAAGCAAGTGTGTGTAATAGTTCACACCGATGAAATCACTGCTGTCTTTCAAACCTTCAACTGCGATGCTTCGAAGAGCTGAAGGAGGTTTGAACCGACCCGTCTTGAGCCCTTTAATCCAACAGCGATTGAACATTCCATCGAGGAGATTTGCTTGGAATCGATGCAATGGATTCCATCGACGATAAGGGTCGAACAAGTTGATGTTTTTCACCAATCCAATCTGTGCATCAGCACCGTTCTCCATCGATTTAAGTGTTCGATAACATCGTGCATGTGCACGCATCAAATTGAGAGAAACGATTCGTGTTTTCTTGAACGAGCGTTGACCTGGTGGAAACTCTCCAAGTACATAGCCCATTGAAGCATACACAGCGGGTTCGTTGATGGTACACCACCACGTAACTCGATCGCTCAAACATTCGAACATTTTGGAACTAAATCGGATCCAATAGATGATGTTCTCTTCTTTTTCAAACGCTCCTAAATCTTCCCACCATAATGGATTGGTAAAGTGATGCAAGGTGACCATCGGTTGAATTCCACGCTTGAGAAGACGGTCGACTAAATCGCTGTACCATGCGATCGCTTCTTCATTCCAAACCCCCATCTCTGGTTCAATTCGACTCCATTCAAGAGAAAACCGATAATGGGTGACATTGAGATCGTCAATGAGGTCAAGATCTTGTTCCTTTCGATTCCAATGATCGCAGGCAATTCCACTTTCTTGACCACTCTTCGATGTGGGTTCAAATCGTGTCCAATTGTTGCTGTTTCCACCTTCGATTTGATGCGATGCCGTCGCAACACCCCACATGAAGTTGGTTGGGAACGCTTGACCGTTCAACAATGCAGAGTAATCAACATCGTCCCAGTTTCGATGCTCTTCAACACCCATACGATCACTGACCGTCATTGTACGCGAGTCCATGACCCATCGCTACCAACATTCCAGTATTGCAATTCTGTACTTGCATCAACATACCACCCTGTTTCGCCTTGATTCGTTCCAGGTGCTGCTTGCATGACACCAACTTGGCCTGCCTTTGTCGCCAATTCTTGACGCAGGTCTCCAGCGAGTTCGGGTTCTGAATGTGTTGTTGATTCTGGTTCTGAAACAGAAGAAGGCGTCTCAGTTTCATCCACTTCATCCTCAATGACAGGTTCCTCATCACCTTCTTCATCATCGTAGAATTCTTCCTCATCCCATTCTTCTTCCTTCGCATTTCCGCGACGTATAAGAACGACAAGAACGACGAAAATCATCAGCAAGAGGACGATGATGATGGAAACTGCTGTGTTGGTTGAACCGAGTGCACCTGCAAGGAGAACCGACTCAACATCATAGAATTGTTGAGAGATCAATCCATTCCATGTGACAGTACAGGAACGGTCTGCGCCAGCTTCTTCGAGTTCAATTTCCCATGTATCCGATTGAACGTGGTTTGCTTTACCAGAGGTGCATGAAAGACCTGTTTGGTCTGGATTTACTTCAACGCGATTACCTTGTGAATCTTCGGCCCAAACCGAAATGAGTGTCACTTCACCCTGACTCCTCGTTTCATTGACCATACTTGTCAAAATTCGTACAGGTTGGCCAGGAACGATGGTCAAGGCAATGGTATGCTCAGCATCACCTTGAACGAGCCCGAGTGAATAGGTACCACTGGTTACGCCGACAAGTTGCCAGAAACCTCGTCCACTTGAAGAAGCGTTGAACTGAACGAACGTATTGGAAATCATTTCCACATCTTCTGCCGGCGCTTTGTTGCCATGTACATCGACAACTTCGACAAACAAATCGGTTGCAACACCAGCCACGATGGTAAGTCCCGAATCACCATCGGTGATCAACGAATTACCATTGCCTGGAACGACGTTGATGCGTACAGCTGCGAAGACACCATCTGCATTGGCTCGGACTTCATGCTCACCTGTTTGTGTAGGATACCATTTTCCATCGGCCATGCGGATTTCTAGGGTTCGATCAACACCTGAAATTGTCCAATTGACAGCCACATGTGGAATGCTGTTTCCATATGCATCCTTGAACTGTGGATCAAATTCAATGTAGGAATCGGCAGCAACTTCTGTCCCTGATTCGGGTAATTCGATGAATGCAAGACGGCCAGGGTGGACTTCGTCAGCCCACGTCGCTTGGTGAAGTACTCCTGTTGAAGCATCAAAGTAAGTCGCAGTAAACCGAATTGTTTCCAATTCCTTTGGCATAATCGAAACATACGAATCGAAGATTTCGAGGTTGGCGTTCTCACCTTCCGTCTTGGTGATGTTGGCCGCAATCTGCCAAACATTTCCGAATGAATCGATCGCTTCGTGAACGAGGACGACCTGTCCACCAGCAACCAATTGATTCTGACTTAGAGCAAGTCGTGTCGAATCAGCCGAACCATGTGTAACTTCGACATTCAGTGATGCAGGCACATCCGAGTCGACAACATGCATGCTGTACTGACCAGCTTGTCCAGGTGTCCAATGCACCTCATCTCCAACTTGTGAGACAATGCCATTGTTTACTGTCCAATTTGCGATTGGAATGGGAACTGCGGAAGAATAGCCTTGAGAATCTGTACGAATCGCATCAAGACGATAGGTTTCTCCAGAAGCATAGACTGCTTGCTCTGGGGTGATTTGAATTTCGACGATCGAAGCATCGGCCGGGACGACTCGAATGGTGCTGTTCCCCCAAACCGAGCCCGCGCGCACGGAGAGATTCCAAATTCCTGGAGCGGATGCATAGTAGAATCCTACGGGTGTAATGGTTCCATTTTCAACATCCCAAACTTTGTTACCAGCCAAGGTGTTGTTCATCGTTTGACCGTATGTATCGACAAGGTCTGGATAGAGTTGCAAACCTTGTCCACTGCGTACGATTAAATCGTCAGGAAATACAAATTCGTATGGATCTCCTGCAATCGCTTCCATCGTAACGCGTTCCTCCAACTGATCATAGCGGGCAACCACCTCATACAATCCAAGTGATGGAGGTGTCCAAGAAGGTTCACCCTGGCCAACAAAGACGCCATCAACCGTCCAAACAACATCCATGCCTGGGCGTGGATTGTCATGCGAATCGATGAGGTTGGCTTGCAATGTGAACGGATACTTTGCTCGAGGTTGCGCAGTTGTATTGATTTCAATCGATTGGCCCCAGCCGGCTTCCACAGTGATGATCACCGTATCATTGAAGCCACCATGTTCTGCGCGTATGGTTACTTGACCAGCAGACCAGGGGAAAAAGAGGCCGCTCTCTTCGATGGTTCCATTGCTCGCTGACCATGTAATCTCACCATCAACAACGTTGTTCAACGCATCATACAATGTTGCTTCCATTTGCAAAACACCATCGGATGAGATCACAGTCGATGGCGTGGAAATAACAATTTGAGCAGGAGGGCCTGCTGCGCTTGCAGGAACACTTGCAATCAAAGAAGCAAGCAACAAAACACACAGCGAAACTGCGGTATGCTGCTGATTCATCTGCTCACCTAATCCTGCCACTCGTTCCAGTCACTTTGACCGGGTTCGCGATAGTACCATGTTTCATCTTCGCTTTGCGCCCATTCCGTTCCATCATCGTCGACGCGATGATCGACCATCCAACTAGTATCTTCCTTTTCTTCCTCTTCCTGAGGCGGAGGACCTGATGGACCTGAACCGGGTGCTGGGCCGCTTGGACCGGGTGCTGGGCCGCTTGGACCGGGTGCTGGACCGGATGGGCCACGAGCACGTGGTTCGTCCTCATCATCATCCTCGTCATCATAATCATCGTCCCAGTCATCATCGCCTCGACCCGAGCGTAGCGCCATGACGAGGAGTGCGAGTACAACAGCAACGATGAGACCGATGAGGACAGCACCGATGTAGTACAACGTACCACCTGCTGCAAAGAAACCACCGAATGTACCAGTTACTTCAATCTCAAAGTTTTCGCTGACCTGACCTGCTGAAACCGTAATGGTTTGAGGTCCTGAATCCAAGGTTGTGACCTTCCAAGTTCCTAAGCCAGTACTCTCAACTTCTCCACGACCTGTTGCATCAACTCGAGCACTGCTTGGTACTGGAATTGGATTACCAAATGCGTCGTAAGCGAGAACTGTGACGGTGATCGATGCTTGCTGTTCAACGGTAGTTGCTGACAATTCAACATCAATAAAGTCGACAATCATCTGTGGTGAAATCTTCAATTCAAATGAATTGCTTGCACCTGGTGTTGAATATTCAAGGGTATGATCGCCTGCAGCAGATGCCTGGTAGGAATACGAACCTGGTGAGAACGGAACCGGAATGATTCGGTCCGAAGAAGAACCATCCTCGACCCATTCAACATCTTGTGGGAATGTGTTGCCATCACTGTCCGTACCTGTGATGGAGATATCGATGGTTTCTCCAGCATCTTCGTCAAATGTGTTGAGTTCATGGTCAAGTGAAACAGCCTCACCATGGAAGACTGAAATGTCGATGGAACGGGTGTAGTTGAAGCCATCCGCATTTTCGACATAGGCCAGCATTCGGTAATTTCCGACGGTTGTCGCTTCCCATTGATATTCATCAGCAACGAAGTCAGCTGTTACATCCGTGACAACACCAGAATCAACATTCTCAAACAACCACGTAAGCACATTGACATCAAGTGGGTTAAGATCACCATCGCTCAAGGCTACTGAGAATTCAATCGATTCATCAGCACTAATGTTGTAAACTGAACCCGTATCGCCATTGGATGCAATCGTGTTCATCGTAAAGACCTGAATGATACCTTCCGAGACTTCAACGTTCACAACCTCGCTGAACAATTGGCCGTTAAATGTGTATTCTGCACGAACGACATAAGCGGTTGTCGAGGCTAAGACCGGCATAAACTCAGTTTCATCAGAGAGTGTATACAACAAGACGCCTTGATCGCTCCAATCAGGATGCGCTACTGTCCAGTTAACATCGATGGTCCAACGGTTGCCTTTACCATCGCTTGCCTTCGCCTTGACGATGAGTGTATCATCTGCCGTGATTGAAAATGTCATGTCTGCAGCATCGGTTGAATCAACAATGAGGACCATACCGACCATGACACCCTTTGAAACGTTGATGGTAATCGACGAAAGGGTGCTTTCGTATTGGGCGGTAATGACGCGTCCACCCAATCCATTCGGAATCCATTGAACCGGATGGTCCAACGTAATGTTCAATGCACCATCAGCGATTGAAGTCCAATTTTCAAGTGGGAGGACAACCGGCAATCTGTTGCCTTGTACGTCGATTCGTGTGGTGTTAAGGAACACAACATCATCAGCGGTAATGTCCCATGCGGATGGAACAATTTCCAAGGAAGCCATTTGGCCATGTCCGGTCTGAATCGTGATCGAATCCGAGAGACCGATGGCAGAAGTCACAGAGAACTGCCAAGTTCCGACCGTATCAGCGAAGTACATGCTCGTCGCTTCGCTGTACAAGCCATCGTTGACCGTGTAGGAGAGTGCTCCTGCATCACCAAGTGGAATGACGTTACCAAATTGATCGTACAACATGGTGGTGATTTCACACTCGGTTCCAGCAGGAACAATTCCATCACAACCCGTTAATTCGATGCTTGTAGGAGCGCCCAATTCAACTTGAACGTTGACGATGATGGATGTTGTACCCCATGTCACCGTCACCGTTTGTCCACCGGTCCGGTACGGTTGGAACACATCACCGAAGGTTCCACCCATCGTACCGTTACTCGGCGAGAACGTTATGCTTTCACCAGAGACTGGATTTCCATGCTGATCGACCACGTTGGCCGTCAACTGCAATGTTTCATCCGCAGTAATTGTGGCAGTAAGCGGTGTGACAACCAGATCGACTGGCGCACCAGCAGTCACAGTCACAGTCTCATCTTCACAGATGACACCGAAGCATGCTGTTACGGTGTGTGTACCTGCAGACGTTGGCGTAAACAATCCGGTCGAGTCGATCGAACCACTGCTTGCAGACCATTCAACAGGAACGCTGGCAACCAATGAGTTGTAATCGAAGGTCGATGCGCTGAATTGTACGGTCGAATCTGCATTAATGGTCGTCGCTGTTGGCGAGATAGTAATCGAATCAATGTCGGTATAATTCATCATCAAGAGCGGTCGCTTCGACGACGTCGTATCGCTGTTGTCAGCGAAGTCTGCTTCCATCCAGCCTTGCGTAGGTGTTCCTATGATGACCCAACTATGAACACCATCGATGTACATCATTCGATGACCCAAATTGAACAAGACGGCCGTATCGGTCGCTTGTGAATTGCTGATATAGACCGTGTCGATTGGCGTTGCATCATAGTCAACACCGGCTTGCATACCGGGTGCGCCCCACAGAGCGCCACCTGTACCATTCCATGTGGCCGTTGTTTCTGACCAACCTGTGGTTAGTACTCGATGGACCGTGAAGGTCATTCCAGTTGCACCTGCTCCGAAGTTCAAATCTTCGAGATACATGGCCAAACTCACGGAGTGAACGTTCATGCTCGGATTGAATGGGATTTGACCGAAATCAGCGCTGAGCAACAAACTGTATTCATCTTGAGCAGCATCAACACCAATCACGTTGGCGTTTCCATCGAGATTCGTGTCCGCAAGGCCACTAAAGATTGAAACATCCTGGACATTGGTGTGTGCAAGTTCTTCGATTTCGTTTCCAGTTTGGAACTTGTAGGTCCATGTGTGGTCGTTGTTATCCGATGTTTGTGGATCACCAACACCGACAATCCATCGAGATGAGGATGGTCCTGGAATTGATCCATTCACGGCTTGCACCCACCATTCAAAGGTTGAACCTGGGGCGACATTGTTCGCAAAGGTGAAGCTCGTTCCTGTAATCTGGCTTGAAGTTGCAGATTTGAAGGTGTACTGACCCGATGCGTTTCGGATTGTCACGATGTATCCAGTTGCACCTGCGACAGTGTTCCAGTTGAGAACTGGCTTGTCGAGCGAATCCAGCAGATTGTTGGTCGTATCATAGAGCACAGCACCATCAAGCGGTGAAAGCAAAACAGGTTGTGCCGGAGGTACAACACCAGCAACATTGTCAACGTAATCGATTCGAAGTGTTGGTCGCCATGATTCTGTCGCGTGTTCACCAGAGGCAAACGTGTGGAGGCTGCTTCCCGAACCTACGGCCTTGAGTTGGATGGTCATTGTGAGATTGCCATTTGCAATGTTCGATTGTGCAAGAGAAGTAATATCCCACTCAAGCCATCCTGATGGAGGTGTAACCGATAGCGTTGAACGCGTAATCTCAGTTGCACTGCATGTTGGAGATTGAAGGGCAGTAACACTGGATTCTGTAAATGTTGAACAAGCGTGAGCACTCACAGTCAATGGAGAGACACCAGCGACTTGCGTTCGATACAATCGAAGCATCGTTGATGTAGGCGTCATTGCACTTGGCCAAGGCATCTGTGAGAGATCAAATTCGATGAAAATCTCATGGTCGCCGGATGAACTTGCACCCAACTTGAGCGTTGTACTACCACCGTAGTTTGTGTTCAAAGCGGAAGAAACGGTATGAGCATCTGGTGCAGCAGGCAACAGTCCAGTCTCGCTAAATATCGAACCACTTGAGAGGTTCACTGTGTGATTCCCTGCACCATCGTCATAGCCTTGGTCGTCTGGAACTCGGTATGTGTTGACTTGCGACCACTCGCCGTGTCGGTAAAATTCCTCTTGGACGATTTCTTGGAAGGAAAATACACGCCAGTAAATCCAGTTATCTATTGATGTAAGGTTCGCAATGGTGAATGTAGAATTCGTTGGATCCCAGGTAATATTTCCATCGGTGAATCCATCAGATGTGGCTACAGTTCCGCAGTTGAGGTCGTAAATCATCCGGGCATCTGAAGCGGAGCAGATGTAGAACCCAGTTTCATTGTTTGATGGTGGGGTCCATGACAGGTTTACGTGGTCGGCGCCAGATGGTCTTGGGGAAGAGTAGTTCCAAACAGTTGTTGCATCAACTGGCAACAGTCCTGTTGGGCTTGAGTCGACGTATGCATTGGTCATCCGGTACGTGATGTTCAGAGAAGGACGTAGCGCTGCACTCGCTTCATTGCTTGAATAGAAGTCCATTCGGCCGTCAACATTGCTGTAATTTTCCTCGGCTTGGATAAGGAAATCGAGCGTTGTCATACCGTTCGCAACTGCGCGTTGAAGCATCATTGTGATATCTCCGCGATGCGTTGCGTTCGATGAGTCGATTAAGCTGGCTCCGCCCTGTGGGATATTCGTATCGGATGAATGGTATGCTCCAGGAGAATTCCACTGCGTTGAATTGGTGGCATTGTTCCAGTTCGCATCACCATCAAAGGCGGTGTTGAGTACAGATCCACTCCACCACACTTCGCCATAACTGGTCGACTTCGTATTCAACGTGAAGAAGGCACTCATGATTTCGTAGGTTCCATTGATTGGTAACTTTGTCAAATCAACCGACACAATGGTGGATGAGCGTTGCGATGATCCAGAACTGTATGAGGAACGACCAACGCTAATGGTTCCTGAGTTGTAGAGGTTGGCATTTGGTGCTGCTGAATCGAGTGTTGTATCTGTTACGAATCCTGACGGTTCGTTCATCTCTGGCAAGAATCCACCTTCGGAGACGTTGATGTAACCCCATGTACTGTTGATTTCGTTTCCAATGTCGTGTGGAATATGGAAGACGGAACTGGTCGAACGTGGACCAAGCATCTCATCATTGACAGGTTGAACGAACCATCGGATGCTTTGGTTGGTTGCAAGGTCGCTCGATGGTTGGAATGAGAGAGCTTGGAGATCAAACAGGGCCGTATCGACTCGAGAGTCGTAGATAGAGAATCCTTCCATGATATCGGTTGGATCGTTCTGAATGAAGACCTTCCAATCATCGATGTTGGCTGAGTTCGAATGTGTCCATGTCATCACAGGTCGAGTCGAAGGTTCAGGAACGTGCGTGCTCAAGTCCCAAACCATGTCGCCATCGACTGGAAGCGCATTGCTTGCAGCCACGGTTGGAATTGTTGCAGTTCCGTCCGTCCATGTAAGATTGAGCCAAGGTCGTTGTGTTGCAAGGCCTTCCGTACTTGTGAACGTAATCAGTGCATCTGAAGCGTCACTGGTCATCAACGCGATTGAAAGATAAGAATCACCATTCGCCATCGCTGCTTGTACGAGTTCGGTAACATCCCAATCCATCCAATCGGCTGAAGCGGAAGCACTGAGGTCGCTCAACGAACCAACGTCCGTTCCAATGGCACGTCCACCATCAGCACTCCAGTTGTTGGTACCGTCATAGGTCGAGTTGTTGAGTCCAGTCGTCCAGGTTTGCAAAACAGGACGTACAGCCACTTGCACGTTGGTATCCGATCCGGATTGTGCCCACATCGTGAGTTCTGCATTGGTGACCCGAGCGTTACTTGGTGTTGGAAGTTGATTAAGCGGAATCTTAAGCAGTGCACTCGTGTGATAACCGCTTCCCAATTCACCGACCTTGAGCGTCGTGGATGTTGAATGGTTTTGCTGACCCTCAACTCCACCTTCAGCGACCCACGTATCAATAAAGTGCGGAAGTTGAAGATCTGGCATCGCCTCATGATGTCGAATCTCGACCGCAGCACTTGTCGAAGAAAGATTCCATGTCACTAAAGATGGGAGGTTGAAGTGGAAGGTTTGCGACCAATTTCCGAGTTGGTTGGTTGTGGAAATCGCACGAACTCGCCAGTACCAGGTCTTACCATCATCGAGATCGTTGGTGGGTGTGTACTCTTTGTTGGCAAGGTCAAATCCAGAATTTGACCATGAAGTTGCGATGCTCATATCGCTGCTATCGAATGTGTCCACTGTATCCATCTGAACAGCATAACCGCTCACCGAAACAGCTGATGAGTGAGTCCAATTCATCAACGGACGGTGAACAGGTTCTGGATTGATGCCAGGAGCGATACTCCATGTTCCATTGAGTGGTAAGACCGGAACCGGTTCAATAGGCAAAGCGTTTGAACCAGGCACATAAACAAAGGAGAGTTCAGGTCGCTTTGCTTCTGCTGCTGTACCTGGATGGAACAAGACGTCACGAATCTGTCCACTTCCTGCACCGACGATTCCAAGGATGAAATCTGCAGAGTGATTGTTACGCATGGCGTTTTGAACAGCGAGTGTCACGTTCCAATTCACAGAGGAACTCGATGTGTACCCTGACCCAATGCTAACTGAATCAAGCAGGGAGGAGCGTTCACTTCCTTTCGCACCGACACTGTTCCATGTGTTTGTGCCATCGTAGGTCGCCCATGTCGCCCCATCTTCTGTCCATCCGTGTTGGGTGTTTTCCCAAGCACCAACCACTGGCGTACCGAATGGGAAATCACTGAGATAGAACTCAAGATTTGCAGATTCAACTGCATAGCCAGATGGCAGGAAGGTGGTCGAAAGATCGCATCCAAACAACACTGTAGTTTCAGATGGAATCGTATTGTAGGAAACTTGGAGTTCCGTTTCGGAACCATAGTTGGAACTCGGCATACCTGAATCGATGTAGGTATCTGCACATGCAGGATGGAGGCCATCGGAACTTGCATTCCCTTGCTTGAGTCGGAATTCGTAACGGTCACCACCAAGCCATGTTGAGTTCAGCGCACTAATCAAGAAGGATGAATAGGACCATTCTCCATGACGGCCATCAGCATCAACATGCAACATTCGCCAGTTGTACATGTGACCTGCTTCAAGGCTGTCAGCACCAGTAAAACTCAACTCTCCATCGCTCGGAGCAAAGTCTGAATCAACACGCGTATCAATTCGAGCCACACGGTCGTGGAAGAGACTGTCCGTTGAAAGTTCGAAGATCATGTCATACGATGCGGATGTGGAAGCAGACCATGTCAGCGAAGGCGTTGTATTTCCTGTGAAATTGTGGCCAGTCTGATTCCACAGTGTTTCTCCATCGTAAGGTGAAGTGAGGGACGGCGCCACAGTGACCGGCGTTGACCAATCATACTTGATGTAGAGTTGTGGTTTGTCATCATCGTTGGTTGCATCGGATGAATGGAACGTGACGGAATCGATGCCGTTGTTGGCAGCATACGCTCCGTTTTGCGAGCGTGCTGTGAGGGCAAAGTCAAGCGAATCTGGCCCGCTGTTGTCGAGGTGTTGCTGGAGAGCGGAGGTCAAGTCAAAGGCGAAGTCATCGCTTATTTGTGAACCCTGAACGCCTGAATCCGAAGCATATCCAAGTTCTTCACGACCTCCATCATCCCATAGTTGGCTGGACGTAGGTCTTCGCCATGTGACTTCATCTTCAATCCACACATCAACGGTATCCATTTGATGCAGTGCAAGGGTTGGTGAACCACTTGTTGTGGAGCGGGTCAAATTAAGCGATGCATCGAGAATGGTTGCGTTGGAATGCAGGCCAAGGTGATGGAAATTAATTCGGAAATGTGAGATTGATTCACGGTTTGAGGTCACTTGTGTCATCACCGTGCTGGACGCTCCGTAATTGCTGTTCTTGTTGTCCTCATCCACGTAGGTGTCCTCGATGAAGACAACATTGTCGGAAAGATCGTCGATATCGACGGCCAAGGATGCTGTACCATCTGCATATGTCGTGATGTCGTGCGATGGGAGATGGAAATGACCGCTTGTCCAATCGCTCAAGATACCGGTTGAATCCATCGCTCGCATTCGATAGTGCATTTCGGTTCCATTTTCAAACGCATCAGTTGATGGAATATTGAGCGCACCTGATGCACCCATCGTAAAACTCGAGGATTGAATATCGGAATTGTACAGCCAGTTGTAATTGTCTTCATCACTCTTGAAGCCATCATCCAATGAAAGTTGAACTTCGACGAGGATTCCTGAATACGATGTCCAGGCCATGCTTGGCGTCAAATCCGCTGAGAGGACAAAATCTCCGCTCATCAATGGTGCGCCATCATCAACGAAGTTTGGCGTGATGCTTCCACCCGAACCTGCTGTGGAGGTTGAAGAATCAATGCGAAGGCTTGGTCGATCTCCCACATTCAAAGACTCATTAAGCGCACAATCATACTGTGCATCATGTGCTGAAATTAGGAGGTCAAGAGCAGATGCGCTTGATGCTACTGCACGTTGCGCAAGTGCTGTGACGTTGAGTTGAACGTTTGAGGAACCGCCTGTCGGCCCAAGTGGAGCCGTGACGATTGGAGGCTCCCAATCCGAGCGGTCAGAGCCATCATCTGCGCCAGCTTCACCCCAGACGAGTGTACCATCTCGAGAGTTCCATGTCACATTTTCGTCCCAAGAGACAGACGTTGATGCTGGATAAATCGCAAGACCATCCGTTGGCCCACTGTTCGAACAGACGAGATCAAGCCGTGCAGAGTGAATCGTGTCGGTTGAAGCGAAGCTGAGCGGGAATGAGAGGAGAAGACGCCCTTCACTCGAACCGGAAACACCGAGAAGCCCCGTGTCTTCGCCAGCGTAATCATCGACAGGATTGTCCGAATCGATGTAAGTATCCAATGTTGGACTAATCGTGGAAATGACATGTTGAACGGTTGGTTCTTCTTCAAGTAATTCGGGTGCGGGGAAGGCTGAAGGAACAAAAACATCAGCGAGAAGGAACATCAAAACTAATGTCATTGCTGTGAAGACGTTTCGATTTGTGGTACTGGTTGTCATGGCGCTCGTTCGACCTAAGGTGTGGAAGGTTATGACTGATTCGGCCTGCGCCCCCCTTTAGGGGGGCGAGAATTCTATTCAAAAAATTCCGAACCGAATGTTGAAAGATGCTCGCCATTCTCTATGGTTCATGAGCGAACTTTGGGTGGAACGTCATCGGCCACAAAGCGTTGACGAAATCCGTGGTCAAGCCTCTGTTGTCAGTCGATTGACAGTCTATGCAGAGCACAAGGAATTTCCACATCTTCTCTTCGCAGGACCGCCTGGCACAGGAAAAACAACTGCGGCGATGGCACTAACAAAGGACGTTTTTGGCGAACACTATCGAGACAATCTCTTGGAAATGAACGCATCGGACGAGCGTGGGTTGGATAAGATACGTTCAAAAGTGAAGCAATTTGCACGAACACAACCGTATGGTGGTGCAAAATTCAAGATCATCTTTCTCGATGAATCCGATGCATTGACCAACGATGCACAAGGTGCTCTTCGTCGAATTATGGAACAATACGCCGAAACCTGTCGATTTATTCTGTCGTGCAATTATTCGTCAAAGGTCATCGAACCCATTCAATCGCGATGCGCCGTATTTCGATTCCGTCCATTGGCTGATTCAGAAGTTCTTGACCAGGTGAAGCACGTCGCCAAAGAAGAGGGTGTAACCCTCGAAGATGATGCAGCGGAAGCGCTTGCGAAAATTGCACAGGGCGACCTACGTCGAGCGATTACTGCACTCCAAGTTTCTGCAGCCATCAGCGAGACCATTACACGTTCCATCGTCTACGAAACGTCAGCTACTGCCCCACCTGAAGCGCTTCATCAATACATCATGGCTTGCAAGGATGATGGATTCCACGTCGCTCGACGGCGATTGCAAGAATTACTGAACAAATATGGCCTTGCAGGCACCGATTTTGTTGGCCAACTTCACAGGGAGTTGTACAATGTTGATTTTATTTCAGAAATGGATAAACTCGATCTCACTGAAATCATGGCCGAGGTCGACTATCGCCTTGTTGAAGGCGGAGGAGAGCGTATTCAACTCGACGCAATGACGGCAAAACTCGTCACCATGCTGAACGGTTAAGTTTCACTTTCACTTTTCATAGCGACCCATCAACAATCAGGTATTCCCTTGTCCTCACGAAGGTGCATGAACAAAGCATTTGAGACGCTTCTCGACCTCTTATCTTGGACACCCTTAGCTCGTTTTATTCGAACCTATCGTAAACAACAATTGCACCAACGAACACTCAAGTTACGAATGTCGAAGAACATCGATTTGGTGTTTGAAGGAATTCTTAGACGCCATTCTGATCTATTATCCTAAGGCGCCGGATCGCTTGAGATAACCAACTTCCACGTGTATTCCTGAACGTTTTCCCAAGGGTCACCTTGTTCGGTGATTTTGACTCGGATTTTATGTGTCCCTTCCTCAAGGTCTGCACCCAGATAAATCGAGAAAGGTTGGTCTAAATCGTCATGCGGTGTTAGATTTGGTGCGGACTTGTTGGACGTTGAAGTTCCGTTGGCGATTCGTTCAGCATTGGTTGTCCAGAATGAAATATTGTCTTCGCGAAGCGTTTTATTCGCTTGGAATTCCCTCGTGACTTCAACCACTGCTCCATCCGAATTGACATTGTCCATCAATCCGAACAGCAACCAAGCATCGCCTGCGAGGGCGTCTGCGCCGTCAGTATACCACGTTATGGTCGAACCTGAGGTTGCCATCGCATGCGGATAGGTGATCTCCTCGCCATCATCGGTGATGACCGTCCATTTGCTGGCAAGTTCTGGTGCAGCAATGTCACCAAAAGGTGGGTTTACGAGCAAAAATGAAAGTGCTAGGAAAGTGAATGTGTGCAAAAACGCAGCTTTGAACCACGTTCCCCCACCATAGTGTTCAACAAATCGTTCGGGCATGACGGTTCGATGCAATGTTGGTATCAGGATGATACACATCAGCGGAAGTATGTAGAGAATTTTGGAATTCTCAGGATCTGTTGAATCCATGAGGACGTATCGCATAAGGAGCGTGATCGTCAACGAAAAGGCGAGTACAAGCCACATCGAAGCCGTATCTGCCTTCTCTTTTTGGACGTGTTTTACAGGATCGAAGGCTTCGATACCAAGGTTACGACCCGTTCGACGTACCTTCTTTTCCTTGTCCCCTCCTTGCATTCGCTGACGACGTTCGCCTTGGGCCGCAGTCATCGCCGTCGAGAGGTCGACCATGCCCCTGCGGATGGGTGAGAGTGAATGAAGGATGCGGTCGAATTCCTTCTGTTTGAACCCGCATTCTTCAAATGGGGGTTTTCGCAGGCGAGGGCAGGCCGGGGTGGCGTAGTTGGTAGCGCGTCGGACTCATAGGGCAGCCTTCAAGGCGATCGTATGACGTGCAAAGCCCCTTGTGGTGTCT
>PBET01000027.1 GCA_002719815.1 Methanobacteriota archaeon | reverse complement strand
TGACACAGAGCGCCATTTCCACGAGTGGGAAACGGTGCCAGCGGGTTCCATTCGGATTGCCCAACGTGTCTGGCTGCTCACCCTTAGAGCAACCTTCCGACTTTCCACCCCTATATGAGTAGTTCGGTGTTTGAAGGACCACAAATCCAACGACGTCGGCTCGTTTCAGGCCTTGCACATCATCCTTTTGAACCCTCGACTTTTTCCTTCAATCATGCCTGTCTTAAACCATCCATTTTTGCGGGATGGCATCGAGGCAAGAGGCTACCAAATCGAAGCAACGCAAGCTTGTATACAATGTTCGACGTTGCTGGTGATGCCAACTGGTTTTGGAAAAACGGCTGTCCAATGGAACTGCATTGCCGATGCGCTTGACGATGGTATCGAGAAAATTGTCATCACTGCGCCAACGGTTGGATTGGTCGAACAACAGCGGCGGATGATCCTTGAGCGGATTGAAATTGATGAAGCACGAGTGTGCACCTATACAGGGAGTGATCGACCTGTAAAACGAGGAAAAATTTGGGAAAACGCTGTCATCATTATTGCCACGCCACAAGTCATACGTAACGACGTGGATTCAGGATTGATCAATCTCAACAATGTGGGATTATTGATTATCGACGAGGCGCACCATGCGAAAGGAAATCACGCCACTGCACAAGTTGCCGATCGGTATCGGTCGCAAGCAACCACGCCGTGGCTGGTAGCTGCTACTGCGAGCCCAGGTTCGACACAGAAAGCGATCGATCAACTATGGAATCGTCTCAATGTTAAACGGATTTTTGTTGCAAAACGTGAGGATGATTTGCTCAAGCCATACGCTGTTGATATGAATATTGCAACCATTCGTGTTATGTTGGATGCTAAGACGCTTGCCTTGCTGGAACCACTTGAAGCACATCAATTCGAAGAAACAGATGTTCTGAAACGACAAGGATTTCTGGCTCCGACTGAGCATCTTACCGCTGGTCTGATTGAAGAAGCGGCTCAACGAGCAAGCGTTGCCATCGCTCGAAAAGATCCTCGAGGGTATGATGCTGCTCGGAGGATTTCCGATGTGCGTCGAATGCACATGCTTCTTGATCTGTTGAAGACGCAAGGTGTTCGTTCAGCACGTTCCTATCTTGAACGAGCTGATGAACAACGAAGAGATGGTGAACGATCAACCAGTCGTTTTCTCAAAAAGCAAGTGATACACAACTTCCGTCAATCGGTCAAAGACATGGATGAATGTCATCCAAAGTCTGGGCTTGTGCGGCAACTTGTCGAAGAGCATCTTGAGCAACATCCCGATGAACGTATACTCATTTTCAGTGAATATCGCGATACCGTAGAGCATCTCGTCGAAGACTTGAACCAGATTCCGTTGGCAAAGGTCGATCGATTCATTGGCCAAAGTAAGCGAGGAAAACGAGAAGGGATGACCCAAAAGCAGCAACTCGAGCAACTCGAGCGTTTTCGAAATGGCGAGATGAATGTTCTCGTAGCCACTTCGGTTGGAGAGGAAGGCTTGGATGTGCCTTCTGCATCGATGGTTTTGTTCTATGAACCCGTTCCAAGTGCAATCCGTGCCATTCAACGAAGAGGGCGCACTGCTCGTCAACGCTCTGGTTCAGTTCATGTTCTGGTCGCCAACGATACTCGCGATGTCCACGTATTCCATGCATCAAGAAATCGCGAGAAACGGATGCATAGTGTTCTTGCACGAATGCGCTTAGATTTACCAGTTGAAGCATATGAAATGCGGAAAGAAGGGAATTTGCTAGAATTTACCATTCATGAGGGCGATACATCACAGGGTGCTCTGAATTTTTTGCAGCATGAGCGTCAGCGATTAAAATCTATAGAAAAAGAACCTGAACAGAAGAAGACTGAAGAAAAGGAAAAGAAAGAGGCCATCGCATCTTCCCAAACACCAACATTGCATACTCGACCTCGTGCACAGAAAAGTCTCTTCGAATTCGAAGAGAATTCAAGCGATCCGTGGAATCCAGTTCTTGATGGTCGAGACATCAACCGCCAATGATCATTGCTCGAGTTCGTAGTTGAGCAAGACGGTCAGGGAAGTGACCAAGTGCAAATGCGACCAATTCTGCAAGATGGATGACAGGAACAGATGTGTCCTTACCTGTTACTTTCCCAGCCTTGACTTGGTAGGAATCGAGGTTTGCATGAGAGATGGTGCATGCACTCACGACGAGTTGAGCACCATTCTCTTTCGCTTCTGAAAGAACCGATGCAGTCATGCGCAATGCTGTTTTTTCGTTGGTAAGCAGACTTGGGGAGCCAACGCTCTGACATCGAGCATCATAGGCGACGGGTGTACCGCCAAGTGCAGTGATGAGATCCTCAAGGTAATGAGGATTGAACGGGTCATCTTCTCCACAGAAACCTTCTCGTTGCATGTATGGCCCGTAATAGGCGGCGACCTTGAGTTGGATTGGGTTCAAAACAGCAGCTTTGATGGTGTCGAGGCCGATTTCTTCGACGAGCAAATGCAAGAGATGTCGTGATTTGGCTTCTCCTACATACTCAATCTTCGATGTACGGGCGATGAGATTGTTCAATTGCGAAGCAAGAACTGGATTTGATTCCATTGTGGAAGCCGTATCGCAGTGGATACTGTGTGAGGTAGCACATGAGGTCATAATGTCAAGTCCCTTTTGTTCAGCAAGTGCAAGATTTCTTGCTGCAAGCGCATGCTGAAGTCGAGGCGATGCTTGACGAATGATGTTGCCTCCATCCGATGTTGCCTTTGGTAGTTCAATCAAATCAATACCGAGCGTCTTGCACAGAGGTTGAATGCAATCTTCAACTTCCATCATTGCGCCTCTAGCAACGTTTCCGGGGTAGTATGCGACCTTCATGAAAACACCTCAAAATCGTTGATCGAGCTCATTGAACAAACTGACCACTTCATGATGGCCTTCGACTTTGCTGTTGAACATGTTTGGAATCTTTCCTACACCTGCTGGCGGTAAGAGAAGGGCTTGCAAACTACGGATAGGTGGACCACCTGTTCGTGTAAATCCGAGCATCATTCGGGCAGAAACACCGGAAAAGACGTTCGAAACAAGTCCTAGTGGTCCGAGGACTTGTCGATAAAGCGTGGTCTCGTTGAGTTTTCCTGACCACTTGACAGAGCGACCATACCACTTGACCAATCGTCCATGTTTACCAGCGTTCTTGTACTCGGTCAACAGACGGCTACGCGCATCGTTGAGAGTGTTTGCAAGCAGAGCACCAAACACACCATGTCGAGCGATTGAGGCTGAATCTGCCTCGCTCCAAATACCACCCTTGCCTTGGAGCGATGCCATCAATTGTGCACGGTGCTTTTCGGACGTACGTGGGTCATTGATTCGAGTCCAGCGTTGGAGATGGATACCAGGACCCTCATATTCGGAATCGAAGTCAACGGTATCGGACATTCCATGCGCGAGCATATGGCTTGAAACCGCATTCATTTGGTACAAAGAACGTGCAGTTTCTGATGCGAGGACACCAACGGCTTGACCGCTTAGCAGACGTTCTCCTTCACGAGGATCGGCTTGCATCCAAGGCTTGGCCTTGCTTCGATTCTCCTCGAACTTACGAGTATCGACGATGAGGTCTCGAATCACTGGGTAACCAGGAAGCGGTTCAATACGCAATCGACCGTTGGAGACAAGATCACCCACTCGAGCAACATCGGACAGTACAACTCGACCGTTTGCACGAACACCGGTTGTTGCCGTACCACCAACAACGCCTCGTCGGAATGCGAAGCTTCCGTCCACATCTCGCTGGAATGTCGTAAATAGATCTTCAAGCGAAGCTGAAGCAGGGACTGCAGTTGCAACAACGTCCCATCCACGCTCACCTTGCGCAGGACAATATCGGAACAGTTCCAACTCGACTTGAATCTCTGTTGCATCGATGATGCCTGGAGCGAAATCACCCTCAACGATGTCATCATCGTCCGAAGTTCCGTAGGCGATCATTTCCTCAATGAGTTCGACTTGAAGTGTACCTGAATCATCAACGCAAGCAATTCGTGGAAGTGCCTCAGCGACCCATTCAGCCCATGGAGGCTCGAAGTCAACGTCGCAGAGTTTAATCTCTTGAACACTGGTTGCGCCCAGACTGGACAATTTTCCATCCCAGTCAAGGCCTGCTTTGCAGAATTCGTCGTAGGAGGTATCACCGATTGCACAGACCGAATAGTGCATAGCGGCTAATGCTGGAGCGTCGGATTGCACGGACTGCCAAAGTGCTTCAGCATTGTCAGGCATTTCTCCTTCACCCCATGTGGAGGTGATCACGAGGAGACGCTTGATGTTGGCAAGGTTGGCTTTATCGAAGCCGTCCATGTCGACAACCGATGCTTCAAGCCCGTAGTTGGTCGCCATCTTTGCAGTTTTTTCAGCAAGTCCAGCAGCATTTCCTGTCTGAGAGCCAAAGAGAATCGTTAGTGAACGGTCACCACCCATCATCGCAGTGAGTTCCTCCGATGCTGCACCGCCGACGGCAACAGCCGCTGGGGCGGCTTCAACCGCAACTTCAGCAGCAGGTGCTTCTGCAACGGCTTCTGTTTCTGCACCATCTGCGACAAGTTCGAACTTGATGACCTCGACTGGACATGCTTCTGCAGCTTCGAGGATGATGTCGGCATATTGTGTTCCGAAATCACCGGAAAGAGGACTCTTTCCTTCGTTTCGATCAAAGCCACCATCGACTCGAACCGTTGCAAGAATTTGCGACGTTTCATCGGTTACTTCGAAGACTTCTGGAGCGATGTCTTGACATGCATCACAGGTAATGCAATCTTCGTCAATCCAAACCTTTGCAACGACTGTCATTTGATGACCTCCAAAGCGTCCGCTTCGCGGACAATTCTTCCACCGAACATCGGCCTTTCAACCTTGCCACCTAACCGTGGCCCATTTTGTTATGTTTTTTGAGAGACTACTCACATATGGAAGTCGTCTTCTCCACCGAATCCATCAGCCATGCTCACGCCTTTGGACGAGATGACATCATCAATGCGTAGAATCATGATTGCCGTTTCTGTTGCGGACTGAATCGCTTGTTCTACGACGCGGACAGGCTCGAGAACATTGGCGGCTTGCATGTCGACAACACCACCTTCGTAAACGTTGATGCCTGCATGTGAATCACCATCAGCGTGTGCCTTTCGCAGTGCGATGATGGTTGTAACTGGATCAAGTCCAGCATTTTCTGCAAGGGTACGAGGAATGATTTCAAGGGCTGAAGCAAAGGCTTCAATGGCCATTTGTTCGCGTCCACCAATGGTTTCTGCATAGGTTCGCAGATCTCGGCTGAGTGCTGCAAGAACACTACCTCCACCGGTTAGAACTGCTCCATCTTCCCAGGCGACAGACACAACACCGACAGCATCATCGAAGGCTCGACGAATTTCATCGACAACGTGTTCAGTTCCACCACGAAGAAGAACGGAGACAGATTTTGCTTCAGGACATCCTGTAATGAAGGTCATATCGCTTTCACCAATCTTACGCTCTTCAACACGAGCGGCTTGACCGAGATCTTCACCCGTAAGATCGTCCATGTTGGTGACAATACGGCCACCAGTCGCTTTCGAAAGTGCTTCCATATCGGATTTCTTTGCTCGACGAATCGCAAAAACGCCAGCCTTGCTGAGATAATGTTGGGCAAGTTCGTCAATTCCTTTCTGACAAACGAGGACATTTGCCCCGGATGCTGTGATTTTTTCAACCAAACCACGGATGTAATTTTCTTCTTCAGCAAGGAAGGAGGCGAGTTGGTTCGGATCCGTAATCTGAATCTTGGCATCAACCTCAGTCTTTTTGACTTCGATAGCAGAATTCACGAGTGCAATCTTGGCATCGTTAATGCTTCGTGGCATACCAGCATGAACGCGTTCTTTATCCAAAAGGATCCCATCGATAAGGGATGAATCTTTGATGGAACCACCTTGTCGCTTCTCGACCTTAATATCGCTCAAGTCAACGATTCGCTCACCTTCATCGATGACGCCGACAGCATTGACTGCACGAACACAAATGTCTGCCATGAAGGCCTTGACCGCTCCTGCGGATTTACCAGTAAGCGATGTCTTTGCGACCTCGAGAAGAACCTCATCGTTGCCTTCGGTTGAGATGCCATGACGTTCGAGCAGTGAGATTGCTTTCTCAGCCGCTAATCGGAACCCTTCACAAATGACCGTTGGGTGGACATTCTGTTCGATTAAATCCTCAGAACGCTTGAGCAGTTCACCAGAAAGAACGACCGCTGATGTTGTCCCATCATAGCAATGTTGCTCCTGAGTCTTGGCAACCTCAATGATCATCTTTGCTGCAGGATGTTCAATGTCCATTTCTTTGAGGATGGTGGCACCATCGTTGGTAATGACAACATCGCCCATTGAATCGACAAGCATCTTGTCCATTCCTTTTGGACCCAAAGTTGAACGAACTGAATCTGCTACTGCCTTCGCAGCAGCGATGTTGTTTGATTGTGCACTGCGTCCGCGTGTGCGTTGTGTTCCTTCCTTGAGAATGAAGATTGGTGCTTGTCCGTTTCCATACATGGTGTTCACCTTCTGTTTAGGGCGAGATGCTGTGGGTCTTGAACCCTACGACTGGCCAGTTTACATCTCACCATCGAGATATTTCTGACCATAATGCTCCCACTGTTCCATTGTCCAACCTGCTGGAAGTCCTTCAGGGGGAAGAGGCGGTCCTGCAGAAGCAGGTGATGCTACGCTTGGTGCAACCACCGGCTCAGGGCTCGGCGGAGCCGACATAGGCACAGTCGGTGCTGCTGCGACAGCTCCATAGGTTGCCGAAAGGGAATCTTGATACATATCGTCCCAATCATCGAGATCGTCTTCCTTCTCGATGGTCGTTACAATCTTGAAGGTCATGAATCCAAGAACACCGACAACGAGAAGGAAACCAGCCCAGAGGACGATGTTCTTGACCAGTTCACCATCATCCTCTGATGCAGCTCCATCACCATCATCATCGGCAGTTTGTTTCTGCAAGACAACGGTTAGTTGGGTCGTTGGCGCATCGGCAACTGTCTCGGACATTGCATAAATCGTGTAGTTGATGGTTACTGTGTCCGATGGAAGATTGATGAGTGCCGCTTCTGTGGCTTCAATCTCAACAGTAATGATTCGAGAAGAATCCGATTCAAGCGAGAAGGCGAGGTCGTTGCTATCGATTCGAATCTTGATGTATTTTGTCCATTCTTCATCATCAACTTTGTCGATTGTAATGTATTGTTCTTCAGCGACCAATGGACTGAGTTTGTTTTGAACTTCAATGTCCATTTTGTAAATAAAATCTGATTCCTCAACAGTGATGTATCCGGGTACGGTTTCATCGTCCATAACAGATGGGATGAGAAGGATGTTTCCTCTACTACCCACCTCATAGGTTGCTTCTCCTGTATCAGAGACGGTTGGGTCGCTCACAGATGTTGCGGTCAGGCCAAGCGTGAGAACACCGCCTGAACCTTGGGCGAAGGAGAAGCGAACCGTTGCCGGCCATGATTCGCCAGAAGCGATAACTGGCGTCGTAGCAACACCGTTGATTGGAGCCGGATCGATAAGCGTTGCAATCATGCCTTCAGGCACATCGAGGGTAATTGTGAATCGGTCCTCATTGTTTCCGTAATTTGTAATCTCGAAGGAGCGGTCGGTTTCATCTGAAGATCCAGGCAGGAAGGATTGATCCGATGATTCATCTGAAACACTGACAGCGGCTGTGTCCAGAATTACGACGTTTATTCGGTAAGATACTGCAACCGAAGGGTCCTCAACGTTGGTTGCAATGACATCAACATAGTATGGATTTGGTGCTAAACCGACAGGCATAGGCAGCGTCATGATGACGGTTGTTTCACCATCCCACGCATCCAGAACTGCGGTCGTATCCCCTGCAAGGGTTGCTCCAAGGATGTACTGATGCGGCCCACCGAGAGAAAGATCGTACTGCTCATCGTTGTTCCCGAGATTGAGAAGTGTCATGTAGACGGTTTCGGTTACGCCATCAGCCGCACTCTGGTAGGTGTTTTGGTCCGCTGAAATTGATACTTCTCGCAAAACTGGAACCTCAATGTTGCGTCCTAGAACATCCGCACCGAACAGTGCTGAACCACAAGAAGGACAGGTTGCTCGGAGGTTGAAATTCACAGTACCGGGAGTAGCAAGGCTGTCGGCTGTTACGTTGAGGAACAGGTTAACCACTTCCCCTTTCTCAAGAACGATTGGATTCGGAATCACGACACCAGTATCGTTCTCAACCAATGCACTCCAGCCATCTTCGGAGAAGGTCGTCACCAGATTGTAGGATGCATCTCGATTACCGACATTTTGCAATCGAATCGGGATGTTGCCCGATTCTCCTGGCAACAATGTATCGGCGAGCAACGGGGTTTGAGAAGTCAGTGATACACCGTACTGATCGGTTACAGCAAGGTTCATCGATACTCGTCCCTTTTCACCAGAGTTGGTACCACCACTGTCCTGGAACCACACTTGCCAAGTCTGTTGTTGAACATCCGCACCAGCAGGAATGGTGATGTTGACGTAGACATCAACGGTTTCTCCAGCTCCAATGCTTGGGATAATGACCGGTGAAAAGAAGTCGTTCGGATTGGAGGTTTCAATTCGAATGGAAGGGAAAGCAGGATCCATCCACGTCAAATTGGTGACGTTGGAATAGACCGAAACAGTTGCGCCTGAGTATCCGTTATTTGTTACCAAACAGTGCAAGACGACTGTGTTCGATGGAGGCGAGGAGTATCCTGCTTCTGGGTTATCACAATCGACGTCAAGTGTGAAATCGGCAACTTTCGAAACACCGAACTGAATGAAATCGTCAACGTGCATACCTTCGGATGCGCCAAAATTGTCGGAGTGGAAAAGGAGACCAATCGAGTACGAGTTTCCGCCAAGGAAGAGATCGGGATTGGCAAGACCCGGAATCTGAGCCCAATCGACTTGTGGGTCCCAAGATACGTTACTCCATTGACCGGATGCTGGACTTGGGGCAGCGTTGGAGAAATTCCAAACAAGCGATTCCATCTTGCTGTTGTAGTTTCCTGACCCGCGCCACAACTCAAAACCAACATTGTCGCCTGCTGCGAGTGAACCCCACGTTTGCGCATAAAATTGCGTTGAAATAAATTCGCCGGCGAAGAAGGTCTTTCGACAGATGTATATTTGGTACGCAAAACTCAGTCCTGAGTCGAGTTGTCCCTGTGCACCGCACTGTTGGGACTGAGAAAAGTATGCATTCACTAGACGGTCGTGTGCCCCAGATGGATAGTCAGCACCTGGGTTTGAATGTCGCCAGTGATCCGTTCCTTCAGGTCCTCCGGTATCGGTTTGCCAACTTCCAACATCCGTGGCGTCTCCTCCATCTACAGGATATCGGCCTGAGAGGAAGGTTGGCGAGTCGTATGCAACGGTGGTACCATCGAACTTGTCCTTCATGATTGCAACAGGAACTGCTTGTTCGAGCATGTCGTTCTCGTTGCGATCGTCGGCGGAATAAAGGACCGTTGCGCGTACAACCAAGCCACCTGTGAGATCATTCGTGGACGTGTTGAGAATGGAATGAGCAATCATTGGCGTCCACAGATAGTTTACCTCGTGACTTTGACCTGCAAGAAGATCCGGTGTTGTGAAATTTGACGATTCAACGACGAATCCAATCGGGTGGACGATTTCGACCAAGACCTCGGCGGATTTCCCGGTGAGCGAGGAGCCGCCCAACTTCACGCGCACTGCGACTTCCACTTCCTGACCCATGACCAGATAATCGACGGTCGATTGATCGGACTGAACCCACATATGGGCCGGGTCACTCACATTCCCAATGGTGATTTTGTCGACGAAGAAATCGTCGTTTTGGCCTCCTCGACCAGAAGTAGCTTCAGCTGAATCTACAACCAGCAAAGATGCTGTTTGGAACACCATGAGAGCAATCAAAAACATCGGGATACTTCGTCGCATCGTCATCAACAATCGCCCCAACAACTTGCATCATATGAAGATGGTCGTTGTTTGCTCTCTAATTCTCTTGACGATGTTCATCCGAAATAAGGCCTTGAATCGTTGGTTGGTCGTAAGGAGGGGTTTCTTCTGAATGGAGTTCGAGAAGGCTGTTATCGAATTCTGGCAATTCAACAGGAACCTCCTCAGCGATGGAGGGCAGAGCCGGAGTCGAAATGGATGAGGCCGTCTCGGATACTGCATCTATTCCGGTTGGCGTAGCTGAGGCCATTGCAGAAAGGCCAGTGGCAATTTCCTGCCCACGTGAAGCAGCACCCGCCGCTGCTGCGACACCCAATGCAGCTGTGGTCGAGACCACAGCAGTCGTAACTTTTCCAAGTAAACCAAAATCAGGCGATTCCATTCCATCAAATCGCGAGATGGGATCATTTTGTTGCTTCATCCAATCAGGTGGATTTGTTGACCCACCCTCAAGAACTGCCAACGTTGTGAATGCCGCAAGTGGCATGACTGCGAGTGCAGTCAGCAAATCGAGGAAACTCGTCTCGGGGATCACTGCATTCCCGAGGAATGATTCGAAGAGATTGGCTTCAAACGTAATCGCTAATTCAGTGTCTTGGCCCATCCATCCGAGAACAACAAGGCTAGCAAAACGCCCCATTAACCACAAGACAAGGACAGGAGCGAGCCACGAGAGTTTGGTCATGGAAATCAACCACCTTCGGGTAAAGGTTGCAATACCGATGTATTTGCGACAAAAGATTGGATAAAGGCGCATCGCCATCAACAATCCGATGATGTACAACAAAATTGCAAGTTCTAGTCGTCGGTTTAATTGAACGATGGATTCAGGCACCATCATCACCAATGTGAGCGGGATTGTGACAAGGAGAATTTGGAATGGAACAGCAAGCAGTAACAAACCACCATGCGTTGAAATCAACGAATGACCTCGCATCATTCGACGATTGACGAGTGTTGAGAGTGAACCATGCGGAGAAGAAGAGAAATTATCTCGCGCACGACGCAAACTTGTCGCTGAACGGCCAGCTCTTGACAAGCCAAGTGCTGAGGTCCAACCTCCTCGCTCAACGATTCGAAGTGGCCGATAGCCACCCATGACCAAGGCAAGGAACAATGCAAGCATACCATAACTCAGCGATGCAGCCATTATCCAAGGTAGCATTTCTTTTTGAATGCCAATCGTGATGTTCTCGCCTGTCATGTCAAGTTGTAAGAGATAGGTGATCGAGAACGCAGCCATCGGCGTAAGGAAGATTTGACAAAAGACAACGATGGTCAACCAGATTCGAGCGGTCAATGGTCCACGTTGATTGGCCCGCCCCATGCATCGATGGTTTCGAATGGTTAGACAAAGGTTGCCCTCAATTTTCGACTATTGAACCTCGTTTTGAGACTCGTCGGTGAACACCATTGGGTGTCCATCACTCAGCCACAGACGAATCCAACCTCGGATTAAACCGTCCTTGCGTGGTCGACCGAGATCTGGACGCATCATCGTTTCTAATTTCTTAGAACAAGAAGCACATCGGACCGATTCGACCCACCACTCAGGTTGGGGATGAGGGCAACAAGCATCTTCTGAATCTGCAATGTTCATGACCATCTGCAAACGCTGAGCCATCTCGAGCGTGCAGGCTGTTGGAGGCCCACCAAGAAGCACTTGAGCGCGAGAAAGCAACGTCCAACCTCCCGCTAGGAACAAGCCATAACCAAACGTCGACAAGCCTCCGAGTATGCTTACATATCCGAAAATAATAGGCAAAAGTGTCGTCCAAGTTCCAAGTTTGTGGAAGAATTGCATGTGAAGAACACGTTGTGTCAAGCGAGGTGACAAAGGAATCGGTTCTGGGTGAGGCGGAAATCCTTTGTTAAATCCCGAGGTTCGACTTAGAACCATGAACGGAACGCGAGGGATCAAATGACCGAGAAGAAATCCTGCAATGAAGTACAGAATGGCTCCAATCATCGATTCCACCTACTGGTTGTTGAGTCGCTTCAACGTAGCCTCAACCTTATCCATGCCCCGAGAAATATCTTCTTGGGAAATGGTGAATGCAAAGCGGAGATGTCCTTCACCAGATGGGCCAAACGCTGTTCCTGGCGAGCATAGAACGCCATCTTTGAGCAATTCCATCGCCAACTCTTGGCTGTTCAAACCCTGCACCTGAATCTTCGGGAAGACGTAGATGGAGCCCTTTGGTCGATGACATTCAACACCAGGCATTGCATTGAGACGATCGACGATAAGATTGCATCGAGCATGGAATTCTTTTGCGAGTATATCGGGATAATCGGAAGCCTTCTCCATTGCTTCGAGTACTGCGTATTGCATTGCATCGTTGGAGCAAGCAGTAATGTAGTATTGCATTTTGATGACTTGTTTCATCGCCTCAAGGTTTGCAGACATGATGTATCCAATTCGCCATCCAGTCATTGCAAAGGTCTTCGAAAAGGAGTTGATGAGCATCACTTTGTCGTAATCTGTTCCGACGAACGAGACGTGTTCCGAATCAAACACAATTCGATCATAGACTTCATCAGAAAGAATCCAGAGATTGTGACGCTTTGCAAAAGCGAGGAGTTCATCTCGTTGTTCAACCGTTAATGTGCCACCCGTTGGATTGGATGGGAAGTTGTAGAGAATCGCGACCGTATCTTCATCAACCAATGATTCAAGTGCATCAATTGTTGGAACAAATTCGTTCTCAAACAGACAAGGATAGTATCGACTTTCACCACCACAAAGGGTGACATCTGGACCATAGAGAGGGAAGTAGGGTTCAGGAAGGAGAACGTTCTTTCCAGGATCAACGAAGGTCAAGAAGAGATTGAGGAGAGCATTGGTTCCCGACATTGTAATGCAGACATTGTCCTCATTCAAGCCAGATTGAAGATGGGTCCATGATTCTGCAATCTTTGCCCTTAATGGAGGCAATCCTGCCGTTGTCGTGTACTTGTTTCGCCCATCGAGCATGGCTTTGTGAAAAGCTTCAATGGCGATTGGAGGTGGTTGGAAATCGGGTTCTCCTAGACCAAAACTGATGACATCATCTCCAGCCAAATCGAACATCTTTCGAACACCCGTAGGCTGAATCGCCAATGCTCGTTGACTGAAATCACCCATCAACATCACCACCCTCGTTTGATTCAAGAATCGCATCAAGGACTTCCTGCTCCTCGAGCGAAGGTGGAACATATGTAGCGTTCTTGCTCTCATACTCATCACCATCACCACCAAGGAGAATGATCAACGCAAGCACAAGCAAAGCGATAGCGAGTCCGACCATGATCACTTCTTGGAAACCAAATTCTTCAGGTTCAGGTTGGCCATCCCAGGCCCCTTGAATGGTTGCTGCAACCATCAGAGATTGGACGCCTTCGGTGTTGATTGCGCGAACTTCAACGGTTCGATTTCCTTCCAAGAGTTTTGATGTATCGAGAGCAATACTCCAATTAAATCGCGCAAATGCACCCATGGTTTCTGCACCTTCGTCAAAGGTAGCTGACAGCCATTCGCCACCATCGATGCGGTATTCAACAGACGTTACTGCTCCGACTTGTCCCCATGCGAGTCCAGTCAATGTGGTGATTCCATCGGTCGTGTTTGTCTCAGTAATGTGAACTTGGGTGGTAACATCAACCTCTCCAGTCAGACCTTGATACTTCAGATCAAACGCCATTGAGACGGCGGCATACGCATCGACCATTCCAAATCCAAAGTCACGGTTCCAGAATGGATCAACATCCGGAGCCGAAGGCTCACCTTTACGTTCAGCAGTGAGTTTGAGAATTTCCTTGATTTCAGCAGGAGATAAGTCTGGGTTTGCTTCGATCATCATCGCCATAATTCCAGATACAGAAGGCGTTGCGTATGAGGTTCCAGACCCACGTCCGGTGTACCCATTATCGCTCGCGTCGCCTCCGAGGAAATTGTTGCATGTGCCTGAGGTCACACAAGCCTCAGCTTGTATAATGTTGGTTCCAGGTGCGGTTACTTCTGGTTTCAACTCATTAAGCGGGTTGCCGTCAGCATTGTCTCGGCGTGGCCCACGTGAAGAATATCCTGCTATGGTATCGTCTTCACGGTCGATTGTATTTTGATCATCAGTAGCACCAACTGTAACGGAAAGATCGGAAGAACCCATTCCAGAGAGTCCATCATTGTCAGGGCCATCGTTACCTGCTGCAACGCTGACAACGACACCAGCGATCATCGCTTCGTCAAGAATACGACTGTGCATATCGGAACCATCGGAACCACCTGGTTCATGCGATGTGATTCCCCAAGAAAGCGAGATGATGTCGATACCATAATCGCTTTCATCAGCGCCTGCCCAAGCGTCGTCCTTATGTTCGATAATCCATTGCAACCCGTTCATGGCGGATTCATAGAATTCCTGAGAGAGCAAATAGTTCTCAAATGGTCCTGCTCCAGCATCCGTTCCAATACGAACATCGACAAGGGCTGCATCAGGGGCCGCTCCATAGAAATCAGTTTGCGCCCCACTGGCATCGATGCCTGTTGCAGCAGCCATGCCCATGCATGCTGTTCCGTGTTGATTCCCATCATCAGGGTCGAAGCTTCCATCCGTTTCTCTTGAGCCAAAACTGGAGCTGACGCAGCGTGGATCTGTGTGAAGATAGCATACGGCATCGTAGCCAGCAACGAACTTCTCGTTAAGACCGGGATGTTCATTGTCGACACCAGTATCCACCATTGCGATGACAACACCATCACCAGTCACGCCCAAATCCCAAGCACCAGGATACAGTGATGAATTTCTTGCTTTGACAGCAGGGGTCTGAATATCACCATAGAGATGAATTTCACCGTATCGCTCGACCATGACCACATCATCGAGTTGGGCCAAGGATTCAACCATTGAGGTATTGATGATGCCAAGAAGGACTGCATCGACCGATTCGATTACATCGACGACTTCCAATCCCATATCGTTCAAGTCTGCAAGGTGTGCATCGTTGACTTCAGTTCCATATGAGAGACCAATGCCAGTCATGAAATCTGAATCTTGGAGCGAATCATGAATGCTGTTTCCATCTTGATCAAGCGCCGATCGTTCCCACCAAGGACGTTCATCAGCAACCCATCCCCATCCATCTTGTATTGGAATGTCCAAGGTTTGGCCTTCGGGCAAAATCTGAACCTCATTCTCCAAACGAATGTAATCAGAAGGAGGGACTGTCAGCGAGCCAACAAGCGGACCCATCAGGACGGTCAAACAGATAACTGCCCAGAGCCGTCGTGTCTGCATAGTATCACCGAAACCAGTTCTTAGCATGAATATTCGGTTTTGTTGAGTGTTGGTGGGGGCAGAGGGATTTGAACCCCCCCTAGCGGGTTTCTTCTGACGTCAGCCTCGGTGAAAGGCTTCGGTTTCTCGGTTAAACGGGTCGGCGCTCCAGTTGTTC
>PBET01000026.1 GCA_002719815.1 Methanobacteriota archaeon | reverse complement strand
TGGGAGAAGCCAGCACCGATGGCAGCGAGGCCGAGTGCCAAGCCGACACCAACGTCGCCGGTCATTCCGTCAGTTGCACCGCTGTCCGTGGTTTCTTCCGCAGCAGCGACGCCTTGGGCGACCAAGGCGACGGTCAGCAGAACGATCAGGGTGCGCAGGCTCGTTTTCAGGGTATTCTTGTTCATTTTTTCTACCTCCATTTAATGTCCAGTGGACTATGCTTTCCCCTCCACGTGGAGAGGTTGGCCACCAAGCGGGGAAAAGACCCTGCCGGAGCCATCGTAAAACTTGCCCATCCATTCCACAAAGTGGAGACGAGCTGCGTGAATTGTAGGTGAAAGGAGTCCAAGTGCAATCGCAAAGGCTTGGATACCGATCCAAAGGAGGAAGAAGACAACAACGAGCAGATAATCACCTGCTGAAAATGCGTCGACCATGGATGCAAAGCCCATGGTGTTGCTAATTTCGGCAATCTTGACACCTGCGACGCCAACTGCCATGATTCGCAGATACGAGAGCGTGTTTGCAAGAAGCCCAAATGTTTCGATTGGGCCCATGATAACACCGCCGGCCCAACCAAAGCCTTCGAAAACGGCGAGGGCGACGATGAGAATCAAAACACCCGCAATGACAACAAAGGCTGGAATTGTACCAGCCATCAACTCGTTGGTACCTTTCATGAATCCGTATATGTGAAGGAAACCACCACTCAGAATCATCAACCAGCTACCCTTTTCGAAGAAGGCTGCTACGATGCCATGGCCCTTCAAGACGTTGAAGAAGCCAATGACGAACCCAAGGAAGAGATGGAGTACACCGACGTATACGGACAAGAGAACGTAATCGGTGAGGGCACCATCTGCACGGTGGAATGGCACATAGGTGTGGCCAAGTCCGAGTGCTGTACCGATGTCACTGGACTTGAATCCGTAGGTCAGATCTTTTGTCCAGGCGTAGAATCCTTCCAAAGGCGACCATGATTCATCCCAAATGAATCCAAATCCTTCAGCGAACACGAATCCCCAGAACATACACCAAATGCCCATCCAGAGAAGGACAGTTGTTGCATTCTTGCCCATAGGGTCCTTTGCAAACGGCAGTGTGCGAAGCCATAGTGCGAGAAGAACGATAACGAAACCATATCCAAAGTCGCCAAGGATTAAACCGTAAAGTAGTGGTAGTGTAATCATAATCAGCGTTGTTGGTTCAAAGGTACCGTACTTTGGACGTCCAACGAGGTCAACGACGAGTTCAAACGGTTCAGCAGGATTGCTGTTTTGATAAGCAATCGGCGGTTCAGGTTCAGCATGGTGATCATCGTGGTCACCGTGGTGGTGATGATCGTCAACATGCGCTTCGATTTCAAGATGAGAAGCCAACTTCTTGAGTTTGGAACGAGCCGAGTCAGCGTTCTTGGTTGGAAGCCATGCGTCAAGGGCAAATGCTTGGTTTGAAACAGCTAAGGACGTTGGCGAGGTGAAGATGGCATCCTCTCGTTGAAGGTACTCCTCCACAATTACCAGGTCTGAACCATGCGTGCTTGCCCAATCATCGAGTTTTTTCTGGTTCGATTCCATTGAAACCATGGCTTCAGTGATGGCCTTGCGAGCATCGCTTGCTCGTTGAGCAGGTTTTCCTTCGCCAGCAGGGAGTTGGATTGCTTTAGCATTCAGTTCTGCGAGTGCCATTTGAACTTCTGCTGCCTTGTTTGGAGCGCAGGCAACAGCAACCAATCCAGCAGGTGCCATGAACTCGATATCGTTTCGAAGGTCTGCGAAGACTTTCGATGCTTTCGAGGAATTTGCTGTTTCGGCAACATAAACTTCAACACCCGAATATCCTGAAAGAAGGTCGAGTGAAATATTCAATGGTGCAAGTTTCTCAAAAATTCGAACTTGATCTTCAAGATTTGCAATATTGGCTTCCGCTTCACGAATGCTTTCGATGTAGCCAAGCGCTTTGTTGATCTCAGCCTCGAGTTTCTCAGCAACCGACTTTGCCGTCGATGCTGATACAGCGCCTTTTGCATTGAAGACGGAAATGTTGCTTCGAATGGCCCGAACCTTGACGAGCAATGCGCTCACTTTGTCGGCATCTTCGCCTGTAATTGCATGGCCGACACCGATGCCTTCCTCGAATTGCGTGTAATCTTCGATGTGAACGCATCCAAGGTCAGAGCAAGCACGGACGATGTCTGCCATGGCGTCAACAGGTGCTGCTAACGTCATTCGAGACATTGGAACCGTTGAGAACATGCTACCACCTCATTGATCCAAAAGTTTCTCGACGATGAGCGCAACTGCAGCATCTTGCTTGGAACTGGCTCCGGATTCAACAGCTTCGACGTCTTTTGCGCCTTTCTTCTGGACGGAATTAACGTCCTTCATTGCAGCATCCTTTGCTGCATCAAGTGTGGATTGAATGGATGCTTGAGCTTCTTCGGTTGCTTTAGCGACAAGGTCTGCAGCATCTCGGCGAGCATCACTGAGAATTCGACTCGACTCTGTTTGTGCATCGGAGAGTGTCTGTTCAGCAGCCTGCTCGGCCTTCTTGATGCTTTGGAGGACTTTTTCCATTCCCATAACAACCACTACAAAAAATCCGACTGAGAGGGGGTTTATGAGGCTAATGGAGTCCTCAGTTCATGCAAATGATGCGCCCTATTGCGGTTTTCGTCCCCGGAATCGACTCGACATCATGAACGGATACAAAAGCCGACCAGAAACATCTTGAAAACCTACATCTTTCATCATGTTTCTGTAGTATTTGTTGGTACCGTAATACGTATAGGAACGAGCCAGACCTTTCCAAGGGTGGTCCTTGGTTTTGGTGACCCATCGAGCCATCCATTGAACCACTGTACTCATCCAGATTCTTCCTGTTAAGCCATGCAGATAGTTGGCCTTCCCCGCATCACACATCACCAATTGACCGCCAGGTTTCAAGACACGATAGATTTCTTCAAGGCCTTTCTTTTTGTCTTGAAAATCTCGAAACGAAAACAAACAGAAGACCATATCGAACGTATTGTCTTCCAGGGGGATGTCTTCTGCAAGTGCTTGAACGTAAGATGCAGGAGCCTCTCCGCGAGAAGCTCGAGCGCCATCGACCCGTTTCTTTGCAACTTTGAGCATTGCTTCGGATGGATCGAGACATGTCACATCGAGACCGACGAGATCTTCGGCAAAACTTCCTGGACCGCAACCAACTTCGAGAACTTTCATTCCTTTGGATGCGTGATTGCGTACGTTTCGACGCCATCGTTTGTCCTGTCCAAAGGTCATTAATCGATTAACACGATCGTAATTTGGAATGGTTGCCTCAAGTTGCTCTTCCAATTCTGTCCATGCATCGAGATCAATCCCTGACGGGTCGTATCCGCCGGTCGCTGCTCGCTTGGACATATCCATACCGCACCCTCCGCCCTCTTTGGAGGTGTCGCTTTGGCCACGAGGACCGTCAAGCGATACGTTCGACGGTTTCCGGCGTAATTCCTTCTTCAGGCGTTACACGGAAGACGAGCATTTTGAGGTTTTCAGGAGCGTTTCTAAATTTCGAGACGATCATCGATGTTTCGAAATCGGAACCTATGGTTCGAACGCCAAAGGTGAGAACCATGTCAGCAATGCTGGATAGTTCTTGGCGAACTGAAGCAGGCAAACCATTGACTGAGACCATGATGAGAAGTAAACCGCGATACATTTGCGTGTGTGCTTGAAGCATTCGAATCATGGCAACAACACGGCCAGGGTCGTCTCGTTGTAAGAAGAAATCCAGACTATCGATTCCGGCTCGGAAGTAAGGTCCAAGGGCCATAATTTCATTCGTCACTTCGGTAAGATAATCCTGTGTTGAATCTTCAACGAATCGCGTCTGTGCAAGGCGCTGAATATCTTCCAAACGGAAGCCTTCCAATCGATACCGGCTTGCGAGGAGTTCTTTCTCCAGAACGTTTGCATTGTACTCTTCGCCAATGGTTCGAACATTGACATCGAGCGGCCAGCCATACTTGTTGAAGACACGAACAATCTCTGGTTGTGCTTCATTGGTTGAAATGTACAAGGTGTTTTCAGATTCTTCTGCAGGCGAGATAAATTGCTTTGCAAACAATTCAGCACCAGAACCTGTTTCTGTAAATGCCACCATTGTGAAGCCGCGAGGGACACCCCCATGCATCTCATTGTCGAATTTAGGAACACCAAATGAACCAACTTGGCCAAAGAAGTCCTCATCCTCTTGATCGAATGTAATGTTCTTGCGCATGACTCATCCCTCAGTGAATAACCACCTGGCCCCGATCGACCAAATCGGTGCAGTACAAATCAAGATTTGACAACACCAGCGGTGGTGTCTGGTCCGGTACGTTAAGAATAACAGAAAGAACTTCTCGTTGTCTGAACGTGTTGATGAAGGTGTGCAGATATTCAGCAAGCATGCGATCTTCGTTGTAAATCGCCAAGGCATTGACGCTATCAAGGAACACGAAATTGCGCTGTGTATTTGTTGTCCGCAAAATATAGAGCGTGCGCAAGAGGACCGATTCGAGCATAATCGGGCTATCAACGAAATGAATGTTTGGATAGTTGACATCCGTACCTCCAAGAATACCTGATGAGACCAAATCAATGAATTGAATGTTCGATACATCAACACCGATGGATTCGAAGGCTTGGATGATTTCAACCGCGCCTCTGCTCGCTGAAATGTAGACACCACCCATCTCAAACATCTGCATAAGTGGCAACATTGTACTTGCAGTCACCATGAACGCATTCGAGTTCCCACAGCGAACCTGAACAGAACTGTTTAGGGAGATGGTCGAAAGTTGCTCAGCAATTCGTTGGTCGAGTTCAAACATCATCAAGCACCCCATCGTGACGCTTTATCGCTTTGCGCGCCCCATTTCAGCATCGGCGTGAGCATGACGCCAAGCGGCGTGAGTTCGATCGCGTGCTTGGCTCGACTGTGCGCCGTACCACGCATTTTGACAACCTGCAAAAATCGAAGAAGGTGGCCCATACGCTCAACGTCGCCCATGACAACAATACCGTCTGCAATCGCTTCTTCAACACCGAAGGAGGACCAGTGGGCGTTCTCTGTAGCAGAGGTAATTTCCGAGATGAGGATGGTTGTGCAACCAAGCGTTGCAAGTTTCTTTCCAAGTGTAAAAAGGAAGTCACGAATCAATTGCTCTGACTTAATCTTGTAACAAAGAGTTGTTACAGAATCAATCACAAGACGAGTCACACCAATAGTGTTGACAATATCGGTAATGGATTTGATGAGAGCGTGGACGTCGTCCAAGTCGAATGTCGATTTGTCAAGACCGAGCCATGAATACAACACGTCCATGTCAAAGACATTGATCAATCCAGTGTCGACCATGTTCATGTCGAAAAATGCATATTGTCGGATGTTTTCAAGCAACTTAACGGATGGCTCAGTTGCTGTAAAATGAGCACAAGCTTCACCTGCAAGTGCCCCACGAACAAGGAATTCCATTCCGAGTGTGGTCTTGCCTGAACCACATGTTCCGGATGCCAAAACTGTCGAACCATAAGGGATACCACCTCGAAGAATTTCATCGAGACCATGGATACCGGTCACACAGCGGTCTCGGGAATATGTTGATGCGGCTTGCACGGCTATCAGTTCACCCAACCCACCCGAGTTCATGAAGCATTTGTTTGCTCAAAGAACACATCGCCGGGAGTTGCATCCTGTTGAACCGACCATGAACCTGAGGAAATTGTGCTGCCAGCATCCCAAACAAGGACCTGATTCAAGTTCATGAGAAGGCCGGTTTGCCCGCCCCATTCTGCGATTGAATTTGTGTTAGGGTTGGTTTGACCTGGTCGCGTGAATCGGAGTTCAATAACACCTGCTCCATCATCAAGCAGATTCATTGAGCCTGTTCCAAGCAATCCGTATTGACCTAGATCGAACATTTGCGATGCATTGCCTTGTTCAAGCGAGGAAAGTGAGCCTGTAAACAAGGCGACAGAATGTCCACTGATGACACCTTCTTGGAGGAGGATTTCGTTTGATGTTGAAACCGATGAAACATTGAACGACCAACCATAGAGGCTTGTTGCAAAGGCATTGTCGTTGTACACTTCAATCCATTCAGGACCGCCGCTGATCGGTCTTGCCATCACTTCAGTAAGGACGAGATTTTCGTTTGTCCTTCCCGCATCATGCACCTCCAGCGTAATCAAAACCAATTCCGTACCCATTCGCACCGTACTCGACGCCGTTGATGCCATTCGTGCATTGTTTAGGCTTGCCCCACCTTCGAACAGTTCGAGACCGATACGGCCCTCATCATCCGATGCCTGGACCGAAATACGAAGGTGAGCTGTTAAATCATCAGCCAATCCCAAACCGAGTGAAAAACTCGTCAATGTGACGTTTGAGAGTGCTGAAACTCGTTCAAGGTCCAATTGATTATTCAATACAAGACCGGTCTGTACGCGTCCTTGTTCCAAGGCCGACGCTGGTTGGAGGTGCCAATCCATTGTGGAATTGGTATGGTCATAGCCACCACTTCCATCGCTTGGTACAAACCAACCGGAACTACTTGTAAGTCGGTCAAGTCCAAGAACAACCGCTTGATCAACTTGATCGATTTCCGTGTCATTGGAGCCCATTTCAAGTTGAGCAAGCGACATGAATGCAGTGAGAATCATCAGAAACAACGTGAAGGCTGACAGAAATTCGATGACGGCCGTAAGACCGCCCTCATCATCACGTAATTGTGACCAATCGTCGCCTCCCATGCATTGACCACAACACGGGATGTCATGAACGTTGCCGAACAATTTGAGGTTTCCAACCGATTGATTTTCCCCTGATTGAAGCGATGAGTCTTTGAATCATCCATGCGACCATTGTATGATGTCAGGAGCGGAGCGCATGGCTATTCCCAAGAAAAAGACGAGTCTTGGCCTGATTTCTTTGATGCTGTTTTCGCTGTTCTCGGCCCTTATTGCCGCACCCAGCGCATCAGCCATTGAGCAAATCGATCTTGCAATCCTATCCGGCCAAAGCCCTGTTGAAGACCGATTCTATCCTGCTTTTGACCCAATCACCTTCACGGCTGAAGTAGAAAATGAAGCATTGAGCGCTCAAACATCAGCTCGGTCGATGAATTGGTACGTTTGCCAGGGTATGAAAACTGCAACGCAGTGTTCATCGAACGATGTAGGAAGCGGTCAAATCAACGTCAATGGATTGCTAAGCGGCGATACTGGAAACTTCAGCGATTCATCAGCATGGTATCCATCCGGATTGACCGGAGTCTTCACCGTCGTATTCAAGTTCACCTATGCAGATGTCGACATCAGTGACGATGTTCTCACCTACAACATCAACTTGACCGCGGAATACAGCGATGTTTCCATCGACCAAGATCAGGACCCAAGAGACACACTTTCAGGCTTGCACACTTATGATGGCGAGTACATCCTCAACACCGAACAAGATTACATCATGGACATCTATGGCATGGCTCACACATGCGGGTCATGTGGACTCGTTGCGAACATGGGATGGAACTTGCTCGAGTTGGATGGCACCTTGGTCGCTACATCAAATCAAAGTGTCACGAACTTGCCGTCTGGAGGATATGAGCAAGTGTTTACAACGACACTACCCGCACTCAACTACTCCGTCCCCGGACGCTACATCTTACAATTTGGACTCATCGATAGTACGAGTGCATACGATGGTGATCTGAACGATTACAATGACCTCGCTGAAGTGGAAATCGTTCTCGATAACACACTTGATCTACGCATTGCAAGCATGTACCCTTCACACGACCCGTCCTCTGCAAACTATTACTTTGGCGAGGATATGCTCTCTGTCGATGTTGAAAACATCGGGAACTTTACTGTCGAAGATGTGAAAGTAAACTTCGAAATGTTCGATGCTGTTGGAGAATCCGAATACCTCGATTCCTGTACAATCGACAAACTCAATCCATCAGAAGGTTCCACATGTATGTTCAATCTAACAAAGGTTGGTGCTGGAAAAGAGTTGCGCATTTACATGCCAACAACCTTCAACGGGCGACCAGATACCGGCCCTTCAGACAATACGCTCATCGAATTTACGTCAATTCTTGCCGGTGACATTTTGCCGATTATTACGATGAATTCGATTTCAGGCACCTACACGACTGCCGATACGATCGAACTGACGGCCATTACCAATTCCGTTGCTGCAAAGCCTCTCAATTACACGTGGATGCTCGATACGGTCATCAGCATAGGGTACGGAGAGTCAATTGCCATTAATGCCTCAGCATTCCCGCTCAAGGATTACGATATAGGGCTCTTCGTTGAAGATGCCTTGGGATTCACTGCAGAAACACATGCAACAATCTCGATCATTGACGAAGTTGTCATTGAAGAAGAGCCACTCATGTCCGGTTCAGCTGTCTCGCTTGACAAGGCCCGATTCGTGTATGATGTACTCTTACCGATTGAGGGATTCAATTACAACATTGCAGGAGGCAAAGAGCCCTTGATGATCATGGATTTCAAGGTCATGCAAGAAGACAATGCACTACAACCTGCGCAACTTCAAACACTGAATCTGGACATCAATCTCTCCACGCTTCTTCCTGACTCTATTCCGCATGATTCAGTTGAATTCCTGGAATTATCAGCTCTAGACGATGCATATTGGGATTATCTCGTATCGCCAGACTTTTTCGCCTATGATGGCCTCGAAAATATCAGCTTGACCCTTCGTTCCAACACGATCGTCCTCGTCATTGGTGCATTGCCTCAACCAAACGTTTCCCTTGCCAATCTCTCACACAACAAATTGGAAGGAGGGGTGATTGAACTCCATTGGGAACCCAATGGCGACATTGAAAATCCTTACCTCGGTGGTTGGCAAATCTACAGGCTTGAGGTTGATGAATCGGTCGGAACCATCTTCCCAGACCCTGCAACTGAAACCAACCAGAATCTATGGGCTGAGTTGTTGACAGATAGCGCTGTCGCCTCAACGCCGACGAATTCAGAAGGGTGGACGGATCCTGTTGCATTGGAAACTGGAACGTGTGCTTCCTACGCCATCTTACCTACAAATCGTGCAGGCGTTCCTGATTTGTCGAAGATCAACGTCGTCATGAACGAGAATGGGAATTCCAGGCTTTGTGGCGATGCACTCCCTCCTACGAGCGCAATTGAATTATTCAGCTCAACGTATCGATTTACCAATTCGACGGATTGTTTCGATATGCAACAAGATTGGAACGCATGTTATGAACTCAACCTGACATGGACATGGCCTGCCAACGAGGCCGATGGTGGCGTCACATGGAACATGTACAGAATGGATACAGAACCAAGCATCATCGACTTGAAGTTTGCATCACCGATCGCTACGGGATTGACTGGCATTGAGGGCGAGGAAGGTACGTTCAATCAATCAGGACTGGAAGCGGACGGTATTCGCCCTCTTCGAACCTATTACTACGTGCTTGCTCCTGTTGATGGCAAAGGCAATGAGAACACCAATGACCTTCCAAGTGGAAACATCTTGCGAGTCAAGATTCAGGATCAGTGGTGGGAATACAACCAACATCTCATTCCTGAAGAACCAGAACCACCTGAACCACCATTAGGCGTTCCTTGGCTTCAAGACTTGGTGGATTACACGAAGGTCGGTGAATTCCAAACTGCTGGAATTGCAGTCCTTGTTCTAGTCGTACTCAACGCATTGTTCATTCCGATTACAATCAAGCGAGGTGCTCGATTGAAGCGCGTCATTGCAGCCCGTAAACGCAACCAAGCGACACGCAATATGGCGGACGAATTCGAAGATTTCTTCGAGTGAAATTCGCTCCCTTGTGAACCGTCATATTCTTGACTAAACTGCTGGTGGCTCGCCTCGTTGCGGTGATCGCATAGCCTGGCCATTGCGCTGGATTGCTAATCCAGTGGGTTAAGTCCCTCGGGAGTTCGAATCTCCCTCACCGCGCCATCATGCCAACGGACCGAGGATGCCAAGCCACGATGGTGGAATAAACGAGATCAAGACGAGCGAGAAAAACATCGCTCCGAGATACATGAGCGAACGGAAAAACGACTTTGCTGCTTTCGGCATCCTCCCATTCCCATCAAGAGGTTCGTTCACGTCGATTTGCCATACCGATTGTGCGTACCACATGGTCAGTCCACCAGCAACGAAAGCCCAAAGCAATGGCAAACCTGATTCTGGCCAAAAACACGGAACTGAACCCAAAAGAAAAAGCCCCCCACAGTAGAATTTCGACTCTATAACGGTCCTTTTAGCACCCTTTACTTCGTTCATCATTGGAACGTTGGCGTTTGCATATTCTCCTGAACGATACAATGCCAGTGCCCAGAAGTGGGGTGGCGTCCAGAAGAAAATCAAAGCGAACAACATCCATGGAATCGGCGAGCCAAGGTCAAATGGATTCATTGAATTGATTGAATCTGCGGCTGCTCCTGCCCAACCAATCAGTGGTGGTGTTGCTCCTGCAGCACCACCAATGACGATGTTTTGTGGCGTCCTTCGTTTCAACCATATCGTGTAAATGAACACGTAAAATCCGACCGAAAAGAAGGACCAAAATGCAGCCTTCCAATGAAGCAAGAAGAACAATGACGACCCTAGAATCGAGATGAAGATTCCGAACAACAACACCGTTGTTGGTTGGAGTTGACCCAATGGAAGAGGTCGATTTTGTGTACGTCGCATTTTCGTATCGATATCCCGGTCATACCACATATTGATGGCATTTGATCCACCTGCGGAGAGCGTTCCCCCAGCGAGTGTAACCAACGACGTCCACAAGGTATCGGACCACGTTCGTTCAAGGCCAATCAGATCGTATCGTGCAAGCGAGTCATGAACGAGAATCGCACAAATCGCAGTGATTTGGAGAAGAACAATGACTCTCAATTTCATCAATTTGATGAACAGCGAAATCATGGAAGGTTGTTCTCCACTCATTCGTTCTCACCAGTAGGATTGAATCGTCCGAGATATGCCAAACGCAACATCATCAGGGTCACAGCAGCAGCGACGAAGGATGTTACACCGAAGATAAGATGCAGCAATGAAATGAATTCTGGGAAGTTATCTGGATTTGCAAAAACGATGTACATGCCTCCAACAAAGACGTTGAGAATCCAAAATCCTGTTACAACTTCGGTAGCTTTCGAAAAGCCTTCACCTTCCCCTGAATCACGGGCATCAACACGTATCTTAGCTGATGTTAGAATCAAAACCAAACCGACAATTGCTGCTCCAAAGCGGTGAACCATTTGTACGAGAATACCTGGACCATCAATACTTGGAAGAATTGAACCCTGACATTTTGGCCAGCCATTCGGGAATCCAATGTTGCAAGCTTGGTTGTAATTCCCTCCAGCAGTGCTGGAAACCCAAGCACCAAGAATAAGGAGAATAAAGACAGAAGCCGTGATGCTAATCAATCGCTTCTTTTGGCGGTCCAAAAACGCCTTCGACGTTGACAAGAACGCCCAATTCGTTCCTTCATGCGCCCGCATGGCAATGTATTGCCAAACCAAGAGCGACGTGAAGATACTCGCCAAGGAGAGGTGCATAGCGACCGTCCAATCGGCATTGTCAAAACGAACCGTGACGTATCCAGCAATTGCTTGAATGATCAAAAGAATACCTGATACAACCGTAAGATTACGCAATCCCTCGCCATATTCAGATTTGAGTTTCTGAGCCATGATGGCATTGAGAAGAATCGGTATGGCGATGATGCCAACGAGAAGCCGATGGAACCACTCAACGAAGATTTCAAAGGTCGTGTATCGATGATCAAGACCACGACTATCGATTTCATCAGGATTCGCCTCCCAATACGCCTCTTGTTCTGCTTCATCGACCATGAAACCATAGGTTCCGAAACACTTCGGCCAATCAGGACATGATTCGCCTGCATCATGGATTCGAATGGTTCCACCTACGACGATGATGAGCAACGCCATCACGATAAGAACGAGCGGAAGCGTCGATGGTCGCTTCCACCAAGGCTGGTCCATGTCAAGCCGTGAAGCCGGCCCTCTTTTAACAAGACCCTGCCTCCATGTACCATGAGGAAACCTTTGGCAATGGTTATGGCAGTTTTTTTGACTGCGATTTTCTCTTCTCAATCCATCGCCCACATCGGTCATTTCGGTGAATATGCTCCAGCAAAAATGTACGATGTACGCGTATTCGATGTCGATTGTGCCCTTTCAAACGAGACATGTATCGCCAACGAAACAACGCATTTCATCGAATACTTCTCAGCAGACTGGTGCGAACCATGTGCACTTGTATCTCAAGAACTCGACCAATTAAATCGTAGTGATACAACCATTATCCAACACCATCCATCACCTGCAGACCTCCATTTCTACTCCGAATCAAACATTCGATTGTATGAGACATACGGATTTTGGGGCGTTCCAGACGTCGTTCTCAACGGAGAAGGACTCCTTGTCGGTCCATCTCAATCCAATGAATTGGCAGCGACACTGGACAACTTTACACGAGAATGGACTGGATTCCTCGAACTGAATATGACCAATGGAACAGTTTCATGGCAAGCCGATGATGGTCACGTCGTCCACGTTTGGATTACAAAAAATAGACCACACGAATTTTCATACGTTGATCAACCACTTGTCGTCACCGACCATGCCTATGCAAACGTCACCAAGGAGGTCTTCAACTACACCAACGATACGAACCAAACCGAGGCACCATATCACGTTTACAACAGTTCGATGAACATCTCTGATCTGTTGGATGAGAACGTGACAAGCATTGTCGTGACGCTTGAAACACCTGGCCGAATACCTCTCACTCGTGCGTCTGCATTGAGTTCACAGGGTTATGATTTGGTCGACGAAGGTCCGAACGACTTCTTCCCTGAACAATCCAAAAAAGGTGGTGAATCCGATTTGGCCATTGCAGTGTTTGGCCTCATGCTTGCAGCCATCATTCCAGCCTTCATTATGTACATTCAAACCGCTCGGAAATCAAAGGCACTTCTTGATGAGTCCGAATGAGAACCTTCCGATGGGTTGAAGAACATGACCTCAGTCGAAACGTTGCGACGGTTACGTCGTTAGGTGAAAAAATGGTCAAGCCAGCACGACTTCACACACGTTTCGAACGAGCCCGAATCATTGGCGCACGAGCACTTCAAATTGGAATGGGCGCCCCACTTTACGCTAAGGAAGAAGACCTCCGAGAGGAATTCAAGGCTGAACTTATCTCACTTTATGGACTTGAGGAAGCAAGCGTTCGCTTCGTTCTCGACCCTCTCAAGATTGCTGTGTATGAGTACGACAACGAACTCATCCCAATCGATATCGATCCTCACCTCGATGAGTGATTCTCGGTTAGGCGAATCAAGTGACCTTTGATTCAGAGTACGAGCCGTTCTTTCAACCACCAGGTTGGGTTATTGGTCCTGTATGGGCCGTTCTTTACACAACACTTGCGATGAGTTTCATATCGATTCTAAGCAAAAAAGAGGAGTTACAGCAATTCAATCTGATTATCGCATGTTTCATCATCCAATTAGCACTCAATCTGGCATGGCCCTCACAGTTCAATTCAGAAAAATATCTCATCTCATTGTTGATGATCATTGGAATGGTTGTCTTCTCATTAGCTTACGTAGTTCTCATTCACGAAACAATCCCATTTGCTTCACGATTGATGTGGCCATACATCGCTTGGGTTTCCTTTGCAGGCCTCATCAATACGGCATACCTGCTGAATTCGATGAATTGAATGGGACGTTCAACATCAATGAGTCGAATTTCTCTTTCGATTCTTCGATGCAGACAGAAAAAGAAGTAACAAGGGTCCCAATCAGATGATATCAATTCGAACAGGACTTGGAGTTATGTTCTCTCCGTCAGTGTTTGTCTTCTGTTGGGACCTGAACAACACTGTACAAAGTACAACACACACCACAATTGGCACCAAAAGGGGTAACAAGGTCGTCAGCGATTGTTGTATGAAGATAGCAACAACGCCAATTAGTCCAAAAACGAATCCCAGCCCGTTAAGGATAGGAATCGAAGCTGTTTCGTCTCTTTCTAGTTTCAGCATTAACTGACATGCGTGTACATCCATATATGAGAGTATGTTTATTGAGAATGATGCGTCTTGAGAATAAACTCAATTTGCGTTTCCAACGATAGCGAGGCAACATCAACACAGCCCACTGGCTTAATTCAATGATGTAGGCACTCTAGGTTCGCCTACGCATGAACATGGCGAATGCGAACAACAGCAACCAAATCACTGCATAAGGCGAGACGACTGTTTTTGACGCATTTTCAATATCTTCCAATTGAGCACCAGCGCCTCCACCACCTCCGCCGCATCCTGGTGGAGGAGGGCCTATTCCTGGTCCCCACGTTTCACCATATCCGGCACAAGGGTCGCCTCCCCCTCCGCCTTGGCCAGCCCCTGCATCACTCGACATATCCGCTTCACCATGGTAACAAATCAGGAAGTATGGGAATCCCATCTCTCCATCTCCATTTTGCATCGTAGTATGATAGTGATCGATTCCCTGTGGAAAATCAGGAGTCGGGCCAAAATGACCATTGCAAGCATCGAGATGTCCTAAACCTTCGACGTATACGTAATCGTCAATTCCATTGTATCGAGTTTCTCCTGATTTCAATTGGTATGAGCTTTTCATCTCAACTACGTTCATTTGGTCATCATAGCCCCAAAATCCGTAGATTGGATAGCCATCATATGCAACACCAACGACCATTGAGTGATTGCCATCATAGGTATTCTGGGCAACTGCTTGAATGGTTGATTCATCGTAGTCGTTGGGAACTAATTTATCAACACTTAATTCAGAGAATACCCCAGGAGGCTGGTGGGGTGAAGCGTGAATCAGGGCGATCGCCATTTTGGTCATCCGATGAGCCGACTGTGCTTGAAATACAGCAAACTCGGGAACTGTACGGACTTGAAAAAAAAGGACCACAAATGCAGGAACTTCAAGAGTTAGGGAAGGAAGATTACGAAGGATTTTTGATACCTATGATGGGTAACCTCATATTATATTTGATTAAAACTGGTATCGGGTTGTTGATACTCTTTTTGTTGTTTGAATATCTTATCGGACCAATATTAATCGATATGATGTTTGAGGACGCTTGTTTTGGACTTCCCGGAGCAGACTGTTCCTAGTTTTGATGCGTACAAGTCCTCCTCGGCAGAATTGCTGAAATTGTACTCAACCTTGTGAGTCTGAACCCATCAAGAATTGAATCCGTAATAATCGGATTGAATGACATCATCGAGGGATTGTCGAGGGAGCAAGACTGTGCGTACCGCCCACAAATCGGTGAAGATTCGATAGGTTGCTGTCTTATCGAGATAATCCACACCGCTTGAGCCACCTGTTCCCATTCGACGGCCGATCATTCGCTCAACCATTCGTGCATGTGCATGACGGAACAGGAGCATGGATTGTTCGAGTTGAACAATGGTATCGATCAAACGGCGTGGCCAAGAAAGAAGTGGTAATTCAGGATAGGATTCGATGAACAGTAGACCCGCTCTTGCTCGATTGGTTATACCATCTGGTTTGAGGAAGTCTCGAGCAGATGCGAGGTTTGCATCCATTCGAGGTTTGAGTGCTTCAGGGCTACCATGGCCAATGCTGACCATATGTTCGATGACTTGGTCTGAATGGGCTTTCATCGTGTTGAGATGTGCGTCAACATACGCATCGATGGTCGCTTGATCGTTGGCATCAGAAGGAACAGAACCATTGATTGGCGTTCTTGCTAGCCAAGACGAAATTAGCGCTTCTAATGTCGGCTCTATAGAAATCAGCTCAAGCGTTTCAAAGGCCTCATCGTTGATTTTTCCTTCTGCATGAAGCTTCTTCATATGGGCCATTGGATCCATGTCTGCAACTCTTGATTCCTGCTTGAGTCCAAGACGCATTTCCATGGCTCGCATTTGCCAGGATTCGAATCCTGAGGATGTTCCAAGTCGATCTCGGAATGCAAGGAAGCCTTGTGGGCTGAGTGTCTCCATCACTTTCCATTGATTGGCAAGAAGACGGAAGATTTCGATTACGCGCTCCAAATGATGCACCATCTGCGGAAGGTGCTTCTCATCAACAGACGTTCTGGCAAGATAGCCATGCACTGCATCGAGTTCTGCTCGTACCTGTTTGAACCACAATTCAAAGGCCTGATGCGTGATAATGAAATGCATTTCATCGTTTGAAGGTGGAGGGCTGTGTCCTTCTGGACCATCTTGAAGTTGCAGTAAATCATCGAGACGAAGATACCCAGAATAGGTCATCCGATTCGCTGGTGAGCCTGACCCTGCCATGAACCTTGATGGAGATTCGGCACTTGAACTCTTCACCCAAATTTGGCTAAATCGAGCAACCCTATTGAGAACTAAGGGATAACAGTCATAGAGTGCATACGAAACCCCTCGACATGGGCGTAGACCACACCACTCTCCTTTCTTGGCTCGCGGACTACGATAAGGACAACATCACAATCGGTGTTGTCGCATCTCATTCATCCCTTCAAATCCTTCATGGAGCACGTATGGAAGGCTTCCGTACGCTTGGTATTGCCGTTGGTGAAAACCGACGTCGCTTCTACAAAGCCTTCCCTGGTGCAGAACCTGACGAATGGCTCATGCTCGAAGATTATCGAGAAATGCTCGATTATGCAGAATGGTTCCGAAGTAAGAATGTCATCATCGTCCCTCATGGATCGCTCGTTGAGTACCTTGGGAGTGAGAACTTCCGAAACCTGGAAGTTCCTACCTTTGGAAATCGAGGTATTCTACGCTGGGAAAGTAGTCGTGCAAAACAGCGTGATTGGTTAATTGCTGGCGGATGCACCATGCCGAAGGTGCTTGAAGACCCGCATGACATCGATGGACCTGTCATCGTCAAGTACGCGGGGGCGAAAGGTGGTCGTGGCTACTTCATCGCTCGTGATTATCGTGATTTCCGACGAAATGTCGATATTGAGGAGGAGTTTACCATCCAGGAATACGTTCTTGGTTGCCGATATTACCTCCATTTCTTCTTTGATCCTCTTGCAACCGACGGCTATCAAGTCCAGGGTCGCGGAAAATATGCTGGTAAGAACCTCGGTCGTCTCGAACTTCTTTCCATGGATCGTCGTGATGAAGCGAACGTTGATGAATTCTACAAATTGGGTTCGCTCCGTGATTTGCGAGAAGCAGGCATGGAGCCATCCTTTGTGGTTACTGGTAATCAACCGGTTGTTATTCGTGAATCCTTGCTCCCTCGAGCCTTTGAAATGGCTGAAGGGACCGTTGCAGCCTCCTTTGAGCTTGAAGATGAATCCCGTGGCATGATAGGTCCATTCTGCTTGGAAACCATCGTCACCGATTCACTTGAATTCAAAGTGTTTGAAATCAGTGCACGTATTGTAGCTGGATCCAATCCATTCGTTGGTGGCTCTCCTTATTCAGACATCAATGAAACCCGTATGTCAACCGGTCGACGCATTGCACGAAGCGTTCGCAATGCACTGAAGAATGACCGTCTTGATGACATTCTCTCCTGACATCAACCTAAGTCAGGTGCTGGCGGTACACCAGAGCCATCGTCTTCAGGTTCATCACCAAGTTCGCTTTCGATTTCATCGACGAGATCACCAAATTCAACTTGCTTTGGGGTCGCTTCATCAGCAATGATTTGAGCCGCAGAAACCTCACCGCTTTCGGAGCGTCGAATCTGTTCTTCCAAGTCTCGCTTGATTTGTTCTCGCTCTTCCATCGTTGGAACGTTGAATGTGCAGACGAGTTGAATCTCTTCACCGAATGTGAGTTCACCAGTGTATTCCATCAAATCGCCATATGCATTTGCAATAACCTGGAATTTTGTTGGATCTTTTGATCGTCGCTTCTTGTGCTTCTTGTAGTAGTGAACGAAGACTTGGTAGGTTCCTGCAGGTGCTTCACCCTCTGGCCAAACGACGTTTTCAATCGGCTTGCGAGAGTCTGGTCGAACGTTTGCATCAACATCGAGGTGACCACCACAAGCAGATTTTCGGTTTCCACCGTGAATACGCTCGCCCGATGGACAAACGACGTGAAGATCAAGATCGTTGTAGTTGTTCCACATCAAGGAGACTTGAACATCTGAAGAGCGAGCACCTTCACGCTCAAGACGCGCTCGAAGTTCTTCAAGTGCACGTGATGCTGCTTGGCGACGCTCGAGGGCATCTTTCTCTTGGGCAGCACGGATCTCAGCGAGACGTTGTTCTTCAGCAGCTGCGAGTTCTGCTTGTCGTGCTGCTTCTTCTGCATCACGCTCTGCTTGAGCCACTGCGTCACGTTCAGCAGCAAGGCGTGCTTCTTCTGCAGCCTTTTCGGCTTCGAGCCGTTCTTTCTCAGCCTGCTCTTCCTGTTCTTTCTTGAGGCGTTCTTGTTGCTCAGCCATGGCCGCTTCTTCCTCTTCGAGTCTGCGACGTTCTTCTTCCTCTTCACGTCGAGCCCATTCTTCATCACGCTGGCGACGACGTTCGAGCATCTCTTCTTCAGACTCTTCGTCATCATCCTCTTCCTCAACAGGAGGTTCTTCTCTTGAGGGAGGTTCTTCGATAACCATCTGCTGAACAGGTTCAACCGGCTGCTGTTCTTGTGGAATCAAAGAAACGCTTACCCCTCCTGAGAGATTTCGACGACGACGCTCTGATTCGATCATCATGAGTTTGCGCTCAAATTCAGAGCGAGCACTGGAAAAACTTGAGCCTTGAACAGGTGCTCTTAGTCCATCAGCGACCATGCCTTGGCGAACCTCGAGAGCCGCATCTCGGCGAATCAAAATGAACCAAACACCAAGAGCGAAGCCTCCTCCGAGGATGCTCAACACGAGTATGGAGCCCGAGTCCATGTATAGCCGATACCATACTGTGTCTTTTATCATTTGCTTACTATATTTGATGAATGTATGCAAAGCATTGAATGTGTCAAGCATCTCGTCATGTCATGAACAAGGCGCAACGCTTGGAACGCCTCCTGCCCAATGGGCGAGGTGTTTGGATTCCGATTGATCACGGAATGTCCGATTATCCCTCCACTGGCCTTGAGGATACTGAAGGTCTGATTCGGGAATTAGCATCAGCAGGCGTGAACGCTATCGTAGCCCAGAAAGGGGTTGTAAGCCATTACAGTCACCTCTGTGAAGGTACAGACACAAACATGGTCATTCATTTCTCTGCCTCGACCCGACATGGTGGACCAGATGCAAGTCGCAAAGTTTCGGTTGGGCAAGCGTCTGAAGTCGAATCAAGAGGTGGTCTTGCAGCATCTGCTCAAGTCAACATCGGATCGGACGGAGAAGCAAGCATGCTCGCAGAAATGGGTCAATTGACAACGGATTGTCATCATCTTGGCCTCCCTGTATTGGGGATGATTTACGCTCGTGGACCACATCTTGACATCATGGAAGGCGATACCACCAACGGTGTTGCACATGCTGCACGTGTAGCGTTCGAAATCGGATGCGATGTTGGGAAAACGACGTGGACTGGTGATGAGGGCTCCTTTGCACAAGTCACGTCGGGCGTTCCAATTCCACTCTTGGTTGCAGGTGGTGCGAAAACCAACACGCGTTCGATGCTTGAAATGGTCGAGAAAGCGATGAAAAACGGGGCGGCTGGTGTTTGTATGGGACGTCAAGTCTTTGCGCATGAGTCACCAGGTGCTGTAGCAAAGGCACTGATGATGATCGTTCACCAGGATGCATCTGCAGAAGATGCGATCAATGCAGTAGGTCTGTGAGGTTGTTCAATGGAAGTTTGGCTTGAATCCGCTGAGACGGTTTCACTCGAAGGCATCGATGCTTTGTATGTGCACGATGGCCAAACGGGCATTTCATCAAAGGATGGTATATTGTATCGAGACAATGTTCCAATTGGAGGCCATATCCACATCGATTCCGAAGAGGCGCAATCCAAAGCACGAAGCCTTGCAGGAACGGTTGAATGGATACTGCTTACATTTGAAGACTGGTCGATGATTCCAATCGAGAACATCCTGGCTGCAACCGATGCAACGCCAACAAAAGTTGCGGCACAGATTCGCCAACCCATCCAAGCACAAGGGGCTGCCTTTGCTCTTGATATCGGCGTTGATGCCTTACTTTGTGATGAAACGTGCTTGGAAGCCGCACTTGTTGTCAAATCCATGCGGCTTGAGCAAATGTCAGAAATGCAGTCAACACCAACTGAAACGGCTGAACAAATCAAACTTGAAACGATGATCATCACAGAAGTGCAGGAAGGGCATTCTGGTGATCGTGTTTGCATCGACCTTCTGTCAATGCTCGAGGAAGGAGAGGGCTTGTTGATTGGTTCAACTGCTCGTGCATTCATTCTGATTCATGGTGAAACCGTTCCATCAAAGTATGTTCCAACTCGCCCATTTCGCGTCAATTCTGGAAGCGTCGATGCGTATACGTACCTCGCTGATGGTTCCACAAAATATCTTTGTGAATTAACTTCTGGCGACTCGATTCTCGTCGTAAGCACGAACGGCCATACTAGGGCTGCAACGGTTGGTCGAATGAAGATTGAAACACGGCCATTCATTCTATTGAGATTTAAAGATGAAAATGCTAATGAAGGTCATGCATTCATTCAGCAAGCGGAGACGGTTCGCTTGGTTTTGGAAAACGGCAACGTATGCTCAGTAACCAATCTTGAGATTGGTATGAGGATTCTTGGTTGCACGCTTTCCTCTACCCGTCATGTAGGCCAAGGCATCTCAGCACCGTCTGAGGAGCGATGAGAAATGGCTGTCTTAGGTCAAGGCCGAGCACATGGGGCTTGCAGTTTACTTCATGCTGCAGGAACAGGCTATGGCGCGAGCATGGCACTCGACCTTCCGATTATGGTCCGAGTACTCGATAAGAAAAGCAAACGCGAAGTTCATGATGATGATGGTGTGTTGCCTCATGTTGTTGATGCATGGACTGCAGCTGGCCATGCTCTTCCAATCGATGAAGACAGCCTTCACTGGGCTGTCCAATCTAAAATTCCTGCACGTGAAGGTTTGAAATCTTCTTCTGCACTTTGTATTGCAGCCGTTCGCGCACTCTGTGATTCAACCGATACTTCCCTTGAATTGCATGAAGAGGTGGCGATCGCAGTCGATTCACAAATTCGTGCTGGAATTACCTTGACAGGAAGTATTGACGATACGTGGGCATGTGCTTCAGGTGGTTGGAAACTTATCAATGCCAATGAGCCTGATGTTGCACAGGGCGTCTTGCTTGAAGGCGTTGGGCCGAAGCGTGATGAATGGAAGGTCTTGTTGGTTTCACGAGGACCGAGAGAATCCCGCCCAACATTGGAAGATTTTCTACCACACCAGCAACAATTTATTCAGGCACTCAATGCGATTCAGGAAGGGAATGAATTGGTTTCGCTCACACTAAACGGACGTGGCGTTATTGGTGCAACCAAAGATCATCGTGCACGAATACTTGCAAACGATGCGCTCGTGAACGGTGCGCGTGCTGCTGGACTAAGTGGTTCAGGAACTGCAATTGTCATTGTCATCCCCGTTCAATTAGAGGGCGTAGCAAATCGCATCAAAACGTGGTACGAACAGAAGCATCCTGACTTTGAGATCATCGAAACACGCTTCATCAATCCTGAAGAAAAAGAATCTGAGGAGTAAGGCTCAAGTTCTTGAAGACGAATCGGTTGGATAGACTGAGTCAAATGAAGATGCGCCTTGGGGAAACCCTCTCATTGACCCTTTTTGGGGAGAGTCATGGCCACATGGTCGGCGCATTACTCGAAGGAGTTCCTGCGGGTTTGGCAATCGATGAGGGGCGAATTGCACAGCGTATGCTCACTCGACGTCCAGGTGGTCATTTTGCGAGCAAGCGTAAGGAAGATGATGTTGTTGAATTGATGACAGGAATCCACAATGGTTTTTCGACAGGACAGCCAATTCTCATTCAAATCAAGAACAAGGATGCTCGTGAAAGTGATTACAGTTTCATTCCAAATCATCCCAGACCAGGTCATCAAGACCTTGTCATGCATCTGAGAAGTGGTGGATTTGCAGATTTACGGGGCGGAGGTTCATCTTCTGCGCGATTAACGGCAGGTATTGTTGCTGCAGCTGCACTTGTTGAACCATTGCTCGGCGATATTCGAATCGATGCGCATGTTGGAGCAATTGGAGCGATTGAAGCTGCACGACTTGATGAATGTCCAGAAGAATGGGCGAGCGAATTATGTGAACAACTTCGATGTCGTGATGTCAACGTTGTTGATTCAATGAAGGACTGCATTGAACGAATTCGAAAAGAACGTAATTCGATTGGAAGTCGTGTCGATGTTCTTGTTTCAAACCTACCACAAGGGATTGGAGAGCCTTGGTTTGATGGGCTTGAACCCGCATTAGGTCGGGCTTATCTCTCGATTCCTGCAGCACGTGGCGTTGCATTTGGTCAAGGATTTGAAGCGGTTGAAATGACGGGTTTGGAACACAACAGTCCTTGGGGAGGTTCACCTCAGAAGCCAATGCAAGAAGGGGAACGACCCGATGGAAGCATTGCAGGCCTTTCCACAGGATCGAATCTTTATGCTCAGATTGCATTCAAACCTCCATCCAGTATTGCCCATGAGCAAATAACATTGGATTTAGAAGAAGGTGAAAAGAAACCACTCGTCGTCAAAGGGCGTCATGATCCTGTTTTGGGTCCACGTGCTGTGAGCGTAGCACGGGCGATGACAACACTGGTTCTTTGCGATTTGATCCTAAGGAAACGTGATGCGTTGTGAATCACAGAATCATCCACAAGTTTGGAGGCTCTTGTCTTCGAGAACCTGGTGATATCGATAAAATCGCTGAAGTCATCCAAGGCGACCATCAATCGATCCTTGTTGTTTCAGCTCTTTGGGGTACGACCGACCGTTTGTATCGTGCTGCAAAAGACCCTCGTTATGCAAGTCGATTGGTGCAAGATTTGTCGAAACAGCATCTCCGTTTTGCCCCCGGTCTTGATGATTCGAAAAATGCGCATCTTTTCTCAATGGTTCTTCACAACCTGAAAGATGCATTACGATTGTTGGCACAAGACCCTGATGACCAATCAGCATTGAATCAACTCCTCGCTTCTGGAGAACGTTTGAGTGCGCTTGTTGTGGCGCATCGATTGCAAGAATACGGCTTTGATGCATACCCGCTTGGAGCCGAAGACATCGGAATTACCCTTGATGGAAACTATCAAGCCAACCATGTTGATTTACAGGCATCGAGTACAAAACTCGACCCAGATTCTCTGCATGGGACCCCTGTCATCACAGGATGGTTTGGTGAAGGAAAGAACAATGATATTGCAATCTTGAGTCGAGGTGGCTCAGATCATTCAGCAACTGCAATTGCACATCTTATCAATGCAGATCGGGTCATTCTATGGAAGGATGTTCCTGGTATCTTCACCATCAATCCTCGATGGGGGATTCGTTCAGAAACCATTCCTTACCTGGATTATCAAGAGGCGATTGAATTATCCTTGATGGATACACCTGTTTTGCATCCATCGACCATTGAACCATTGATTGAACCAAACATTTCGCTTGAAGTTCGTCACCTCTACCATGCAACGGAAGGTCAGCGAACAGTTGTTGGTCCAAAACTACCTGAAAAACATCTGAAAGCAGTTGGATGTCTTCCCAACGTGATGAGTCTTGGCTTCTCACATCATCATGTGGATGCCCATCAACGTCAACTTGTGAAACTCTTGGGAGAATTGGCACAAAATGAGGTTCATTGGTGGGGATTGGAGTCGAGATTGGGCGATTCTCGCCTGATTGTATCACAACACGATATGCATCGTGCAGCATCGATCTTGGAACGTTTTGACCTTCAACCCCATTATCATCACCATCTGGGATTGCTCTCACTCATTGGATGCAACGAACAGGATGTTGAAGCAATCAATGCAATGTTTGCTGCAACAGAATTTGAATTAACGTGGCTCAACCAAACATCATCTGCTGCTCGCGTAGCCATCGATGGGGAAGATTTGAGCAAAGCACTACAACTTCTGCACGGGTTGATTCAAGATCAACATCAAGCGCTTCTCGAACAGCATTAGGATTACTCATCCCGTGCTTCACGTCGCTTCTGGATGTAGGTAGGAAGGTCAAGTGCAAACAGTCCTCCAACAACGAGGAAGACGAAGAGCGTACCCAATGCAACACCATACACGGAACCAAGTTCAACCGATTCACGTAGGCGAGTTGCCGTATCTTCTGAGAGAATACCGACAATCCATGGTAGGATGGTATTTGCTGAGAGGACCAGTGTTGCAAGAATTGTTGCAATGATTGGATTGACAATCAATGAACGGTGGTACTTGCCGACGATCTTCTTTGGATTCATGACATAGACTTCGTTGGTTCGAATGCTTGTATCCAACATCGAATAGCGAAGAACACCATTTGAGAGTTCGAAATACATGATGAGAAGGACCGAATAGATGACGACCAACGATGCGAGAACCGTTGGGCTATCTGCAAGTCCGAACAAATCGTTCACGCTGGTTTTCGAAGATGCAAAACGCATGATGGCGAGAATAAACAACAAATACGATCCAAGCATATAGCGTGCATCACGTTGGTATGCGCCCCAGAAACCAAGACCAGTTGCACCGATGATGATTCCAATTTGGAACAACAATGCAAGGTCTGCACTTCCCAAAAGCATGAACCAGATGGTTCCTTCGGGTGGAGAAATAATGTAGGTCAAAAGAGCAAGTCCGACAAGAATAACGTAAACACCGAGTTGCATGTTTTGAACGAATTTATCAGGCGGTAAGAACTTCATCTTCGGAACGATAGGTCCTCCAATGAGACTTTCAATGAAGGAAGGCATTTCCAATTCAGGAATCGCATCCTTTGGAATTTCAGAGCCAATTCCTGCTTGACCTGCTGCCTTCTTTCGGCTAGGAGCAGAGGAACGGACAACCTTTCCGTCGTAAAGATGGGCAGTGTCTGAAGATGGTTTTCGCATTGTCATCATCTCACCTCAGAATCCTCGTGCACCTGCAAGTGCGGTTGAAAGGAGCATATCTGGCTCCCAATCCATGATGTTCACACCTAGACCTCGCAATTCGCCAATCAAGACGTCACGCTCGGTCTTCATGACTTCATAGCCGGTTCGATCAAGACGCTTTGCATCGAATTCAAACTCTAGCGATGAGGGTGACAAAACCGTGACGTCAAAGTCACGAGCTCGGAAATCACGCAATGCGTTCACGATGGTTGGATCGTCTTCGAGATTGGACAGGAAGATGATTGGACTACCCTTGTTGATGTGCGGTAGAATTCGGTTGACAACGACCTGTAGCGGGATGTTTCCTCGTGCTACAGCACCTGCAAGTTTGGTCAGAATCACGTAGAGTTGCTTCTTACCCGTATCACGGTCAACGCTCACAACTTCATCGCCGTATACGACGACACCGACTGAGTCTCGACGGCCGAGGAAGTATTTGGCAAGCGATGCTGCTGCACGGGTCGAATAGACCAATGCGTTTCGACTCACTGGACCGGTTTCGCTCACTGCCCGAGAATCGATGATAATGATGACGTCGGAAACGGCGTCACGCTCACGCTCGTTCACCATCAGTTTACCTGAACGTGCATAAGCACTCCAGTTGATGGCACGGAAGGAGTCACCTTCGAAATACTCTCGAAGCGAGTAAAACTCAGAACCAGGTCCTGGTTGACGGATGTTGACAGCTCCAGTGAAAATCTTCGGAACACGAGACTTGACGAAGGTATCTTTGAGATCCTCCATCTTCGGGAACACAAGGAAATCGTTGTAGACATGCATTTCCTTTTCCTTGTGGAATAAACCGAATGGGTCTTGAACTCGTACTGCAACTGGACCAACACTGTAGAAGCCTCGAAGAGGACACTCAAGCGTGTACTCGATGTAGGTCTCACGGCGTGGCCCGAGTTCCATCAAAATGTAGTTCGAACCTTCCTTGATGCGCATCACTTCTGGGACTCGATCTCGAACTTCGAGAATCTTTGCAAGTCCTGAATTGTTTTGCATACGTAAAGTCACCGTTAATTCACCATCTTCAAAGATTCGTGAACCTGAAAGTTTTCGCATGGCGAGGACGCTACCAAGGGCAACGCCTTCTTCACCCGTCCATTCTTCAGCTCGTCGTCCGCTGGAAGCAACGTCAGCATGACCACCAAACAAGGCAGCCCACGTTAGGAAAACGAAGATCACAACAGCGATTGTGACCAACTGAGAATTCCTAAGCGTTAGACCAAGAAGATACATGGCAACGGCCATGCTTCCTAGCATTGCTGATTTGCGACTCCACATCCGAGAACACCTCTAGTCAAGTATGATTCAACGTTCTCAAACGGTAGGTACTGGAACTTCTCGTAGAATGCTTTGCATAACTTCGCCAGCCTCGAGACCCTTGATTTGGTGCTCAGGCTTGAGGATGATTCTGTGCGCAATTGCAAGTTCTGCAATCGACTTGACATCATCAGGCGTTACAAAGTCACGGCCACGCATAGCTGCTGCTGCACGAGAAGTCTTGAGCAATGCTTGGGAACCACGAGGAGAAGAACCGACGAGAACACGTGGATCTTCACGGGTTCGAGCGACGACTTCGACCATGTACATACGGATGGCTGGATCGACATAGATGTCTTCACAAGCCTGTTGCATAGCGATAACACGCTGTGGGTCGGTGATAACATCGACATCGACAGCGTCCTTACCACGAGTGATACGTCGAGCGAGAATCTCGTCTTCATCAGCACGGTCTGGGTAACCGACACTCATCTTGAACATGAAACGGTCAAGTTGAGCTTCAGGAAGTGGGTAGGTACCCTCTTGCTCGACAGGGTTCTGGGTTGCCATAACAATGAACGGAGCAGGGAGTTTGTGGGTAACGGTACCGATGGTCACTTGCTTCTCTTGCATAGCCTCAAGCAATGCAGCTTGGGTCTTTGGCGGAGCACGGTTAATCTCGTCAGCGAGGAGTAGGTTACAGAACAAAGGTCCTGGCTTGAATGTAAATTCACCCTTCTTTGCGTCGTAGATGTTGGTACCGGTAATGTCAGCTGGGAGCAAGTCAGGCGTGAATTGTACACGCTTGAAGTCACAACCGAGTGCGTCAGCAAACGTGTTGGTCATCAATGTCTTTGCCAATCCAGGATAATCTTCGAACAGAAGGTTACCGTTGGAGAGAATATTGATGAGAACGTTGTCGATGACGTGGCTCTTACCGATAATGACTTTCTGAACCTCAGCGCTGATCGCTTGTGCGATCGCGCCGACGGCGGAAAGTCGCTCACGGACTTCAGGGGTGCTCTGGTGCTTCGGCTGGGCCGGAGCGGCCGGTGCTGCAGGTGCGGCTGGCGCTGCTGGTGCTACAGGTGCGGCTGGTGCCGCTGGTGCTGCAGGTGCAGGTGGCGCTGGTGCCGCTGGCGCTGCTGGCGCTGGCGCGGGCGGGGCTGCTGGTGGTGCGGGGGGTTGCATGTCATTTTCCTCCTTTTTTCTTCAGTTTCCCCAACGACGAATTAACGGGATAAT
>PBET01000025.1 GCA_002719815.1 Methanobacteriota archaeon | reverse complement strand
CGAACCCGGAAGTCAAGCCCTTCTGCGTCTGTCCCAATACTGTGGTACGAGAGTCCACGGGAACGGCAGTCACTGTGCCCCTCTTCTTTCCTCTTGGATATCCTCGATTCTTCTTATCCTTACACCTAAGATTTCTAAACTACGTATGCATACAACGTAATGAGGTGAAGGTCATGCCGATAGACACATTGGATATCTTAGGTTCTGATCAAATCGGAATTCATCTTGCATCTGCAGGTAAGGTCCTCTTCCATCCCCGAGAACTCCCTGAGATGATTCTTGAGCAACTTGAAACAACGTTGCAATTGGAGATGGCACCCATTTCAATTGGCGGTTCCAATCTCATCGGAGCACTTCTTGCAGGTAATTCAAACGGCTTGGCCGTTGCAGATATTGCAACTGAGACCGACATTGATGAATTAACAGCGTTCGGAGATGTCGTGGTCATGGAAGGTGGTGTCAATACCGCTGGAAACCTCCTTCTTGCGAATGAACAAGGTTGTGTCGCATCCCCGAGCATTCCTCCAGACGGTTTGGAAATTCTTGCTGATGTCCTCGGTGTCGAGATCATCGCTACAACCATTGGAGGTCAAGATGTTGTAGGTAGTCTTGGTGTTGTGAATGACCAAGGTGTCCTCCTTCACCCAGATGTTGCCGGTGATGAGGTTCTTCTCATTGAGGAAGTACTCGGTGTTCCACCAATGGTCGGAACTGTATCGTTCGGTTCACCATACGTAGGTGCAGGTATTTGTGCCTCAAATGATGGGGCTGTTGCCGGTAGTGAAACAACGGGTCCTGAGCTGAATCGAATCGAAGATGCACTCGGCATCATCTAATTGCCAAACACCAATATTCAAGAGCCTCTCTTCGTGAATAAGGCTCATGGGAGAAATGCTCTATCAAGGTAAAGTGAAGCAAGTCTGGTCAACAGATGATCCAGATGTACTCGAATTTCGATTTACGAACCAAATCTCAGTTTTCGATCAAATCATTCCATCATTGATTCCTCGGAAAGGAGAATCACTCAACAGGACAACTGCGCATTGGTTCAAACTTGTCGAAGAAGAAGGTGTCTGTGGAACGCATCTGGTTGAAGTCAATGCAGCCGATCGCTGTCTCGTTCGCAAGGTCGAAGTCATCAAGGAACCAGGTGCAATTCCTCGTGACATGGAATGGGTTTTCGTACCACTCGAATTCATTTGTCGCCATTACCTCTCTGGTTCAGCATGGCGTCGCTTTCAACGAGGCGAATTGACCCCTGAACAACTCGGTGTTTCAGCAGACTGCGAATATGGCGCGAAACTCGACAAACCATTCGTTGAAGTTACGACGAAGTTCGAAGCATATGATCGAAACATCGACCGTGCAGAAGCACTCGAAATCTCAAACATAACGGATGAAGAATACGATTCGATTGTCACTGCTGTTCTGAAGATCGATGAAATCATTGAACGGGAAGCTGCAAAGAACGGACTTATCCACGTCGATGGAAAGAAAGAATTTGCATTAGGACCTGGCCGTAAGGTCGTTCTTGTTGATACATTTGGCACACTCGATGAAGATCGGTGGTGGGATGCAGAAGCGTATGCAAATGGTGAATGCATTGAACTTTCGAAAGAATTTGTTCGAACACATTACATCAATACTGGTCATCAAGCAGAATTGAAGGTCGCACGGGATGCTGGTACAACTGATCCTCCTATTCCTGCCCTACCACAATCTGTTATCGATGAAACAGCAGCATTGTATGCTTCTATGTACGAGCGACTGACCTCAGCATCGTTCTGAAATTCAATCGTGTTTGCGGTGTATCAACCCCGCATTATTGCGCTCTGCAGCAAGTAGAAGCGGACTTAGATGGCGTATTGCATCACGAACGCCTCCGTCAATCGGCTCATCTCTTGCAACGGTCCACCCTCCTCCGAGTAGGGATGTTCGCAAAATCTTCACTTCATCACCTGAAAGAAAACCCATGATGTTCAAGCCTGCTTGCCCTTCCATGAAACGCCCATCTCCGACATGATCTACATCACATCGTGTGAGCAGATAGTCGAGATGCATCACGAGGTCATCGTACATCTCATTGCTCTGCGGTCCAACTTGGCGGACATTTTCACGAATGTATCGAAGTGCAGATCCTGTTGAATGTGGAAATCGACCAAAACGTTCACGATTCTTATCTTCTCCGAGCATCATTGGAATGGAATCGGAATCGAGCATTCGAGTCAATGTGAATAGAAGTGTTGGATCATCCCATTGAATATCATTCCGTGAATCGAACTGATCAATGCCTTGTGACCTCAATCGTTCTTGAATTCGTGGATGTTCGATGACGCCTGACCATTCTTGATGTGAATTTTGGTTCCATGATAACAATGACTGAAAGACATCAGACACCAGAGTTGCATGACAACCATCAAGCGTATAGAATGCAGTCGTAGTGGTATTGTTGGGCTGCATCGAGTCAGGGCACTACCTCACCTCTATTGAGGTATGTGATTGTCACTGGAAAAATTTGGACATCCTATCTTCGAGGCTTGATTCCTCTGAATCAACAGAATCTGGATTCATTTCTCTTCGAATTGAATCCAAACGACCTGACGGGCTTGTATCATCATCAAGCGGTATCTCTTCAATCATCGTTGGAATAGTCTCAGGTTCGCTTTGCTCGCTTTCAATCGATACGTCGTCAATTACAGAATCTTCAGCTCGCGGTTGAACTTGTTGAGGCTTCGTCTTTTTCTTCGGCGTTGCTCGTGCTTGCTGTTCTTCCATCATACTGCGTATCAATGCATTATCTTGACGCTGAATCATAAATAGGTAGATTCCGATCGAGGCGATAGCAACTATTGCGCCCCAGATCATGTTGGACGAATTCAATACAGATTCTTCTTCCTTTTCATAGGTGATCGTTTCAGTGTTGTCGGATACGTCATCATCAACATCGAACGGACTGTTACAACCAAGAACAGCATCAAGTTGTTCACCCTCATCCAATCCTTCAGCATCAATCCGAACGTTTGGAGAAAACTGAGTGCCTGCCACATCGACAAGAACTTCGGCTTTGAAATCACTTTGCTGACTCGATACTGTCAAAATACAAACCGCATCCTCAAGAATAGGATAGTTCGTTCTCGAGATTGCAACGTTGATGTCGCCCTTGGCAGATATACTACTGATGCCGAGGTTCCATCCAGATTCCCGCGCAACCATCGTCTTTGAGATGCTCGATAATGCGTTGCCATATTCATCGTAAGCCTCAACCATGAGCGTAAAGGGACCTGGAGCGGGATCCCAATTCTCAACTGTCAAATTTGCATACGTTGTTTGATTGATTAAGACTGAGAATGTTTTGTCTACGACTGGTAGAAGCTCTCCTCGATCGGTTGTAACGATGAACGATAGCCTCGTTTTCGAAACAGGGTCGCCAACAACATCACAGGTAACTATATCCGATGTGATCGCAACTTTTCCTAACTCATTGAATGCGCCATTGATGAAGGAGCATGATACGCTCATCTGAGGTGATTCCTTGCCGATAAGTACCAATTCAATTCGATCGTCTCCACTTGTGAGATTGATGTGTTCGAAGCCGGATGGAATTGTAAACATGTAATTTGTACCAGATACTGAAGCAATACTCTCATCGATTTCATTACTTCCACTGTTGAAGATGTCAACAGCCTGCAAGGTACCAACCCGTGACCACAAAACTGGGCTACTGGAGAAGGAGATATTCGATGACTGGACAGTCAATGTCATGGTCTCTGGTGCAAGGTTTGGATGCGATACTTGCACGGTTACATCAAAACCATCTCCGCTCCAATCTGACGGAGGGATAAGATTGATCGGCAGCCCTTTTATTTCTCCAGGCGATAATTCTACGGGTGTGTCAACTTCAGCAAACCATCCTTCAGGAAGATCACTTACTTGAAGACCTATTTGTGGCATGTCATTACCTGTATTTTCAATCCAAGCAAGAGGGTATCCACCGTTACTTGAAATGAACCAATTACCTGATGACTGGAGTTCGTAACTCGAGGAACCAACGACCCGGACAGGAATCTGGAAAACTTCCATACCCTTTCCAACAGCATCAGAAATACGAACTTCCAGTAAACTCACATCTCCTTCTCTCGCATCGGATGGCGCTTCAACGTAGATGTCCGCATAGGTCAATTGACCTGGTTCCATTAGGCTACCATCGGGTAATGAGATATTCCAACCTGTGCCGAAGTTCGTCATGTATGGAGTCGATGGCGTATTTCCTCGCTGTTCAAGTTGAACTTGGATGTAATCGCCACCAGGCATAATCTCAAGGTTGCTCTGTGCAAGGTTGAGGCCCCATTCTGCATGCTCAAGAACAATGAGTTCGATTTGGAATTGCTCGAGGATGTATCCTCCAGATACGACCGAATACGTGAGGGTCGCTTCAGCATCCTTCCAGGCGTATGGAATTGATTGAATGACGGTCAATGTTGATGAAGCATTCACATCAAGACTCGTTGACTGAATCGTCTCATGTACATTCCAAATCGACGTATCGTTCTCCAAACTTACAACATCAAGGGTTGGAATCAATTGAACCTCATCCACGTAATTTCCGATATTGGTTATGTTGAATTCGAGTTGGTAATCACTGCGTGGCTCGACGAATTGTTGTTCCCCATGAACAGCCGTGATGTTCCATTCGTGACGTTGTTCCGCCTCAATAAGCAAGGTCGTCGTGGCAGTTACGGATTTGTTGATCAACGATGACCATTCAAATTCAAGATAGAACGGTTCAGCAGCAGGTAACGTCTCACGAAGTTCAATGTCCAATGGCATGATGGTTGTTGCGAGGGGTCCGAGTGTTCTCTGAGGATTGTAATACGTGAAATCAACATCTTCACTGGATATGTTTTCAGTTGGAAGAACCCGTGCGGTAAATGCATAGGAATCCTCGCCGTTACCAGGGTTTTCAAGTTGAATCAATAGTTGATGGGTCATGCTTACATTGAAGCCCGCAGGTTCTGCAGCGGGTTGTGGATCAATCACAAACAAATCTGCTCGATGAATTTGAAGCACATGCACGCTCAAATCAAAATCATAGTTGGCTGGTTGTGATTGCTCTTCAGTTTCAAACGTCAACCGCTGTGGTAGGGCATTGGGAGGAATGTACAATTCAAGTTGAACAGTATGATATGAATTGGATGTTCCAGTGGCTGTTAGGATTCCATTTTGCAACATTCCCCCGCCCGAAACATTCCAGTGCCAATTTGGTAAGGCAATATTGGCTTGATTCAAATCCCAACTCAATGTTCCAGATTGAGGAAGCAACATCCTGAATTCAAATTGATGTGTCGTATCTGGAACCGTTCGAATATGTGTTGGCGATGCATGCGCACCTACAGCTGTGAAATTGGCGCTAAGTGAGCGACATAGCGTGTCATCGCCACTTCCTATGCACGTGGTAAGGGTGGTTGATGTTACAGAACCAAGGGACGTTGAAGACGGAACATTAAGGTGGATTTGTAATTCCTTTTTTTCACCGGGCTGGAGCGTAATTGAATACACATTGCTGGAGCCATCGAACAGTACAGGTGTTCCTCCCCATGATGGATTCGTCCAATCGATGGAGGTGGTCGTTTCAACAGCATTACCAAGATTTTCAATCAAAACATAGGCTTCTGCATTGTAGCCTGGAATGCCATAGCCTTGTGATGAAGCTAGACCAGTTGGCCCTACCAACGATAGGCCTCGTGTCCGAAGTGCTTCGATCGCAATCCAGGCAACGGCTTCTACACTGGGATCGGACGTAAGCGTTGCTCGAACTTCAATGAATCCATCTTCATCTCCGAGTGCATCGGACGGAAGTGTTGCAATGAATGGTATGACGATTGGTACTGCAGGCGTTAGCTCAACATTCAGAAGCGTTGAACCAGTTTCTGGCTGTACCGTCCAGTCATCAGGAAGATTCGATGTATCATAGGTAATATTCCAGTTGGCCGTTCGAGAACCTGTTGCAGTAACTGTAACATCCACAACTTCGGTCGTTCCTGGTTCAATCCTTGGAACAGTTTCTGGGCTCTGTATGGACACTGCATAGGGTTCAACAACCGATAAATTCGCATACGCTACATTGTTGTCTTCCCTTGCTTCAGTCAGGTTTCCATTGATGTCGAGTACCAACTCGAACGTATGTGTTCCGAGGGAAGCAGTAACATCGACACTGAACGTTGCAGGCCCTCCTTCTCCAGTAGGGGAAAGGGGTTGAAGTTCATTGAACCGAACTCTTCGAATCTCTTGGCCATTCATGTACAGTGAACAATCGATGCTATCCTCGTTTTCCCATGTTCCTACGTTCGCAAATTGTCCTGTTACAGTCAATGTCTGGCCAGGGTCTGGTGAGGCAGGATTGAACGAAATGCCATTCCCATCGGCCAATGGTGCAAGGTCAAGCATCCGTTGAGAAACCAACGTGTCGCCGTATAAAATGTCGAGATAACCATCTCCATCAAGATCTGCTATCGCTGGTGCTGACCAAACTCGATGAGGCATCGATAATGGTTCATCCCATCCTTCGGAAACTTCGTTCGCAAATCCGGTTTCGCCATCGTATGCGAAAATTCGGCGACCAAAGGCGACAACAATTTCTGGCTCATTCTCGCCGTCAATGTCCATCCAAATTGGTGGGGAAACTGCGATTTCATCGTTATCGTTGCCAGAGCCTCCACGGTTCATCGTCTTGTACCAATTCTCAGATGGAGGGTCATCGGTGATGTCGTGACATCCAACCATCCCTTCTCGATCGAAACTAACCGATGATGCCGAGTACCATGTTGTCCAACATAATCGATCGTGCACCCCGTTATTGTCCAAGTCGATTGGAAGTGGTGGCGCATCAGCGTATCCATTCCTTGCACGGAACGTGAAAATCTCTTGGGTCGAAGTCAACTCCATGCCAATAAATCGAGCTCCGAGTCCAACTGTGCGTCCGTTCGCATCGGTTGGGACGGTAAGAATCATCTCAGGTGCAGTATCTCCATCGAGTTGGACAACAACTGGACTCGGTAGGCGCAATCGTGGAGCATCAGAGTCGGTATCTGTTCCAGAAATCGCCACACGCCCCCAATCGTTGGAACCGGTGCTTCCATCAATCCTCCAAATCCACATGTTGCCAGAATTCTCGTCAATTGTCGTTGCAAGAACAACGGAGTTCTCTCCGTCGAGTTGAGCCCATGCTGGGTCACTGGGGTGCGTTCCTCGGTCAAGGGTAACATCCCACATTTCTGTTGGAGTGTTCGCACCGAGCAGCAGACTCACCATGTGAGGGTCATCGGTTGTGGTATCGACAACGGTGAGTACGAGTTCTGGCTGTCCATCGAGTTCAAGATCTGCAAGAAGTGGTTGTGTGACTGAAAGGTGGTTGCTTTGTCTGGTTTGGAAGTGTGGGCTCGTGATTCCAATGCGATAATCGGTACTTGTCCATGACCAGAGCAATTCGTTGGAATGCCCTCCACTTTCCCATCCAGACTCATCACAGGCAAGTTCGGGCGACCAAGCATCGACTTGTATCGAGCTATCTGTATCATACGCAACGATAATTTCGATATCACCATCTTGGTCAATGTCTGCCAGAACAGGCGTCGAGCGAGCAGAACGCGTATCTCCTAAATTCACTTGCCAAGCAAGCTCTGCATCATCTCCTGAATAAAGAGATAATTTTGTCGAGGACGTTGATGTACTTTCATGCAAGATTACTGCATAGAGACCCAGTGGATTACACCGTTCATAGGCGCCATCTGTAGCAGATAAACTGGCCGAAAAATCACCGATAATGGATCCATAAGCATCGGAACCGATGCTGTCATCCAATGCAACCCAGTTGATGACTGGGTCATCGATGCTCAACATCGATCCTGAAGTGGCACTATGGGTTGGCATTGAACCGTTACGTGTCGCTGAGCCACCATATTGACCCCATGGTTGTTCCAAGTCGTCCCATGGTTGGTTATTGGAGAAACTCACCGTCTCTTGCTCGTTCAGATTGGAGAATTGAATTTGTGTTAGCGATACTGTGAGCATCAACAAAATGATGCCGATGGCACAGAGTTGATGGCGAACTCTGGAATGGCTATCGCTACCCATTGTTTATGTTCTATCATGAGGGGTTGTTATTGTTTTGCTCTATGAGCATCAAAAGGCTTGTATTTTGAAGGCATTTTTCGGCCTTCATCGTGCTATTTTGGATGATATTCCGGCCAAGCCGAATCCGTGGGCTTCATATAGGGGTCGACTGTGGGCAAAATGACTTCGGTTAACTTCTCTCCTGAGGCGAAAGCCGGTGAAGGACGGAAAGGCTTTGCCTTCTTCCTTCATTTCATCGGTGAGAGAATCCGAAAGGAGAGGAACGAAAATGTACAAGATTGTCACAAAAGAGGATACCATCCGTATCCCTGCGGAGTACATGAAGAAAGGCCAATCTCTTGATCAACACATCGATCGATTGGCCATGACTGCATTCGAAGGTCGATTTGATGACCAAAACCGATTCATTCTAGTCACAAGCAACCACACACCTCTTGGCCGTGGCCGAATCATTCACGGCGACGGAGCTATTTACCAGCGAGTTCGATTCGATGCTCTCCTCTTTTGCATGGACGATTACGAAGTTGTTGAAGGTGCAATTTCAGAAGTCAATGAATTCGGTGCGTTCGTTCGAATCGGACCAATGGAAGCCTTGCTCCACAAGTCACAAATCCTTGATGATCAAGTCGAGGTTAACGTAGGTGCCGGTACAATTTCAGGTCGAAATGATGACAAGCGCTTGGGCATTGGTACTGCAATTCGTGCACGAATTGTATCGCTCTCTCCAGATACGACAGATCCACGTCGTTCAAAGATTGGACTTACATGCAAGCAACCAGGACTTGGTTCATTAGAATGGCTTGGAGAAACAGGTGAGTGAAATGGCAAAGAAACCTTACGCATGCGGTGAATGTGGTCTTATCCTAGAAGATGGTGTTGACCAATGTCCTCGACAACCTTCCGCACAAACAACCACCGATTGGCAAGGCTATGTCATTATCATTCATCCATCACGTTCTGAGATTGCAGAACGTTTGAACATTACACAACCAGGTCACTATGCACTCAAGGTAAACATCCGATAAGGAGGACGATGGAATGGAAATTGTAAGCCGAACAGAAAACAAACTTCTCAGCCGAGTTGAAATTGATTTTAAGTGGAATCACAAGGGTTCGAAGACACCATCGAAGAAAGAGGTTATGGATCTCGTGAAGACACTTGAGCCAGGTTCCAACCCGGATTTCATTGTTGTAAAGAACTGCAAAACTCGTTATGGTCAAGCGCTCACAACAGGTGTCGCTTTAATTTACGATTCAGCAGAAGCCATGCGTGTTGAACCTGAATACATTCACGAACGCCACAAGGGATTCCGAAGTGGTAACGCTACAGAAGAAGCGGAAGAAGTAGCAGAAGAAGCACAGGATGGTGGTGAATGATGGGCGAACCAAACCCAAATGCAAAGTGGTCAAAGTATGCCATTGCGGAAGACGGTACACTTGAACGTAAAGCCGAACACTGTCCTGTATGTGGGCCCGGTGTTTTCCTCGCTGTACACGCTGATCGCAAGACCTGTGGTCGATGCGGTCATTCGGTTAAAATCGAATGATGCAACATACCATCGTTTGTAAGCAACCATAGTTGCTCATCGTTGATGATGTGTTGTACAACAACCTCGTCTTGCTTCTGAGTTTTTACACTCGACTCTTCCAATAGAATCTCTTCTCTCCAACCCGAGAGAATCCATGTTGAATTATCGATATACAACGCATGCTGAATTGGCCCTTGAGTCGATAAATCGGCTACTTTTTCTCCACCATGATAGAGGTAACATCGTCCATCATTGAGCAACAACAGGCGTGAGGATGATGTTCCATACACGCTTGATAGCGATCCTTCAAGGTCAAAATGTCCTCCTCCAATTTGGCTTCCATTTGCTTTGGATAATCGTAGACATCCACCAGCTCTTGACCAGACTTCGATTGTCGTTTCTGTTTCGAACAGGTCAACGGTTTCCTGGCTCATTGGAAGTTTTGATAATTCAGGCCATTCTGGTGGCGGAGCCCGCCATCGTTCAACACCATTCACATTGAAACCATAGATTCCACGATTCCAAAGGACGAAAACGAACCCATCATCCATATTGGTCATGGCAAGTGGTTCCGCATCGAGGACATGTGCCCACGTTGCACCTGCGGGGAGAATCGCTTGATCAAGGTTACGAGCAGTTCGCAAATCGCCTCGTTCAACACCCTCCTTGAACGGCTCATCGAGGGGTAAACAACCCATTCGCGCAATCAATAACTCACGATCAATCCACGTTGCAATGAGATATTCACCGACGATGATCGAGTCTTTAATGGACATTGGAAAAGGCCTTGCATGCACTTCGATAGGTTGCCATTCGCTATCAAGTCGACAGAGTTCTCCATCAACGCCAATCGCTATGGCATAGACATCTTCGACATCAGGTGTCTTCATGATTTTGAGCGCACGGAAGGGAAGGTGGATTGAATCTGTGCCTTCGCCCATGTTCAAACCAAACATTGCTTCCTTGTCAATACTCGCTTTGAAGAAGTCCGTGCGCTTGGTTTGTCCATGGCCGAAGTGGTTCTCATTGCAGTCAACAATGACGATATCGCTTCTGCCAACCAGGCCAAGTATCTTCTCGAGATGGACGGTTGGCAACAAGTTCCTGAAGTCGAATCACTTCCATCATATTCCAATCAACACGTACGCATGTGGTTTCTTCCGAACCGAATCCTTTGGCAAGATGATCTTGACAAACGGTGGGAACAGGCCACAGGGGAGATTGTGAACGAAGTCATCTTCCCATCCCGTCATGCAGCAAAAAGTGGCAAACCCTGTTTAACCCTGCATCCCATTGGTGTTCCACATCATCCTCTCGATGATGAGCCACCGTTTGGCGGGAAATCTGGATTTGCACCTCCTCCAAATCCACGAATTGCTTCATGGTGGCGACTCCTTCATCAAAAATGGAATGCACAAGCAATTCCTGAATTTTCCCTCTCCCTTGAAGTTACACATCATGGACCAATTCTCAATGTACCGAGTCTCTTCATTGAGGTCGGTTCGACTGAACCTTATTGGCCGAACGAAGAAGCTGCTCAGCTGTTGGCAGAGGTCATCCATGAAGGTCTGGGTTTGAACAACAAGCCTTCGCATGGTGAATGGCATTCATCATTTGACGGTCATCCAGTATTGATCACACTCGGTGGCGGTCATTATGCTCCAAAAGCCAACAAATTAGCGCTCGAACCAAATGTGTGGTTAGGGCATATGCTGGCTAATCATTCACTACCATTTGGTACGCAAGAAGACCCGGGAACTCTTTGGAAACAGTCAATCGATGCTGCACTTTCCTCAACAAGTTGTGCCTATCCAGGAGGGCAAATTGTTTGCAACGTGGAGAAGAAATCATTCAAGGGTTGGCAACGACAGCTCATTTATGCGTACCTTGAAGATCTTGGTATTGAAGTTGTAAAGTCTAATGCGTTCTTGGAAATGGTCAAAGGATGCCAAATTGAGCCGTAAGCAACGAGGGGTCGTCATGCTGTCAAAACTCATTGTTGCGATGACACTTCGCATGCCACGTTGGTTCGTTCGATGGGTTTCGCGAAGGTATGTTGCAGGTGCAACACTCGACGATGCTGTCAGAGTCATGAAGCGGCTTGAATCCGAAGGCGCTTGCTTCACAATCGATGTTCTGGGAGAAGAAATCTCCTCGCTCGACGAAGCGCAGTATTTTCTCGATGAATACGTTCGAGTCATGCATGCCATCGTAGAGCAGAATTTGGACGCGAATCTATCGATCAAGCCAACAGCATTTGGACTCCTTATTGATAAAGAAAAGGGAATGGAAAACATCGAATCATTGGTACAACAAGCCTCAGAGCACGATATGTTTGTACGCCTTGACATGGAAGACCATAGGGTCACGACAGAAACCATACAGGTTGTTTTGGATTTGCATGCGAAGGGCTTAACCAACGTGGGGACAGTTCTCCAGGGTCGCTTGCATCGTACACCCGATGACATCGATGACGTTGCAAAAGCGATTGGTCCTGATGCCGATTATCGCATATGCAAAGGCATTTACTTAGAACCTGAGTCCATTGCTTACACATCCAAGAATGACATTCGTACAAAAACAAACGAAGCCATTCGTATGGCGCTTGAACATGGCGCATATGTTGGAATTGCATCCCATGATATTCCTGTGGTGAACTACACATTGGATGTCTTGAACGAATTCAAGATGGGTCCGAATTTGGAAGACCCCCGAGAAAACGCTGGAGCACAGCGTCGTGGCAAGGGCCCGGGTTACGAATTCCAAATGCTCCTTGGTGTTCGAGGACCGATGCGTAGAAAATTAACCAAACAAGGTCATCGCACCCGTGTCTACATTCCATATGGTGAAAAATGGTACGAATACAGTATTCGTCGTCTTCAAGAAAATCCTACGATCGGTTTGCAGATTGCAAAGGCATTCCTGATGCCATGGACAAATCGTCCATGATTACTTTCGTGGCTTCTTCTTTCGTCGATTCGAAGGTTTGACACGTTTTTTGATGTACTCCTTCGGTAGAATTGGGTTTGGATTGAAACCAAGCCGACCTTCTTTCCATGCCTGTCGACGCTCTCGAGGCGTTTTCGGCTCAAATCGTTCTGGTCGGGGTGGTTCATGGAGATACATTCGCTTGATCAATGAAGCATCAACCGTACCTCTGAGCGTACGCCCTTCCCCAGTATGAATCGCTCGAATCCTCCATGTTTGAACCCCTATCTCAAGAATGGTTCCAGCCTTAAATTGCGTTCCATCCTCGACGATGAGTACATCAGGTGTGGAAATGTCTCCGCGCGTCTTGGTTATTTTCACACGATGCATATCTTGGCGAAGCGCAACAGCACGTATGAGTTTGGAGGCTTCAACCGCTTCGGTGACTCCATCCTCGGTCTCCAGTCGTGTAATTCTCCATGCCATCTCATCATGCTCAAAGACATCGTTGTTCTCAAGCCACTCATCTGCATCCAAGTCGATTGTAGCCATGTAAGAGCTCGGTCCGTCGGTCAACATGAAGGGCACTCTCTTCAATGGAGGTGGGCGAAATTGTAGTTCATGAACGGCTGAGCATTCTTCACAACGTAGTAGATAATCCATCCCGCGGCCAATTTCTTTTTGCCTGAGGATTTGATGCCCCGTCACATCTTCACATGTTGGACAGAGAACCGCATTCTCCATGACTTCGTCTTCATCGAAGTCGTCCTCATCGAAGTCATCGTCCATGCTACTCAGTTCGGGCTGAGTCATTTCCCCTTTGAATCCACCGCATGTGGTTCGGGCACAGCGTTCAAAACAAAATGCAATGAAGGCGTGCCATGAGCGAAGTGTCGCGTGACCAAGTTCTGCCAAGTTTACTCAATGCAGATCCTGAGCGTTCACGTGATGAACCTGAAATTGCAGCAAACATTGCAACACAACTGGAGCATATGGGTCTCTCAACATGGTCGATCTCAGTGCTTCGTCGACTTCGAGATGCCATCGGACGCCAAAATCCGAAACGTGTCTTGGAAGTTGGTGGAAGTATCGGTCATCGTTCAGCATGGCTCTTTGATTTGTTCAATGACGAACCAATCGAACGCTATGATATAATTGAACAAGGGGCCAAGTTTGGTGTTATTCTCCATCGTCTTCAGTCAAGATATGAAGCATCGGATTGGTCATCGATCATTGTCAATGATTTTGCTACACTGTACGCAGAGGAACAAGCATGGAAACTCACAACTGCATCTGGTGTTGGTACGGATGAACGACGACTGTCTGAACAATATGATGCGATTATCATCGACTCTCCTTTAGCGCATTTGTCTCGAGATTTACGTTATGGAATCGAATTACTTTCCGCCAATGGCGTACTCTATACGACCGAACCCGAGACGCCTGTAGGCGACTATGACGAACTCGATGATGATGGGAAAGCAAAGGTCGATGGATTCAATGCGTGGATTGAACTTATTCACGGTGTTCAATCGACACATCATGTTGCATTCGTTCCCTTATTTGCTGGAACAATCGTTGCTTTCTTCAAGCGCTAGATTCCTGTTCAGCCTTCTCCAAAAGTGCCTCAATATCGAGTAGGCCATATCCATAATTATCATCATGACCGGTCTGTCCATCTTCGGGTTGAACCGTTTGCATCATCCAGTCTTTCACTTGATCAATGGTTGAAACATCACCATCTGATCCATTACTTGCCAGCTCAGGATGTGCTTCCAAAAGAAGTGCTAACGCTCCAGTGACGTAAACAGTGGCAGCACTGGTTCCACTTGCAGACGACCATGTTCCCTCAGTATTCAAGACTGGTACTTCTTTTGCAGGTGCAACAAGTTCGGGCTTTTTGTCAGGGTCGCCTCGTGGTAATTTAGGAGGTAAGAAACTCGGTCCATTGCTCCCTGTGGACGATTTCGACCAATGGCCGCCTGATTGTGTCACGCCTCCAACACAGATGACGCGTCGCTCACTTCCTGGAGATGCGACATCGCCATCATCCTCATCGCCTCCATCATTTCCTGCTGCTGCGACAACGAAAATACCCCTAGCAGTTGCATCGTTGACCGAATCTTCGATGGTACGTCCTGATGAACCGAGAAGTGGGAATAGATCTTGTCCACCACCGAGTGATAACGAAATGATGCTCACGTTTTGATTGATGCACCAATCAATACCTGCTACAACATCTTCTTCGTAACCTGAGCCATTTGCAAGAAGGGCCTTTGTCACATACAGGTTGACATTCTTTGCAATACCATCGAGCCAACCATCAGCGATGAGGATTCCAGCCATATTTGTACCGTGGCCATTATCATCGTATGGGTTTGATTTACCTTGAACAACATCCATCCAGCCTGCAACATCAAAACCTTCGAGGTCAGGATGATTGAGTTGCAATCCAGTATCAACAATGCAAACGTTCACACCTTCACCCGAAAGTCCGCTCGGTTTGTTGATGAGTTGTTTGTAGACTTGTTCAGATTCCAACAATTCTTCACTCGGCCGAACGAATGTAAGTCCATCACCGACGATGATGTTGTAAGCAAATCCTGCGACAAGAATCAGTAACGCTCCCATTGCAACACTGACAATTTTGCGAACCACTTCCAAATCTTTCTCCAATTGTGGAGATAAGGGTACGGAGTCAGGCTTCGTCTCCTTCTCATCCATCATACTCGGACCTCATTGGAACGCTTGTACTGCTTCTGAAAATGTATCCACAAATCGCTTAACATCTTCCTCAGTGTTGTAGAAGTAGGCAGATGCCCTTAATGAGCCATTGTATCCACGATCATTAAACCATGAATGAACACAATGTTGGCCTGAACGTACCATGACGCCAGCAACTTCGTCGAGAAGTAAGGCAATGTCGTGAGCAGGGAGTTGCTCATCGAGAAGAAGTGAACAGATTCCACCTCTCTGAGAAGGATCTTCAGGCCCAATAATCGATACACCATTCAAATCTTTCACGCCGTTTGACATGATCGAATTGAGTCGAATTTCGTGTTCATGGACTTCGTTCATGTTCAAACCTGTTAGATAATCGATGGCTGCACCGGTTGCCATCATTCCTGCAAAATGACCAAGTCCACCTTCGAATTTCGATGGCGTCTTCGCCCATTCAACGCCATCATAATGCGATGTTTTCACAGTTTGACCGCCCGACTGGATGGTTCGCATGCTGTTGAGAAGGTCTTCTCGCCCCCACAATCCCCCCATTCCAGATGGGCCGAGCATCTTGTGTATTGAGAAGGCGAAGAAGTCAATGCCCATCGCTTGAACATCGACAGGCATGTGTGGGGCAGATTGCGCTCCATCCACGCAAACGAGAGCATCGAAATCTTTGGCGATTTTTGTGATTTCACGAATGGGTGTTTCAACACCATCGAGGTTGCCAACTTGACTGACAGAAACCATGCGTAAACGATTTCCAGCATCGGCACACATAGCCTCGAATGCTTCCAAGTCGAAGGTGTTGTCTGCGTTTGAAGGAACGACACGGTGGTCGATACCCTGTTCTTCCTCAAGTTGTAACCAAGGCACTAGATTCGAGTTATGTTCACGGTCCGTTGTCAGAACGACATCACCTTTGCTCCAATGCAGGCCTTTCGCCACTTGATTCAAGCTATGCGTGGCGTTTCGAGTGAAGATAATTTCGTTCACGGATGGTGCATTGAAGAAACCAGCGAGCGTCTTTCTCGAATTCGCAATCGTCTTCGAAACAGCGGTGCCGTAGCGATGAACCGATCGTCCTCCACAACCTGGTGAATGAACGTAGTAGTCCGAGATTGCGTTGATAACTGAATGAGGTCGCAGCGTAACGCAAGCATTATCCAAGTAGGCAACTGGATTATCAAGACATAACGCAGGGAAATCTTCTCTTAATTTTTTCAAATCCATTACCATGCCTCCTCATCGGGTGAAACGTCAACAACACTTGCCTTTCGCATCAAATCTTCTTCCGCAACAACGGCTGCCTTTGTCCTTACCTTTGCATCTGTTCCAAGCATTCTCTGCGGGAACCATATCGTCCAAATCAACAGCGGTACGGTGATGATGGCAAAGAGAAGATGCATGACCAGTGCCCATGTGCGAGCACCTGTCCGTTCTGAAATGTAGTGCGCACCTGCCCATGCGCTGAGCATGGTAAGCATTGTCCATGAAATGCAAACAAAGACCCAGCCACGTAGTGAATGCTCTCGCATCGCAACTTCCATCACTCGAACATCTTCGTGGAGATGATGTGTTTCAACATGGAGGTCGCGAGTTTCACGAACTGCTTTGATGAAGAAATTCAAAAAGAAAACACATACGAGTGTAATGAGGAATCCCCCCATCATATCTGAGAGTGCAAAGCCGAATGGGAAATTTTTGTTTTCCGTGTGGAAGAATATATGGGCAAGACCGAAACCTCCCCAAATCAACATCAGCGTAATTGTATGCGTCCGCATAATGGGAAACATCCCAATGAGCATGTACAAGAACCAGCCCCAACAAAGGATGGACAGAATCATCTGGAAGTAAGCCGTACTGCCTGCAACCTGGAGGCCTTCAAGGCCTGCAATTTTCGCATTTCCACCATCAAAAATATCGCCATTCAAGGCACCCAAGAGGATGGCGAGTATCGCTGAACCAACTGCGATGGTAAACTGCTGATTCCAATCCGTTCGCAAGAGTTTCCATTGAAAGATGAGATCTTGACGAATGTCTGGAATAAGCGGGTGTACATCAATAACTTGAGCCTTAATGTCAACATCACTCAATCGAAGCGGCAGGGCATCATGTGATGCCTCGTGTGGAGCCACTTCTTGACCGTCCATGACAGGCCGAGACCCTTCACCTTTGAGTCTGTTGCGTTGCACCATTGACAAGCGAGAGCGTTAAACGGTGATGTCGTTTGGGTGAAATTGCGAGCCGAGATCGCATAGCCTGGTAGTGCGCGCGACTGGAAATCGCGTGGGCCTGTCCCTCGGGAGTTCAAATCTCTCTCTCGGCGCCAAATCAAGCATGAATATGCTATGATTGGGTGCGACGCGAAGCGATTATATCGAAATGGTTGGTGGCATGGATACCGCCACCGTGGCTTAGTGGTATAGCACCTCATTGGTAATGAGGAGGTCGCGAGTTCGATCCTCGCCGGTGGCTCCATTCCTAAATCGAATTCGTGGGTGTTTTTTTCCAACAAACATTAAGAGTCGTCGAGATAGACTTTAGGATGAAGAAGGCAACTTCTTCGGATGGGATAAGATGAGCACTACCACTGAAAAGAAGAACGATACAAGGGCGAGAATCAAAGAATTACAAACCCAAGTCGATGATTTGAAGGAACTTGTGAATACACTTCTTTCAGTCATTGTTGAGGAGCCAGATGGCGTCCACACCGGTTCAGCACCGACTGGTGGACACCCACTTGCCAATACGTGCATGTGATTATCCTTTGATCACTGTTAATGGTTCAAGTCGAACAATTGGTCTTGCAAGGTCAGCATTTGCTGTGTTTTTGATCACCCTATCCACATCTTTGTATGCTTCTGGTGCTTCTTCTGAGAGAATATTCTTCGTGGCAGCTTGGACGATGATTCCTTTGTTTCGAAGTTCGCTTTCTTTTTCTTCAGGATTGATTTGTCGCCTGGCCTCAGCTCTCGACAATGCCCGTCCTGCACCATGGCATGCGCTACCAAAGGCTTGGTTTTGACCCGAATGTGGACCAGCCATAATCCAAGAGCCTCTGCCCATATCCCCAGGTACGATGACAGGTTGTCCAGTCGACGAAAATTTGGAATGAATCTCTGATTGTTCACCACTAAACGCTCGCGTTGCACCTTTGCGGTGGACAACACAGGTGCAGTTTTTTCCATGAATGACATGATCTTCAATTTTAGCGATGTTATGTGAGACATCATACAACGTCGAAAGCTCAACAGTTTCACCAAGTTCAGCCCTCAATCCTTTGAACAATCGATCGGTCAAAACAGCACGATTTGCAAATGCAAAATTTGCTGCAGTCTTCATGTCATTGAGGTATGCTTGCCCTTCTTTGGAATGAATTGGAGCCGAGGCGAGTTGTCGGTCTGGAAGAACATAGCCCCATTCCTCATCGACCCATCCTTCACTCCGCTGCTTCAATCGCAATTCCAAATTGTGAATATGATCGCTGCAAACCTGATGGCCAAGTCCACGTGAGCCTGAATGAATCATTGCAACGACTTGATTTTCATCAAGATTCCATTGATTTGCAGTTTCATGGTCCACAATCTGAGACACTTTCTGCAATTCCAAGAAATGATTGCCACTGCCAAGTGTACCAAGTGCCTTCAATCCACGTTGCTTTGCTCGTGGGCTAATGCTCAGTTCATCAACTTCGAAGGAACCGTCGGATTCAACACTCCCTACAGTATGATGTTGGCCGACGTCGATGGAATCGAGTTCGTTCAAACCCGCTCTCAAAATCATGTTGAGTTCCGCTTCTGTGATATTGACACCACCTTTTCCAGAGCCTCCAGCTGGAATTCGTCCGTTCAATCGACGCGATAATTTCTCGAGATTCGGGATGTCATCTGCACTGATGTTCAAGGCGACTGCTCGAACGCCACAGTTGATGTCGAATCCAACAGCTCCAGGCGAGATTGCACCGCCCTGCTCGCCTTCTTCAACATCGGTAGCAACCACGCCTCCTATGGGCAGACCATAGCCGTAGTGCCAATCAGCCATACCCCACGCCGTTCCTACCGCTCCTGGTAATTCGGTTGCATTCATCAGTTGAATCGGTCCACGCCCGTCTTGATAATTCAGGATTTCATCCATCGAAGAAATAATCGCTGCATCGATTTTCATGTTGTTATGCGCTTTAATTCGGACCACGCCTGGCGTTGAAAGGTCAACGTGCTTGGTCCACTCAGCGGCCATGGTTGTCCTTCGACCTCTGTCATTTGATGATTTCCACTTTTTCACGACGTTGAGAGGGAGAGTTCAAAGGACTGAGGGCCACCCGCAAACTGGAGGCGTTGGTTTGAGTCTACCCGCTATCGACTTAGCAGTATTCCATGACAATGGCTACGTTCGTCGACAATGTCGAATAACAAACCTCTGGTTTTGGACCAATGATGAGAGCCGTACGACGTGTGGCGATACGCATGAAGATGAATATACGTTCATTGGCAAACCCCTCATCGCTGGCTTTGAGCAACGCGGGAAGGCATTGAAAGATGCCATGAGGGAAGCATTCCTTTCGTTTTTCGAATCATATAATCATCATCGTGTTGATCCCTATCCTGTCCTCGCCCGTTGGCGTGATGATATCCACTTGACCATCGCATCGATTGCCGATTTCCAGCCTCACGTAACGTCTGGTCAGGTTGCACCCCCTGCGAATCCACTAACAATTTCACAGCCGTGCATTCGCTTAACCGATGTGGATGCTGTTGGCCGTTCTGGCCGACACTTGACCACCTTCGAGATGATGGCACATCACGTTTTTAATCGTCCAGATGAAGGTGAGATGTACTACTGGATGGAAGAATGTGTTGCATATTGTCATGCCATGTTGACGGAAACATTCGGTATTTCTTCAGAAGAAATCACCTACGTCGAAAATCCTTGGTGTGGTGGAGGAAATGCGGGACCTGCTGTCGAAGTTATCGTTGGCGGTCTTGAACTCGCAACGTTGGTGTTTATGAATCTTGAAGAATCACCCGATGGTGATATTGAACTCAAAGGTGATCGTTACAAAGAGATGCCATTACAAATCATCGATACTGGCTATGGTTTGGAACGATTCTGTTGGGCTGCTGCTGGAACGCCAACCATTTACGAAGCGATTTACCCAGAAACGGTGGAATGGCTAAAGGACCTTTCTGGATTTTCTGAAGTAGCCTCTCGATGGCCTGATTTGGATCTCAATTCCCTACTTGGTGAAATGAGTCGACTGAACGGAATCATGAACATTGAGCCCGGTGTTGACGCTGAACATCTTTCAGAACTCTTTATTTCCCGATTGGCACAACGTGGTGTTGGTTTGACAAAGGAGCAGTTCCTTGCTGTTACAGAACCGTTATCACGAATCTATGCAATACCCGACCATCTCCATGCTTTGTCGCACATGCTCGGTGATGGACTCGTTCCTTCCAATGCCAAAGCCGGCTATCTTGCACGAATGTTGGCTCGCAGAATTTTGCGTATGCGGGATGAGTTGGGCATCGACGTCTCCTTATCTGAATTGATTCAACACCATCTCGATGTGAACATGGATGGCCATGACATGAAGCAAACAAAAGATGGACTTCTCACCATCATGTCCCTCGAGGAAGAGCGCTACCGCGAAGTATTGAGAAAAGGTTCCAATCTCATCAACCAATCGTTGAAGTCCATTGAAACTGACGCTGAGCAATTACCCGATGAATTGCTGTTCCAACTCAATGATTCTCATGGTCTCCCCCCTGATATGGTCATTAGCATGGCGCAGAAAAGTGGGTGGAATCAACTTCGATTACGTACTGGATTTTCAGCAGAAATGGCCGAACGCCATGCGAAAATGGCGAAGGCTGCTGCTTCAACTGTCCAGCAATCTGCCTATGTTGCCGAATTACCGGCTCTGCCCGAGACAATCCCTCTCTACTACAACGATGTCCAACAACGTAGTTTCGATGCAAGCGTCTTAGCATCCCTCCCACTCATGGAGGGTGTAGGTCCTGAATATGCTACGCATGCAATCGTTTTGTCGGAAACCTGTTTCTATCCAGAAGGTGGCGGTCAAGAAGGCGATTATGGCTCACTCACAACGGATGGAACGTCAAGACAGGTTCTCGATACGCAGAAACAAGGCGATTTGATTCTGCACCTCTGCGATGGCCCATTCGAAGTTGGTGATCTTGTTCATGGCTCAATTGATTGGAGACGACGTAAGCAACTGATGGACCATCATACAGCCGTCCACATTGTTGGTGGGGCCGCACGACGAATCCTTGGTCCACACATTTACCAAGCAGGAGCGAACAAGTCAACTGAACTTGCTCGTCTCGACATCACACATTATCGCCGGCTTACACGCGATGATTTGGACGCCATCGAAATTCTTGCAAACGAAGTGCTAGGACAGGTTTCTCGGACTGAAAAGACCATTCTTCCTCGCCATGAAGCCGATAAGAAACATGGATTCGATCTCTATCAAGGAGGTGCCCCAAAAGGAAATGAGATTCGTGTTTTACGAATTGCAGACCATGATGTTCAGGCATGTGGTGGAACGCACCATGATGAACCTGGTCAAATCGGTTCGATTCGAGTTGTTCGCTCTACTGCTGTCCAGGATGGTGTTGAACGCCTTCATATCGTTGCAGGTGAATCAGCACTTCAATTTGCACGAGAACAGGACGAAATACTCAGAGAAACGTCAAAAACATTTGCAGTTTCTTCCGAAGATTTACCAAAAACAGCTGAACGTTTCTTTTCGGAATGGAAAGAGCAACGCAAGCGAATTGAGCAACTAGAAGCAGAAATTGTTCGTCTGAGAACGTCGGGTGGTGGCGATGATTCCGTATCCATTGATGGCGTCCGAGTCGTAATTATGGAGGTTGAAGGAAACCTAAAACAATTGACCTCAATGTTGCAAGAATTAACGCGAGATTCCAACACGCCTACACTCGCAGTCCTTGGTTCAAGAGAAGGTGGTGGAAAACTCATGGTTGCATGCACAGAGAATACAGTTGCAGCCGAACGTTACAATGCAGTTGAGTTGCTTCGATCCATCATTCCAAACATCAAGGGTGGCGGTGGTGGTCGGCCAACTATGGCGCAAGGTGGAGGATCGGATGCAAGCGGCTTGGATGATGCACTCCAAGCGGCCAAAGATTTTGTTCAATCTTGAAGTGATTCCAGAGCTATCTTGTCAAATTCAGATACTGCGTTATCGATCGCATCTTCCAATGCGAACCATTTTGCTTCAGCAATTTCCCCTTTTTTCAGCGTCAAATCATCGATCGTTCCGTTCCAAATTCCACAATAGGTGAAACTCACGAACGAAACACCGTCACGGAAAAATGAGCGTTGTGTAATGACTGGTTGTCGATTTTCGAGTTCGACAGTAATGCCAAGTTCTTCTTGCGTTTCACGAATACATCCTTTTGCAGGTTCCTCGCTATGGTTCATGTAACCACCTGGTAACCCCCAAAATCCTTTGAAAAATCCTCGCTCGACCTTGGCCATGAGAATGTGGCCCTCAGTATTTCGAATCATGACTTTGGATACAAGGCGGTGAAGTGAGCGGTAGACCGCTTCTCGGGCAACGGGATGAACGGCGTTGTCGGATGCAACTTTGTCTTTCCATGCCCAATGTTCAGGCCATTCAATACGAGGATGGCCATGGACAACGGTGTATGTTTTGGAAGCAAATTTCACATCCGTTTGTCGTTCTTCATCCCAAAAAATTCCCAAGCCTTCCACTTCTTCAATCGTAGGAAAGCGCAAGGAAGTTGTAGAATCTTCTCGCCCCATGATGCAGTCTTGTGGACCATGTCCTTGCTCGTTAACGAGCAGAAGTTTCCCATCATGCTCGAGATAGACGACAGTTCGCGGGTGCATGATTAGGCCTCACTGTTAACCCGTATGAATGCTCGTCTCTGTAGAATGAATTGAAGTAGGACTTCGTATTGGATGTATTATGCAAGTTGAAGATATTCGACCAGAGGGTTGGGCGTGCACATATCTAATCGAGAACGAGGGGAAGGCAGTCCTTATCGATCCTGTCTGGGATTATATGTCGCATTATCAATCAATACTTGCAGACCGTGACTTGGAACTTCTCGCTTGTATGGCAACGCACACCCATGCCGATCACATTACTGCATGTTTTTCTCTTTCACAAGAACAAGGCGTTCCGTTCTACATGTGGAAGGATACGGCTTCGCTCGGCGTTACACATTACGTCGATGAAAACACAAATCTTACACTCGCAGGTGTTGATTATTCTTTCCATCATGTCCCAGGTCACACTTCGGATTCAATGATTATTGCAATCCCGGGTCATATTTTCACGGGCGATTTCTTGTTCAACGGAGGTGCTGGTGTTGGTCGAGATGATTTACCAAGTGGACGCCTACAAGAACACTGGGATTCGATTCAATCACTTGGACATCTCTCAGATGATGTCCTGGTATGCAGCGGTCATGAACCGCCTGGAACGGAATTACAGACGCTCGGCTGGAACAGAGAGCACAATCCCATCATGACCATGAAGCGTTTTGATGAATTTGTAGTGTGGCAAAACGAAACAGCTGAGAAACTTGGTTCTGTATCGAAAATCAAAACTGCATTACCTGCGAATCTCTTCGCAGAAATTCCTGAACATATACCGTGGCTCTCACGGTAAGTGCAAACACCTTTGAATTACGTCCTTGTCGGATAAATATGGGTCGCGCTCAGCGTAAGAAAATCAGGCTCGTTCTTTTCCTTCAATTGCTGTTCTTAGTTTCATTAACTTCACCTATGGTTCAAGGAACCAATCCATATGGCGACCTTTCAAAAATGGATGCTGCACTTGAATCAGCACTGATGTCATCAGACGATGATGAGCATTCCTTCGAGGTGATCTTCCAACTTCAAACGACGGTTACACAGGAGGATCTCAACTTCTTGGAGGCGACTGGCGCAATTCATCTTCACGAGGCAAAACGCATCAATGGTGGCCTTCTTGAGGCAACACCCGATGTTATCCGTCAATTATCGACTTGGGATCGTGTGAAATATTTGGAACTAAACAGAGAACTGGAGTTCTTCTACCTTCCACCTGAGTGGGGTGGAGACCCGACCGATCCATCGCTTATGATGCACGAAACCACCCACGTCGTGCGAGCAACCGATACATGGCATCGAGCGATTATCGATGTTGATGGAAACGTGGAATTTGATGTCAACAATGCCTTTACAGAATGGGATGGTGATGGTACTGCAGTCGTTGACCTTGATACCGGTGTCGATGCTGGACATCCAGATTTTGATTATCTTGAACCTTGGACTGGGGAGAAAGTGATCTACTCTGCGAAGTGGAACGGCGTTTGGACCGAAACAAGGAACTCCGATACATCTTCAGGTCACGGCACGCACGTCGGTGGGACGATTGCAGGGAATGGTGATGCCTCTGCAGGTCGCCGAGCAGGTGTTGCAAAGGGTGGCCAAATGGTTGCTCTTGGAACAGGTGATGGCGCATCCATCTTCGCTGCTGAGCAAGGCCTCGAATGGACCTATGAGCATTCCATTCCCTCTCAGAATTCATACCATATACGAGTCGTATCAAACTCATGGGGTACGGATGGTGACTACGATCCAAATGGGGCGATTGCAACAATAACTGACAAACTCACCTTCGAAAACGGTGTTGCAGTTATCTTCGCTGCAAGCAATTCCGGTGGTTCAGGCGGTGGCGGTGAATGCAGTGGTGATTTGCGCACCAATGTATACGCAAATACGCCATCGGCAATATCCGTGGCTGCATTAACTCATGATGGGACGCAAGTGACCTCGTTTTCGTCTCGTGGCTGCATGAATCAGCAACACACATGGCCTGATGTTGGCGCACCTGGTCGAGATATTTGGGCGACTGCGCCGCGTGGAACAGCCATCGATGCAAGTACCAGAACACAAGGCGACCTCTACTACATGGCCATCTCGGGTACCTCGATGGCGACACCACACGTTGGTGGAATGGCAGGGCTCATTCTCGAGGTTGCTCCATCGCTCGGTGTTGCTGATTATCATCGAGAGGATCACGATGAAGGTGACAGTCTCGTTGGAGGAGAAGGCACAGCAGCCTACGGTCAATTCGAGGATTGGGATGACGCGAACTATTCAAGAGTTCACGAGCTCGAATTAATTCTTGAGTTAACGGCTCGATATGAAGGCATGGAAAATGCTTGCGAAGAAGGAAACGACGAGGATTCATGCAACGATATTCCTGCTGAATGTTATCGTTCAGCTACGGGTCAATGCCATGATTGGCGAATCGGCCATGGGTTGACCGATGTCGATGCGGCAGTTGCCCTTGCTCGTACGCTACAACTGATGCGTGACCAAGATGGTGACGGATTCGTTGACCATCCTGAATACACCGTTTGGGATGCTTGGGAAATTTACGAAAACATGATGGTTGAAGCATCAATTCCAGTCAACACAGATCGTGTGAGTCATAGTTGGAAAGGCGATTGGAATCACTTCAATAACGGGCAGACAGGTGCAATTTATTATACCGAAGATTCACACTATGTGTGGATACCTAACGGAACGACACAACTCGAAGCAAGGTTCGCACCGACTGAATTCGATCTTGATACAGCACAAGGTGGTGCATTGCAACTTGAAATTGATCTTGGTGAAGACGGTAGCAACGATGCCCAAGGTGCTTGCACTCGAGTTTCAGATACGTGGATTTGTGACCTCGATGTTGAACAATCTCATTGGAACGCCTGGGCACATTTCGACATCACTGGCCAAGCATTTACTTTCTTTGGAATACTCAATGATGCTGAATTCTTTGAATCACGTATTCCTTACACGGTGGATGTGACATTGACACTTGATCTCAGCCAACCCGTCGATATTTCGATTGAGCAACGTCCTGATTTCTATTCGGATCTTGATCCCGCTGCACCTTCGAATGACTACAATTCTGATTCCGATGGAATGTTGACATTCACGCGACCAGTGTATGATCAACAGGCGATTGTTGCACTCATTCAGCCAAAGGTTGTTGTCAGTGATGATGTTGATGAAGGATTCTTTTCAGAACTTGGCGAGTTATTTTCCAATTACTTTGGAGCGGCCAGTTTCTTCTTCTTGTTCATACTGCTTGCAGCTCTTGGAACGGGATACGTACTTCGTGCATCTCGAATCGATGAGCCAAAAATGCTCGTATCGACTTCAATGGACGCAGAACTTCTTGAGGATTAGAGTGGATTCTGTGGCGCTTCCTTTGGCGCACTCCTTGGCATCGAATCAAGATCTTCGAAGGTCAACTGTCCAGTATGAATTTCCTCAATCTCTTGTAGTCGCTCAGCCATCGGCTTACGGACAATGAATTCGATTCGGCCCTTACTTCGCGTCAAGTCGTAGGATAATGGGTCGAGTGTTTCGATAACTTGTTGTTCGAACGCTCGCTGAACTCGACGCCCTCTCCATGAAGAATAGCCCCACTGGTAAGCAATTCCAACAATGGCAGCACCGTAGAGAATGGCGATAAATGTTGTAGCAAACAACGCGGCATTACCACCTCTCGCCTCTTCGAGCAAATCTCGTCCCAGCAAGAATATCAAACCAACGCCGACCAGTGGCTTGAGCAATGATTCAACCCATTGATCGATTGGGATCAACCGCCCTTTCGATGGGTCAACAAAGACAAGATCTGTCTCAAAGGCAGTTGACAAAACGCCGACAAGTGCCAACAATGCGATGTACAAGAGTGAAGAAAGAATAATCTCTGTCCCAAAGTTGTCCAATTTGAAAATCCAATGAACGATCAAGTATGCAAACAAACCTAAGAAAACACCTCGGGGAACCTTATGGAAGTGTTCAATATGCTGAGAGAATTCAGTATAATTTCGCTCTTGGGCAGGGTTTCCTCGATGGGCTTGAGGTATGTGAATGATTTGCCAATGCATTGTTCGTTCGATGAAGCTCATGATACGAATGAGAATTCGTTGTCGAATGAGAACAAACTCGACCAAGAGAATCACAGGTAGGCCGAGGAGCATCACGGGTAATGCGACGATGAATGCCAGTGGGAAAATGAACAATGCTGGAAGAATCAAAAAGTGCGATATCGATAACGGATTCAAAATATCGGCTTCAATCAGTCGTTGCCGAGATGGTGTAATCCGTAGGCTTCGAGCAACGTCATTCAAAGAATTTCGATAACTTTCAAGTTGACGGCCCGAATCAATAATTTGGCGAACATTGGTTCTGTATTCGGATTCTTCATGACTTCCGCCAATCCAATACTGCCATATGAATCGCAATGGAATCGCTGTCAGGACAGGTACTGCTAGAATACCAAGCGCCCACACGAGTGCTTGAATATCAAGTTCAGTCGCCACAGCCTCACCGTTTGCTCCGAGATTTATCGTTCCTATCAACCCATTGTGAAATTTTAACTCCATCCCAATGTTCTAACACCGCATTGATTACCTTGGAACATGATGAGGGTTGCGGTAACGGATGGTATGGCCAAAGAAGCCGTGAAGAAACTTGAAAATGCTGGGTGTGACGTCATTCAGGAATTTATCGAACATGACGACCTTGTCAATGGGGCCCTCGCAGAATTTGATGCCGTCATCGTGCGTAGTGCAACAAAACTATCCGAGGAAATGATGCAAGCAGGCTTACCTCGGCTGAAAGTCATCGCTCGAGCTGGGGTCGGCGTGGACAACATCGATGTTGATGCAGCATCGCGATTGGGTCTGCCAGTGGTCAATGCTCCTCGGGCAAGTACACAGAGCGTTGTCGAATTGACCATCGGTCACCTCTTAGGTTCGCTTCGGTTCATTCCTCGTGCAGATCGCTCACTTCGTTCCGGTCAATGGGCAAAAAAGGAACTGAAGGGTACAGAATTGTTTGGGAAACGCTTGGGTCTTATCGGATTCGGCCGTATTGCACAAGGTGTGGCGAAGGTCGCACAAGCTTTCGGAATGGAGGTTCATTCTTACGATCCATACCTTCCATTAAGCGTTGCAAAGAAAGTGGGCGTCACCATGCATAAAAACGTCGATAACCTGTTCAAAACATGCACACACATCACCGTCCATTGCAACCTTACGGATGAAACCCATCATCTCATCAATCACAAGAGAATCAGCATGATGCCTGGTGTCGATCCATTTAATCTCAAATGCGGGAATCACATTGTCAACTGCGCCCGGGGAGGCATTGTCGACGAAGATGCCGCCCTTGCAGCCCTGAACAGCGGGCAGTTAACCTCCTTGGCCCTCGATGTTTTCGAACATGAGCCAGTTGACCCCGCCTCTCCTCTGCTTGAACACATGAATTTCCACGGAACACCCCACATTGGGGCAGCAACCATCGAAGCGCAACATCGTGTCGGCTTGGATATTGCTGAAGCAGTTCTTACGGTTCTTCACGGAGGTATCGCTGATACCACTGTCAATCGTGATGCACTTTCCTGAACCATTTTCACTTTTCAAAAGGGGTTCTCAGAAGTCTTGCCTATGGTGTGTCGTTCCACGTGCATGGGAAGAACCGTACCAACGTGGAGAGGGCGTGTCGAACAGGAAATTGAGATGCTGGTGCCGTATCGGCGAGCTCTTTCTGAAGAAGATCGAAAACAGTTTGATGCTATGCTCGATGATGTGCGTCATCGTCGAGCAGCAGGCGGCATGCTTCCTGCTCACGAGACGTGGAAACCGATGCTCTTGTCGATGATTGTTGGCGCATACAAACGAATTCAATTACTTGAACAACAAGTCCTCCTGCTTCAACAACACGTCTCGATTCGTGGTGGAGACGATGACGAATGAACGCATTGGTTGGGTCTTTGATGCACATCTTTGCTCAGCACAACAAGAGATGATCGTTTGGATTATTTCCCATAATGGAACGGTGTTTTCCTATCGTGAAGCTTGGATGCCAACACTTCATGTGGCAGGGGAGTCGAAGCATCTTCACCACCTTCTCGATTGGTTATGGCAACCCGAAGTCCGTACGAAGTATGGAATTCAATCCTATGCATTCGAAACAAAACGAACGGAATTAGGTTCCCAAGATCGACAACGCATGCTCGCTCTGACGCTTCAATCATGTGCAACGCTACGTTCGATCGCAGAGCACATCGATGCTCGTGGAGGCCATATTCGTTTTACGCTCTACTCCGTTGATTTACTTCCTGAGCAACAATATCTGACGGCAAAACGATTGACCATTGGTTCAGCAGTACGACTGCATGAAAATCAATTGCTACTCTATGACCAAGAGATAGATCGACGAGCGTGGCGTTGCTGTCGATTGGAAGTGGGTCTCGAACGTACTGAGCAACGTTCGGTTATGCTCCACCAAGCAACGACACTTCTTCTCACACCCTGTGATTCATCAGGAAATGTTACGGGTGATGAAAGGCGCTTCACGCTTGACAATGAACGTTCTCTTCGTGAAATCGAGCAATGGTTTCAACAATACGATCCGGATCTTATTCTCTCGTTACGTGGGAATACGCAGGCTTTTCCACATCTTCTTGCACATCTTGAGGCCCAGGGTTCTGTCCTTTGTTTAGGTCGAAATCAGACACCATTGCGTCAACTTGGTACAACTCGAATCCTTTCATCGTATGGCCAGGTGTTGCGGAGTGATCCACAGTTTCCAATTGAAGGACGAATCCACATCGATTTATCCTCAAGTTTCATGTTTCGAGAAGGAGGTCTTGATGGGCTGTATGAACTTGCCAGTGTTTCAGCGACTCGGATGAGCGATGCAGCAAGAAAGTCTCCTGGGTCGGTGATCAGTGCAATACAATACAGAGTGGCGATGGAAGACGGTGTTCTTGTCCCTTGGAAAAAAACCCGTCCAGAGGATACAAAATCTGCGTGGGATTTACTGCAATCTGATCGTGGTGGACTTTACCTTGATAGTCAACCAGGTGTTTATGCGAATGTGATTGAATTGGATTTCGCCAGTCTTTTTCCAAGCATCATTGCAACACGCAATATCTCGCCTGAAACACTCAATTGCAGCTGTTGCCAACCGATTGAGAACAATACGCCTTTACCACTTCACCCTGATCAAGCCAAAAAGCGATTCCAAATGCATGGGAATCAGTGGAAGTCAGCAAGTCTTGCGTTTCCTCAACGGCATACAAGTGCATTCAAAGTGCCAGAATTAACGACGCATACATGTGGCCGAGTGCATGGATTTCTTGGGCGTGTCGTTGCTCCCCTGATTGAACGTCGCCGTCGACTCAAGCAACAAATTGTGCAGAAAGGCGATGCTGCTGATCGTCAACAGAACGCACTGAAATGGCTTCTTGTCACGTGTTTTGGATATACGGGTTATCGAAACGCTCGATTCGGGCGAATTGAAGCTCATGAAGCCATTTGTGCATGGGCTCGTGAAATCCTATTGCAAACGATTGAACAGGCACAAAAACGTGGTTGGAATGTTCTCCATGCAATCGTTGACTCGATTTGGATTCAAGATACAAAAGAACGTACGCTTGATGAGCAGCATACTTCTGCAATGGAACTTGCACAACATGTTCACGAGATGACAGGAATTCCTCTCGAGTATGAGGCGACATATCGATGCATTGCTTTTGTTCCAAGCCGGATGCACAATGGAGGGTCGTTGACCAAGTATTGGGCGTATGGGAGTGATGGATTGAAGATACGTGGGCTTGAATTACGCCAACATTCAACATGTTCATGGATTGCTCAACTGCAACAACATGCCTTGGAAATGCTTGCTGAAACTGAAGATTTGGTGGATGGTGTCCCAAGTTATCGGGTTCAATGTCGTGTCCGAAATCTCCTCATTGATGCGCTGAATCAATTAGAGCATCATCGAGTATCGCCAGAGGAACTGGTGATTGCACAACGGCTTTCTCGAAAGCCCTCTCTACATTCAACTCAGACCGTTGCAATGTTAGCATATCAACGCTCAGAAGCACTTGGTTTTCCGCTTGAATTAGCATCGAAAGTGCGATTCATTGTTTGCACGAGAAATCCGAAAAATCCTCTCGAACGCGTCGTTCTTGCTCGTGAGTTGAATGATCGACAGAACATTCCTCGTCGGATCGATGTTCAACACTATCGTCAACTTGCAATCCGAGCAATTTGGGCCATTCTTTCCCCCTTTGGTTGGTCCGAGGACGATCTTGTCAAGGCCAACATCACTCGATTGGATCAGTGGATGTAAATGCCTGAAGTTGTCGTATTCCTTCATGGGTTTGTTTTGAATTCAGATCCAATATGACGTGACCATTGGTACTTGAAAACTTGAGTTTTCTGTGTTTTTTGTCTTCCCAAGTTGCTCGTAATTGGTGGTTAAGATATGGACGCATGGTTTGCTTAAGTTGTCGATGAATGTTCGATGTGGCCTGGCCATCGAGCACAATAACTGGGCACTGGGTGGCTACATCTTGCAACATCGCTAAACAATGTCGTAAGATCGAACGAGCTTCAAAACGTTTGATTTGTTCATCAAGGAACATCGTCATGATGCCATCGATCACAACCATCGAGGCTTTCGTGAGTACAACTTCATGGCGAACTCGCATGATGAGGGCATGGAGTTGATGGAGTGTGAATCCACGTCCAATGTACAGTCGTCGCATACCATCCTCAATGTTACAATTACGTGATCGGAGGGAAGAAAAAAACCGAGTTGGGTCAAATCGATTGCTTCCATCAATCCAATGTATTGCATGTCCTTCAGAGAGGAATGTAGTGGTCCAATGTTGTGCTACAATGCGAACATCCTTGCCAAAATATCCTGGCCCTTCAAGCAACGTAATACCGTTCGAAGGAAGTTGCAATTCTCGTATGTTCTGTCGTAGTGGAAGCATCATCTCACCGAGTATTGCCAATCATCGAAATCAAACCACAGTATTTTCCTAGAGGGTAATGGAAAAGTGAAGGATGAATTTCAAACACTATCGCCAAGTGTGTGGAGTTGTGGGCAAGGAGCGAATCATCATCCATTGCGATCTCGATGCCTTTTTTGCATCGGTCGAGATTCTTCATCATGGATTTCCTGAAGATGAGCCTCTGATTATTGGCTCAGATCCAATGCAAGGAAGGGGTCGTGGCATTGTTTCAACGTGCAATTATGCAGCACGTGAATATGGTGTGCGTTCTGCTATGCCGATTTCTGAGGCATGGCGGCGCTGTCCAGGTCACCCATTCGGACCTGCACGTTTCATCCGAGGAACTCGCTCGTTGTATTCGATGGCTTCGCGCCGTGTCATGAAGATTCTTCGAAACGATGCAGATACGTTTGAACAAGCAAGTATCGATGAAGCATACTTGGATGTTTCAGAAAAAGTGGATGGAGATTGGGATGAAGCGATGGCGCTTGCACGTCGATTGCAACGAGCGATTCAAGCAAAAGTAGGTCTCACTGCTTCGTTCGGGATTGGATCAACACGAATCATTGCAAAAATGTCATCCGAGGTTAACAAGCCGAATGGAATTCATCGAGTTCTTCCAGATGAAATTCAAGCGTTCTTTGAATCAAGATCCGTTCGTGATGTGCCGGGAATTGGTCCGAAAACAGCGAATGTTCTCGCAGAATGGGGGATTACAACGATGGATGAAGCCGTCGAACTTGGAGAACTCGCACTTGCAAGAATGACCTCGCATCGCTTCGCATCATGGATTCTGCGAGTTGTTGAAGGTTCGACCTCAAATGAGGTAAGCCCATTACGTTCGCGAAGATCGATTGGGAAAGAGCGAACTTTTTCAGTCGATCAAAGCGACCATGAACACGTTCTCGACGTTCTTGAACAATTGACAATTGGTGTTCTCAAAAAGGCACAATTGGAAGGTATTGCAGGACGATTAGCTGAAGTCAAAATCCGCTACACTGGCTTTGAAACACACACGCATGGCAGGTCAATACCTGTTGCAATGGATGATACTGAGGTGTTCTTGCGACAAGTGCGTCGTCTGTTTGCAGAAAATGTCCATCAAGAAGAAAAGATACGCCTCATCGGATTTCGCTTAGGTCAACTTGAAGCCTTGGACTCCAAGCAAACGACACTCGTCTTTGAGGAATCAGAGTAAATTATGCATCCGAGTAAGTATGCTCCGGAATGCTTCGAGTGTCTCTGGAATCTCAATATCTTCAATCTCTGATTTGAGTGAAATTCCTTGTTCAGATTTGGTCTTCCATACTTCGCTGTTGAATGCTTCGATGAAGGAAGTCTTGGCATTCAATTCTTCCTGCATTGGAGGAAGTTCTGGGAAGGCATCGACATCAACTGAACTCGATCCATACAAGGTCATCGATATATGGTGGCAGAAGAAGGGACAAACTGGGCTAAATGCTGCCAAGAAATCACGAAGAATTCGATGGATGGTCCATGCAGCATGCTCATCACCATCATAGAGACGAGATTTGGCCATTTCAAGCCAGTGCGAAGGTAAAACACCTGTTCCAAAGGTCTTCAAAGCTTGTGTTGCAGTGTAGATGTCGAGGTTTTTCCAAGCGTGTTCAACGGTTGACATCATTGCAGCGAATTCAGATTGAATCCATTGATCTTCAATGGGATAAGGAGTTGATGGTTCCTGATTCGGTGATTCAAATTGGCTTGCAAATCGAGCAACATTGAAGATTTTCGTTAGAACACCGAAGTATTTCGATTCGATCTCTTCAGGATTGATGTGGAAATCGTCACCGACCTGTGCTTCACATGCCTTCCATAAGCGGAAACATTCACTTCCAATTTTACTGGCCTTGAGGCTAACTGACTTCTCAGGTCCACGAACTTTCCATGAGCCAGTTCGTCCACCTGCTCCACATTCAAGGACGCTATCTGCATCAATCCCATTGCCGAGAGATTTTGACATCTTACGACCCCATGGATCCATACCGAGGCCATCGATCCAAACATGCTTGAAACCAGGCTTGTCAAGTAGCAATGCAGATTTGAGCAACGTGTAGTAAAGCCATGTGCGGACAATTTCTTTTCCTTGAGGTCGTAGCGACGTCGGAAAAGCCTTGTCGAAAACTTCTGGTTGGTTCAAATAACCACTAACGAAGAGATTCGAATTTGATGAATCCATCCATGTATCAAACACTTTTTTCTCGCCTTGGACATCTCCTAAGTCCTGGCGCAAGTCATCGTAGGCTCCGATGTCCTCTCTCGTTTCACGGTTCAGTACGCGCGAGCCTTCTGGAGGCGAGTCCTTCCATGGTTGAACGTATGTTCCTGCTGGTGGGACGATGATGTGTTCCTCATCTTCTGAATACCAAATTGGAATCTCAGTATGATACCATCGACGTCGAGATATTGGCCAATCGATGCTGATGTTTTCCATCCAATCCAATAAGAACTGTAGATTCCGTGGAGGATGGAATTCAATCTCTTCGATCAATTCAAGCATCTTGTCCTGTATGTGTGTTTGACGTACATACCATTCCTTGAGAAGGATAATCTCAACAGGATTCTTTCCACGCTCTGAGACAGGTACTTCTTGCTGTCGTTCCTCGACGGCAACGAGGTTGTTTTCTTCATCAAGAGTTTCAATGGCTTTTGCTCTTGCTTCCAGTACAGATAATCCCTCAAGTGGTCCTGCAATCGAGGTCATACAACCATTCAAATCGATGGCTTGGAAAGGCGTTAAACCCAATTCCCTGAACACAGCAACGTCGTTTTGGTCACCAAACGAACAGACCATCAGAATTCCACTTCCGAATTCAGATTTGACCGAAGGGTGGGTTTGAATTTCAACGCTATGTTCACGGCCGTTAACTGGCATCGGCAATACCGCACGTTGACCGATGAGGTGTTGATATCGTTCATCATCAGGATGGACCACGACAACCCCACAAGCACAGATCAGTTCAGGTCGTGTTGTGGATATGATGAGCTCCTCGCCTTCTTCGGTTTTCCAACGCACATCAACAAGTTTCGTCATGCGGCTGATTCGCTCGACTTCCGCATCAGCGATGGTCGTCCCTTCAACAGGGTCGTAGATGTTCGGACGCAAGTCCTCTATAATGTCGCCTTTCTTGAAAAGCTCAATGAAAATGGATTGTGTAACCGACCGATAATCTGGGGCATCTGTGAGGTACTCAGCTGCAAAATCACAGGACAAACCAACACGAGCTGCAGTTTTTCGCATCGCTTGCGTGAAGGTTTCGATGGTTTCGCGACAAAGTTCGAGAAATTCCTCTCGATCATACGTCTTCATCTTTCGTTTGGTGTTTTTCTCAACTGTGAACTCAATGTTGATGCCGTTTCTGTCAACACCCCAAGGAAAGTAGACTTCTTTTCCGAGTAATCGCTGCGAACGAGCGAGAACATCGATCATCGAATATTGTGCAACAGCGCCAATATGCCAGGTGCCTGATGGATATGGTGGGGGTGTGTCGATTACGAAGAGTGGTTTACCACTGTGTGGTTTGAAGCCGTAACGATTCTGATAAACGGATTCATCAGCGTAATGTTCTTCTTGGATTTTCTTTTCAAGGTCAATTGACCATCGCTTTTCTGGAAGTCGAGGAGATCCCATGCTAAACACCGGCCCTGCCCCCAGTGAACGGGGGGGTCCGTGTAGTCCTAGGTTGATGTCTTTTTCAACGGTTCCCTCACAAGAGAACAGCAATGCTTTCAATGAAGGACACAAGCGGGTGTTAGGTTCCACTATGTCGGATGCTATCGATGAGCAAACAACGTCCTCTGACAATGAGGACGTTGGTCGTTTTCAGGCCATTGCTGATTACAGTAAAAACCGAATGCGTGTGGCCTCTGTCGACATTTCTGCCCGTGTGAGGGATTTTGATGCGAAAAAGGCAGTAGGGGCCGTACTTGATGCTCCAAAACGCCTGAAACGAGAGTGGCAAAAGTCTGGGGCAACTGGCGTTATCACGCGGTTCCCAATTGCAACGGTCGCTCTCTTCTTGATGATTACATTATACTTTGTCACGACATCGGGTTTTCTCGATGACACACAGTTCGACGACGATCCGAATGAACCAGCTCTCAATGTCAATGGTGACATGGAAGTCTATCTCCCTGATGGGAGTGAGGTCAAGGAGTTAATTGGACTCGTTGAGGAAGATTGGACAACGAACGTTATGGTCATTTACATTGAATCTGACAAGAACAATATTACTGACCAGCGGATTCTCCAAGAGATTAGTTATGTTGAGAAAAACATCAATCCCTATGTTTCTGATAATGAAAGTGATGATGTCATTTACATTTTGTCAATTTCCACTGTTCTCAAGGAAGTTAACTCAAGTCTGCCTCGAATCCGCGATGCATTCATTACAGAACTTGGACGGCAATGCCCAACATTGCAAGAAGTCTGCGAAAATCTTGCTGCTAGTGTTAATGCAGGTTTATCCCTTGGCGATGACCAATTTGCAGGAGGATACGAAATACCGTCGCAAGCGACAATCGATCTGATCGTCAATGAGATGTATGAAGACGATGGCTCTCCCACACCAGGGTTGGATAAATTAGCTCGTAACACCAATCCTTGTAGTGGACAAGAAGGTGTGGATGGAGCTGACGAGAATGGATGCCTCGGAGGTGAAGATATACTTCTTGACCGCGCGATTATGGCAGTTGCTGTTGTTGATAGCGTCGAAGCGAAGGACATCATCAAAGCTACACAAGAACGACTCGACAATATTTCTGTCGAGAAGCGACCTTGCCTCTTTCAACAGAACGGTGAACCTGATGGGTCTGAACTCTGTGATTGGGATGATCTTGGCTTGAAGATGACACTCACTGGGCCGGTTCCCATCACAAACTCAGTGACAGAATTTTCCTTCCGATTGTTTTGGGAAATATTCCCTCTTGCCGTTGTACTCGTAGCAATTGGTCTGTTTGTCTTCCACTCGGATTTGCTGCAGGCAGGAATCTCGGGTGTGCGTCCACTTCAGGGAATTAAGGTCGTCATTATTGCAGGTCTGCCAACCCTCTGTGCTGTATTCTGGACATTGGGAATTATTGGCGCCACCAATTATGAAGTGACGATGACCGTGATTATCGTAGGTCCGATTCTTCTTGCGCTTGGTGTTTCGTATGGATTGCACATCACCAATCGTTATGCTGAGGAAGAAGGAAGTCGGACGCAGAAAATGCAAGCGTCAATGAAATCGACGGGTCGTGCCGTCTTCTTGTCCGCAGTTACAACCGTCATCGGTTTCATTTCTCTCGTTTTCACGCCGATGGCACCAATTCAAACTGTTGGTATAGCTCTCTCGGGAGGTATCGTTATCGTTTACATACTCACGATGTTTATGGTACCAAATCTGACCTTAATTCTCGATTTGCGTAAACCAAAACATCCTCCGCTCAAGGTCTTCGATGCCGCAGTCGATGTTCCAGTCAAACGAAATTCTGTTGTTATTGGAGTCTTCCTTCTTCTTGTTCTTGTTTCAGCCACTGTCGGTCAAGCGAATGTTGAAGAGAACATTGACCTGCTTGGAATGGCTCCTGAAGGGGAGCAACCGGTCATCAAAATGAAGCAATACAGTCGTGAATTTAATGCTGGTCAAATCGGTATGGTCTTGGTGCATGCGAACATTTCTGGTGACGTTACCGATGATAGTCCTTACAACGACGATCCTGCAAGGAATCTTCAGGAAATTGAGCAACTTGAACGCGACCTGAACGCCGTAGAAGACGCTTCTGCTGTATCGGTTGTTTTCTTGATGAAAGCAACTGGAATTGCGCCATCATTCTCAGGCGAACCTGTTCTTGAAGAAATAGAAGAATTACCGCTTTATGATTCACTACCCGAAGAATTCCGTGATGTCTTGGAATTAGGACTTAATCAAGAACAAAATGAAGGTTTTACATTCTGGGATTTACTTACAACCCCTGAACAATTCGGCCTACCCGGTACGACACAGAGTCAAATTTTCTTGCTCGATGTTTTCTATTCATCCCTCACCAAAGAGATGCGCGAGATTTTCATCAATCCAGAGTTTGACCGTTCGCTCATTTATATCGACATGCCATTCCTTCCAGTTGCCGATACTGCAGTTGCTGTCGATCAAATCAACGAACTTTCGGAACGGCCCATGGGTGCGTATCCTCAAGAACGAGCAGAAAAAATCACAGGGGTTGCAGCAACTGCCATTGAAGTCAACAAATTAATTGTTGATTCTCAGTGGTATTCACTTGGATTTGCTATTATTCTGACCATCATGGTGTTGGCGGTCGTTTTTAGGGATATTCGATACTCCTTGCTGACAACATCGCCAGTTATTGCTACCGTGGCCTTGCAATGGCTTGTCATGTGGCAAATGGATGTCCCGTTGTCCTTGGTTACGGTCATGATTGGTTCCATCCTCGTTGGTGTCGGTGTGGATTTCTCGATTCACATTGCGAATCGTATACGTGAATTGGGTGGTGGTATCGAGGCGATACGTTCTGCTGCGGTCGGAACGGGTATGTCGTTGTTTGAGGCCGCAGTTGTAACATCCTTGGGTATGTTTACTGCCTATCAGATTCCGATACCTGAAATTAAACCGTTCGTTACGGTTATTCTCATTCTGTTATGGGTTGCAGCGGCAAGTGCGTTGTTATTGCTTCCTGCAATCTTTGTAACACTCGAGAAATTAGGTATTGGTGTCGTCGGTGGTCCATCGGGTATGTCAAAACGGCTTGGACTTGGTAGGATGAAAGCCGATGACCCCGATGTATTGGAAGCCGTGCTTGTGGTTGATTCCAAGAACAAAGAAGCGTGGTGAGGCCAAGCAAAGGGATAAGACCTGTATCTCCATCAACAAACATGGTCAAGTATTGGCTGATGAAGTCAGAACTCGATGTTTATCCATATTCCCAACTTGTTGCTGATGGTAAGACCCATTGGGACGGAGTGCGTAATTATCAGGCAAGAAACATGATGCGCGACGATATGAAGATTGGCGATCTTATCCTCTACTATCATTCGAATTGCAAACCACCGCACGTTGCAGGGATTGCTCGGGTTTGTCAAGAAGGGTATGGTGATTTTACTTCTTGGGATTCCGCTTCGAAATATTTTGATGAAAAGTCGACCCCAGACAATCCACGATGGTTCATGGTCGACATCGAACCAGTGTGTGCGTTTTCAGAAATCGTTGGCTTGGATGCTGTACGACAAGAGGAAGAACTTGCAGATATGTTGTTGATTCGACGCGGTCAACGCCTATCAATTCAACCTGTTCAGGAACGTGAATTCAGACACATCTGTGCAATGGGTGGCATTGATTTTTCAGAACTAAAGTGATGCTTATGGAACCACTCTCAGCAACACGTCGCTCCCTTGACATCGAGTATGCGATACGTGACGTTGTCGTTCCTGCTACGGAGTTAGAGGCTCAAGGACATTCGATTATCAAACTCAACATTGGCGATCCAATCGCATATCCTGGTTTACCAACGCCACCACATATGGTCCAAGCATTTGCAGAAGCACTCCATTCTGGACGTAATGGCTATTCTCCCTCCTATGGATTGCCAGAATTACGGGCTGCGATCGCTCGGGATGAATCGAACAAAGGATGGCCTGCAGATTCAAACGATGTCTATGTGTGTCATGGTGTGACCGAAGCACTTCAGATTCTTTTCCAAGCAACGTTGGAAGAAGGTGAACAAGTCTTAGCCCCTGGCCCCCATTATCCGCCATACATGGCCTATCCTCAGATGTATGGGGCTGAAACTGTCGAATATCGTCTTCATTCAGATGATGGTTGGTCACTGGATTTTGATGATATTCATTCGAAGATGAACGACAAGGTTCGCTTATTTGTCCTCATTAACCCGAACAATCCTACAGGAGCTGTCGTTGGCCGTGAAGAAATTAAGCGTTTATTGGAGATTTTGAAACCGTATCCAAATTGCATCATTGTTGCCGATGAAATCTATGATGGTCTTGATTTCTCGAATCGACATGTCAGTGTTGCCAGTTGTTCTGATACGCATCCTGTTGTAGTTATGAATGGCGTTTCGAAAGTCTACTACGCCCCTGGATGGCGAATAGGCTACATGGCACTTCATGATCCTTGCACGACATTGTCCTCTGTTCGTGATGGCATTGAACGAATCCTCCGTTCACGATTATGTGCTTCAACGCCAGCACAACTTGGTTTTCTCGCAGGTTTGAATCAAGATCGTTCATGGATGGATCAGTATTCGGACATTGTCAAACAACGGCGTGATGTATGTCTTGAACGCATTGCAAACATCGACGGTTTGGAGGTCGAACAACCCGATGGAGCGTTCTATATGTTTATTCGATTAACTGATGAAAAATGGAAGAAAAATGATAAGGAGTTCGTTCTTCAACTATTGCATGAAGAGCATGTCCTCCTCGTTCATGGTTCTGGGTTCAGTAAAGACAAGGGGCAAGGGCACGTACGTTTGGTATTCCTGCCAGATATACCAACATTGCATACAGCCTTCGATCGTATTGATTCCTTCCTCAAACGCCATCGAAACAATTGATGAACGACGGCGAAGTATTCATGATGAGTAATCGCGACGAATACATCATGCGGACAGCATTTGCAGCGATTCTATTCACTGCAATCGCCTTCGTTCCACAAGCTTCTGCATCATCAATTGCACAACCTACGGAATTTGACGTGGTCTATCTTTACCCTCTTTTATCTGCTCTGATTATTGCTGGATTGCTCTGGAAATTCTTCGTTCCAAGACAACTTTCTGCCTTGCAGGTAGCCTTTGAAATCGACGATAATTTGTATGAAGTTCATCGGCTCACTCGAACCGTTGATGATGCTCGTGATATCCTCCAACAAGGGCGCGTAGCCTTTGGTGTTGGGCTCTACATGATGGGTATGCTCGGCGTTCTCCTCTTGATTGCTGAACTACTCTTCCAACCTGAGATTTATTTTGAACCAAATTTGTGGATCATTGGTTTGTTTGTACTCATCCCAATTCTTATCTCTCCATGGGAAACAATGAATGCACAACTTGCAGGTAAAGGTGATACACGAATCGGTGCTACAACCATCGGTACTGGCATTCGACGTATCCTCACACTCGCCGTTTTGGTCATCGCCACGTCGATTACGATTATTTACGGTATGAATCAAAACAACGGAACCATCACGCCTGTATGGCTTGCGGTGAGCATGCTGGTGTTCATGGCTCCAACAATCCTCGCATATGGACGAATCATGGGTGCGTCTTGGAACATGCTCTTGCTGAATAAATGGCGGACTGCAAATGGTCGCCGAAATCCAATCGATCCAGATAAACCCTCTTTTGTCAATCGTTTATTTTCACTTCTTCTCGTCTTATTCTTGATTACGATGCCAATCACAGCGCTCAATGGCATTGTTACGGTTTTTCACGTGCTTTACAACAAACCTGCTAACGCAGAAGATATTCTCAATTTCGGAGGGATCATCGGCCATTCAATCTATGAACGAATCGATTTAATTTCAGAAATCTTATTTCACTGGGAATTCATCAAATCGATGCCGCAATTTTTGTCGTTCTACCTCTCATTAAACATCGCTATCGTTGGACTTGCGTTTATTTTTGAATTAACTCGGAACTTGATTTTAGGAGGTCAGACCTTCGGTGGAATGTTCGGTGTGACGCTCGATACGCCTCGAGAAATTCGAACCGAAGAATCAGCCCAAGGGCGACAAATCGCTTTCGCCTTTGCAGGCTTTTCTGGCTATACTGTTCTGCTTTTGATTCTCGTTTGCTACAAAGAATTTGGCGATTTGATGCCGTTCACATCAAACCTTGAGAACCGTGGTTTCAACGAAGAAATGCGTTTGCTTGCAACGTGGATGTTTATCGCAGTTGGTAACGCAGTTTTCCTGTTTACTTGGCTTCTATCCATCGCCCGTCTCGCTCCACTTCGACAGATTCGATTCGATTTGGACCCAGAAGAACGTCGAGAAGGTGCCGTTATGTTTGCAGGCGGTGACTGGATGCGTGAATTCATTGACGATGCTGCGTTGCAAGAGGACCTTGACGGATTGATTCGATTCCAAAAGCAATCGATTGAGGGCGATCAATCGCTTGTCCGTCATGAAAAGGCACGGGCAAAGATGTGGGAATGTGCGATTCGTGGCTTGTGGCCGAAATCCATTGAAGAAGCAAAGAAGGTTCTCGCCCAATCCGGCGGAGATGACGATGAGGCAAGAATGCTCATTGCAACAGGTTACATTGCAACTCGACGGCTTGATGCTGCACGTGGTGCATTGCGTGGCCTTCAGCAACCTGAAGGATACGACGAACCCGAACTTCTTGCGTTTATTTGCGAGTGGATTGACCCATGGCACGGTAGTGTCGACGAAGATGACTTATGGGACTGGGAAAACAATTCAACCATCGATCATCTTAATGAAAAGATGAGAATGCTTCGTTATTGGTCGCCTTCCTACTCGAAGGAAGCGCCGCAACACTCCGACAGAATTTCTCTGGCGTCTGCATTATCAAATGTTGCAACATTAAGGATGCAGCGAAAACATGACGAAGCGCTGGAATTAGCACTTGATGCAGTGAAACAAGACCCTCTCGGTGTTCGCCCTCGGATTGCAGCATCCTTATGTTTACTCGATCGTGGAGACTGGCATCAAGCGCATTCAATCTACAAGGAGTTGCGAGAGAGTGACGTCAACGATCCTCGTGTCAAAGCCCTGTCAGTTATTCTTGGGCATGAAGCAGATGCTCAAGATATCGAAGTTTCCTTGGTCCTTGAAAAAGGCAAATCATTGCGACGTTGGTTGGACGATGCCCCAGTCAATCCTGTTGCCGGTTTGGCAACAAAAGGTGGTATCGATGAAGCAATCAATGCCAACGTCATGATTGTGAGTCATGAAGCAGTTCGCCGAGGTATGACGCCACGCTTTTCTCAGTCTTTCATATACCGAGTTGTGCAATTCATGCTTTTGCCGATGATTTTCATCGTTGTTGGTATCGGTCTCGATTCGATGTATGGTCCTGCGGAGGGCGTTGTTGCAGCAGGGACATTGTTCGTTCTTCAATTTGGTATGCATCGCTTCAATCGACAACTACGAAAACAAATCAAACATCGTGATCAACGTTCGTTGGTTGATTATGCTCGGATGATGAAGCGATCGAAGGTTAAACCGAGTCGTGAAAACATCCCGGTAGGTACACATCTTCTGCTCTCGGGCATTCTCGTCACTGTCAATGGAGTAGTACTCGACATTGGCTTGCCAGGATGGCTTACTGAGCGCTTACCAAAAGATTCTGACAAAACCATTCGTTCGAGATTGAAGCGAAATGCGCTTTCGATTTCTAAAAATCGACCTGGAAAATTATCCACTCTTTCCACAGGTTGGTGGCTTAAGCGTCCAAAGGAAGAAGGTGCTGATATGCCCGCATTGGAGCGACTTGTAGGTCCAGTAGCTTACCGTGGACGTCAAACGATGGTCCAAAAGAAAACAACGACCCTGAACAAGAGCACGGTCTCCAAATCAAGTCGAACACCTGTGGCAGACTTGAATCTCTCAAAGAGAAACGTTCCAACCCATACAATTGCCAGTGAACGTTCGACCTATTCTGGTCCTCGTCGGCCAGGTCAGCGACGTAACTGAGCAGAATGCTTCACAGTATTCATGAACCTGCTTTGTTTGGTTTTTTTCATGAGCAATCGTTCTCCAAGGGAATCCGTCGATGCAGTCCTTGCCGCAACAAAACAAAGTTCTCGGTTGTACGGGCACGGTCTCGGTATGATCGCATCTGAAAACATCATTTCTCCCAATGTCAAGCGGGCGATCAATTCTGACCTACATGGACGTTATGCAGAGGGTCTGCCTGGAAAGCGATACTACCAAGGTTGTGATGATTTTGATACCATCGAAGGTATTGGAATCGATTTGGCCAAGAAGGTTTTTCAGGCAAATTTTGCGAACATTCAATCGACATCTGGAACAGTTTCAAACATCGGTGCTCTCAAAGCACTGGCGAAGCCAGGCGATGCAATTACCGCTGTCTCGACAGCTGATGGAGGTCACATTTCACATGCACGCATGGGTGCTGTTGGGTTACGGGATCTCAACGTCTCAACCTATCCATGGGATGAAGAACGAATGGAACCCGATATCGATGGATCATGCAAACTCATTCGAGACGTACAGCCAAAAATTACCTTGGTTGGACAATCGGTGTTTCTATTTCCTACTCCGCTTCGAGAGTTGGCAGACGCCGCACATGAAGTCGATTCGACAGTGATGTACGATGGTGCCCACGTCTTGGGTCTTATCGCAGGCGGAGTCTTTCAAGACCCACTGCGCGAAGGTGCTGATGTGATGACAGGATCATCACACAAGACCTTCCCCGGTCCACAAGGTGGATTCCTGTTGTCTTCGAGTGAAGATGAAACGTTTCATCGTCGATTAAACAACGCCATGTTTCCGGGTGTTTGCTCCTCGTATCATCTCCATCATGTTGCGGGTAAAGTGGTTGCACTCGCAGAATTTGAGGCGTTTGGTCAAGCATACGCCAGTGATATCGTCCGCAATGCCAAAGCGTTTGCATCATCCCTTGCTGCCGAAGGTTTCGAAGTGCTTGCTGAATCAAGAGGTTATACTGCATCCCATCAGGTGCTAACCCGCCATGGAGAAATTGATTCAGGTGCAGGTGCAAGTGCTGCAAAGAAACTTGAAGACGCAGGCATTATCACAAACATGAATATGTTGCCCGGTGATACAAAAGCGATGTCACCATCCGGCCTTCGCTTAGGCGTTCAGGAACTTACTCGGGTTGGCATGGGTGTTCGCGAAATGAACGAAGTCGCTTCCCTTTATGCTCGAGTATTGCTCCATGATGAAGACCCAAAAACCGTTCGTCAGGATGTTCAACATCTCAAATCAGACTTCCAGCATGTACACTACTGCTTTGATTCAGAATCGCTTCCTGCCTATGAAGGGATGTGAGTTCCATCGATTCAAAGGGCATCGACGCATCCAATGGTCGATTGCATGATACGCTCATCGGCGATATCATTGTTTGGAAACAGCATGAATTTCATGCGTGGTGGAATGCATTTGAGAATCTCATCGATCATCCTCTGAGCAGAGTATTTGTCAACGCTTTCGTCGATTCACTTGAATTGAAAGGTCCATTGAATGGTAAGCAAGGGTTGTTTGCAAAAAGAAAATTTGACAAGGAATTGAAAGCGCTATGCAGGAAACTTGGTTGGGGATTTGTAAATCGGGAACAAAGATGTGTCACTCAAAGTGCCCATCCTCTCCTATCGGTGGCTTTTGCTCAGTATACGCTCGAGTTGTTTGAGCAATGCCGATATAAGGTGCGTTGGATCGAACCGCAGCCACAAATGGTCCAACTCGAAATCGAAACTTCAAACAATTTACCTTCTCCGAACACGCATGAAGTACCTCCTTGGTCAAAGGATGAGCATCGTGAACTGAATGTTGCACGTTTCCCAGTGTTGGACGCCGTCAATGAATATGAATTGAAACTTGATGGTGAGCGTGTACTTCTCATACCTCTCCAAGCGATTGAACGATTTCTTGTTGCGTGCAAACCTTACGCTTCCCCCCCGAGTCTGATGTGGTTCGAATCAAATATCCCAATGGCAGATTCAGATCAACACCTACTTCAAACAACAATCAGCTCCGTTGCATCAATGTTCCTTGAAAGCAATAGGCCTGTTTACATCATCGATGAATCAAGTTGGCAGTCATACATCGAACACTATCTTCACGAATATGGGTGGGGTTCATTCAATGTGATAATGTATGATGCAACGACGTTTGAATTCCATGCATCATTGAACAAAGGACCTATGTTGCCGTTTACGCTCGGAATTCTTTGCGGCATGTGGGAGCGTGCCCATGGACGAACGTATCGAGTTTCTCTATACAAAGAAAATGATATTTTTCACGTAAAAATACACTCGTTCTTGGACTATCAAAATACGTAATATCGCCATACATTCGGCTTTTTCCGTTGAGCAAGTAAGGTCAAGGTTCATAACCGAATCATGTCGTGCGTTAGATAGTCAAGACGCGGAGGCTATGTTCTATGTCACTGAATCACAACCAAATGGCGTATGCTGCAATCATTTCAACACTTATTTTCGGTTCTCTTTTTGTGGGAATCAGTGGATTCTACCAAACCTCAGAAGGCGTAGGTGATTTCGATAGCGCTGCAGAAGAAAACATCAACACAGACACGGAAATTAGCTCCGGTGATCCAACCGATACCGATAATGATGGACTTCCAGATGTTCTTGAAGAATCTCAATATGGTACGGATCCTGAGGATCCCGATACAGACAACGACGGGATGAGTGATGGTTGGGAAGTTGATCATGGTCTCAATCCACTCGACAGTGGAGAAACCGAAGAGGCAGAAGAAGAATCAGGTTCAACTCAAAAAGCCGACGATGCTGAAGTAAGCAACGAAAGCGACTCATGGCCGGATCCCACACAAGGAAAATTCGGAGACCCTGATAACGATGGTCTCACAAATGAACAGGAGGCGGAACTTGGAACCGATCCGCAACGAGCTGATACCGACAACGATGGATTGAATGACCGTTGGGAGTCGCTTTACACCATGAACGTCTCTTCTCCTGATGGAACTGTTATGCTCTTTAACCCACTTTCTGGAAACTGGGACTGCACACTGCTGAACGGACCTCTTGAACAGACGCTCTCTGACCTGCTCGATGGGTTTGAAGGCGCTCCAACATGGGAAGAACTCGAGAACCCACTGGGCAAACACTCGTGCGATCAAGTTCTTGATTTCGATGATGATGGCTTGCTCAATTTCCAAGAAGAAGCCTATGGAACAAACCCAGCGGCTGAGGACTCCGATGATGACATGCTTCCCGATATCCTTGAAGTGAGCAGTGCAGCCATGGTTTTGGATTTCCAAGTCGGTTCAAACTGTGGCGAACCCGTGAATATTCCACCCAAAGACCGCCAACCTTCCGTCTCCCCATTTGCTGATGAAGTGAGTGCCTCTTGGTTCCTCTCGGACATGGACGGCGATGGTTACCTAAATGGCCCAAGCGATTGGGATACCGATGGCGACGGCATGCCAGACGGTTTCGAGTATTGTTTCTCATTCAAGGATGTACATCCTCTGAAACTAACGAGCGAATTGCTCAACCCATCAAATGCTTCCGACGGTTACAGCGATTGGGACGAAGATGGATTGAATAATCTCGAAGAATATCAAGTTGCATTGAAGTTTGGGCTGCTCAATGGACTGCCTTCCTTTACTTCGCCATGGTCCGAAGATACCGATGGAGATGGGATGCCGGATGGTTGGGAAGCATCACAATACAACCGAACAACACTCGAGTACCCACTCAATCCACGTGACGCCAGCAATGCAGATGATGACATTGATTTCGATGGTTGGGATTCTGATGGAGACGGAAACGTCGTCTTCGATGCGCTCGAATTGACAACAACCGTTGTCGATGTCTACGTGGAGAAAGGTGATTATGTCACAGCGAACACGACCGTCGCTCGTGGTCAATACACCGTCGGTGGAGGTGCAAAGGAGACTGTATACTTGGTTGCTCCAGTCGATGGATATGTTTACCACATCCATGTCGCTCCAGGTGATCAAGTCGAATCCCGTCTCTTCGTATGGATGAACATTGTAGAAGAAACTGAACGATTTACGAACCTGATGGAATACCAAGCAGGATTGGATGATAATGGAAACCCTGTCGGTCGTTCCACCGACCCAACACACGGAGACACAGATCTTGACGGATTGTTGGATGGAATCGAAGTAGGGGGTTGGCAAATTCTCGTCGTCAATCGAGGCGTGCAATTGACATGGGTTGTATCAGATCCAGGTCTTCCTGACACCGATTCAGATGGTTTGTCTGATTTCATGGAATTTTCTTCGACGTGCGATGGCCAAGGATCCAATGCCTCCAATGTTGACACCGATGGTGATGGTGAGAGCGATCAACAAGAAGTCATGCTCGGCTATCTCTTCGATGGAGAACAATATTTCACTTCTGCATGTATGTTCGACACCGACAATGATGGATTGGAAGATGGTGAAGAAGTGATCGCTGGAGCAGATAACTTTGTCACACACGCCAACAATTCTGATACGGACAATGATGGTCTTATCGACGGAAATGAAATCCTTTTCATTCCTCGGCCCTTCCAGCGTGAAACAAATCCACTCATCAATGATACAGATGCTGATGGTATGCTCGACGGCTGGGAAATGCAAGTGAAGTCGACCGAGGACAATACAAACTCACATTCGTTGTGGGTGGCTACTTCAAGTTGGGATCGTCCAGGATGCACAGAAACACAATCGAACAGTTGTTTGATGGAGCCAGGCGGTTATGTTTGGATTAACTGGCTTGGTGGCTTTGAGTTGCAGAAGAAGTACGAGGTTTTCGAAATGAACCTCTCGGGCTTTGATATGCCGGGCAACCCTCTATGCGATGGTTGTAAAGGACGTTGGGCGTTAGATCCTTCATTGAATTCACTCAAGGACGATACCTACGATATCGATAACGACACACTACCAAACGGTGCGGAATCGCCATCGAATTGGAATACAAATCCGGTCGATGATGACACGGACGGTGATATGTTGCCTGATGGATGGGAAGTCAAGTACTCCTACGAAGCCATCAACAACAACCTCGTCTCTAATTCAACCATTAACGCCTATGGTGCACGTGGTGTGATGGACCCTTCCATGGCAGATAGTGACCTTGATGGAATCAATGATGGAGAAGAAGACCCTGACTTGGATGGTCTCAACCGAACGGGCCTCATCAAGAAATACTGCCCTGGTTACAACGACTCGACAAATGCTGAGTGCAACATCGATCCTGATACACCGGACGGAATGAAGTTCTACAACAACCTCGAAAATTACACCAACTTTGAGGAATTGCAAAACGGAACAAATCCAGTCAGCAATGATACTGACGGCGATGCTTGGGAAGATGGTCCAGAAGTATACTACATGGATCATGATGACGATGGCATGGCCACAGGATGGGAATACCACTTCGAATTTGATCCGTTCGATGGTGCAGATCGATTGGTTGACAGCGATGGCGATGGTCACACCAATTATTGTGAATTCAAGTGGGACACAAACCCAAGAAATCCGATTAGTTTCCCTGGTCAAGGGGAATTGTGCGATCCATTTGAGGGTCAATGACGATGTCAAAGAATGCCAAAACAAGTCTATTGCTCGTTTTGTGCATGCTGTTGACGTTGGTCGCCCCGAATTCTTCTGCTTCATCAGATTTTGACGAGGTTCAAATCATTTCATTTGATCAAGAAGATGGCCTTCATGTCCAATCGTTTTTAAATCTCTCAGGGGATTCGACGGTTGCACTCTCTTCCATTGAAATCGAGTTATGGAATATTTCATCTCCTGACCAATGGACTCCTTTGATGTCGAGCCCGTATCTTGATACCGTCGTTCCATATTCTTTGCCAGAAAGTGGAATAACAATGTGGTCGTGGAATCATTCGTTCAACGTAACTGACATCGATTGCACATGTTATGTTGAAATCTCCTTATTGGAACAGACGGATTTGACGTCATTTGGTTTAGTTGTGTATGCAGGTCAAGACAATCATCGCCCTGTACTGCGTCCCTCCTCGTCAAACGAAGCTGATCCATTGACAACAACGCAAATATTTAGTGAGGGTATGATTGATATTTCCTTTGAGTATATTCTTCCACCAAGTCCGGAGTTCGTTGTGGAAAACGATGCTGGCATTCTTCCAGCAGTAAGGTATTGCTCAGCACCGTATGGAATATGTGTCGAGGAATACTCGACAATAACGACAACGTATTCGATTGATAATGAATTAAATCTCCTGATCGATGTAAATGAAAATCAACTTGATGATGGTTTTTATTTGTTGCAAATCCAAATCCAAGATCCTTATTTAGCCTTATCAAATAATTTAACGCAATACATTATTCTTGACCAAACTAAACCGTTTGTCGAATTAAGTGCCATAGAACAGGTTGTAGAATCGGAAATCGTTGTTGTCGATGTGAATGCATCGGATGGATATACCGGCTCAAGATTCGTCATTACCTGGACCATCATTGAACCAGGCAACTCACTTCGTTCAGTATCGAATGACGAAATTTTACAGGACAACCGTCTCGAATTCGAGGCAAAGAAATCCGGTACATACACGGTAAGGGCGCTCGTTCGAGATTTAGGCGGTAACCTTGTCATTGTTGAACACAATGTTTCTGTAACGAACCAACAACCAACCGCAGTCGTTCGATATGATGGATTTCAAGTTCTCAATGGTTCGATTGTGACCATCCCGGTGGATGGTAATTGGGTGTTTAGTGCGAACGATTCATCAGATACGGTGCATGATCAAGCGTCACTTGAATACTATTGGTATGTTGATGGAAAATCCTTACTGAGCGGAAAATCCTACCTTGAGTCATCGGATCTTGAGGATGTTGCGTATCGTACAATCTATGTTGAGGTTGTTGATGATGATGGTTCAATGGATGTCGTTCGTTTCGAAGTCATTCAACAACAGGCAGAATCCAAAGAATCGCTTGCCGATGTACCGCTCTATTCGGTTTTAACACTCTTCATCGTTTTAGTACTCGGTATCCTCTACGTTCTTCGTTCACGTAGTCAATCAGATGGCAATTCAGGATTTGTCAAATGGACTGAACGCGGCAAGGCGCCAAAGAATTGATTAAAGAACTGTGGCGTCTGGATAGATATGGTGAGATGATGTTTGATGCAGCATTCAAGACGTTGCCACATAAGCCTGAGGCGATTACAAAGGATTCGTATCGAAAGCGACAACAACGCCTTCTTTCACAATTCGATGTGAATGATTTGATTATCGTATCTTCGCTTCCTGAGGCAACTCGAAGTAATGATGTTCACTATCCTTACCGTTCATCAAGTGATATGCTCTACATGTGTGGGTGGTCCGATCCTGAGGCTACACTGCTGTTTTATCATGAAGAAAATAATTGGATCGCACATTTATTTGTACAACCAAAAGATACGCTGATGGAAATTTGGGAAGGGCGTCGACCAGGCGTTGAAGGTGCACTGAATGATTGGCCGGTTGATCGAGCAAGCCCTTCGGATGAACTTGTTCAAGACCTTGAACAACGTCTCGAGAAAGCTGTACGAGTTCATCTCAGAACTGGAATTAATTCGACTATTGACTCAGTTGTGATGTCTGCTGTCGAAAAACGTGACCGTAAGCGCCAACATTTTGGAAGTGGGCCAATTAGTATTGAAGATCCTAGTCGACGTATCGCAGAAATGCGTTTGCGTAAATCTGAAGAAGAAATTGAACAGATGCGTTATGCTGCTGAAGTTTCATCAAAGGCACATGCATTGGCAATGGCAGCGAGCAAAGAGGGTATTCATGAATTCCAAATTCAGTCGATTATCGAGGGCTTCTTTGTATACGGTGGAACAAGTGGTTGGGCGTACCCTTCCATTGTTGGGTGTGGTGAAAATGCAACTATTCTGCATTATACTGTGAACAATGCACCCTGTCAAACCGATGAAATCATTCTCATTGATGCAGGAGCTGAGTATGAAGGGTATGCAGCAGATATTACGCGCTCTTGGCCAATTGGAGGAACATTTTCTGATGCTCAACGTGAAATCTATGAAATCGTCCTTGAGGCCCAGGAGAAAGCAATCGATGCTTGCAGAGTAGGTAATCCGTACAACATGCCTCATGAAGTGGCTTGTCGTACACTTGCAGAAGGACTCGTCCGTCTCGGTATCATAACACAAACAGTTGATGAAGCGCTTGATTTGGAAAACGGCCACTTGCGCAAATGGTACATGCACAATACTGGCCACTGGCTCGGTCTTGACGTTCATGATGTTGGCACGTACAAGCCAGATGGGACACCACGTCTTCTCGAAGCTGGAATGGTGCTAACTGTTGAACCGGGGCTGTATTTTGGCGCATGGCGACCCGATGTTGATTGTCCTGAACGATATGCCAACATTGGAATCCGCATTGAGGATGATGTTCTTGTTACTGATGGTGATCCAGACGTACTCACCGCTTCGTGTCCAAAAACAATTGCTGATATTGAACGAATCGTTGGTAGCCTTTGAGGTGAGTCTATGACTTGGGAAGCGATTCTGGATCGCATTCGTTCATCCAATGAAATATTTCGATTGACTGTCGATGAATGTGTGGAATTATACAACAATGCGCCATTGCATCAACTGATGGCTGCTGCCCACCATCGTCGCCTTCTTCATAACCCTTCAAACGAAGTGAGCTATCTCGTTGATCGCAACATCAATTATACGAATGTCTGTACAATAAATTGTCAATTTTGCTCCTTCTATCGTCCTCCTGGACATGACGAAACCTATACACAATCCTATGAAGAAATACGCCAGCGTATTGTGGAGTTGGAAGCGATAGGTGGTTCTCGTATTCTTATGCAAGGCGGTGTGAATCCATCGCTTGATTTTGAATGGTATCTTGATCTCTTGAAGGAGTTGCGTGAACATCATCCAACCATTGATCTTGACTGCTTTTCTCCGATTGAAATCGAAGGAATCGCTGAAGTGACCAATCTTTCAACGAATGAAGTTCTCACCCACCTCAAATCTGCAGGCATGCATGGTCTTCCGGGCGGTGGTGCTGAAATGCTTGTTGAAACCGTTCGCAGTGATGTATCTCCAAAGAAAGGTCATCCAGATAATTGGTTAAGGGTCATGAAAGAAGCCCAACTTCTTGGTTTGACAACAAGTGCAACGAACGTCATTGGTTTTGGTGAAACCAATCAAGATCGAATCCAACATTTGGACAGGATACGTCAGCAACAAGATGAAGTTCATGAGAATGGCTATCCAGGATTCACTTCCTTCATAGCTTGGCCTGTTCAACTTGAGACCAATACGTACGGAAAACGCAATCGTGGTCAAAATAGATTTGAGCGAGGAGCAGGATCTACTGAATACCTTCGACACGTTGCAATCTCTCGATTGTTCCTCGATAATGTCAATCACATTCAAGCCTCGTGGCCAACGATGGGCATGGGTATTGCACAAATGGCACTTCTCGCTGGTGCAGATGATGCCGGTTCTACAATGATGGAAGAGAATGTTGTATCTGCTTCTGGCACGACCAAGTTAAGTGCAACCGAATACGAACTTCAACTGTCGATTACTCGAGCAGGATTCATACCAGTCCGTCGAAACAGTGACTACGTTCGTTTGGAAACACCCAATGCGTTAGAAAACGCTCCCACTGTTGTTTGTGAACCGCCGTCTCAAGTCGTTGAATTGGTGTAGAAGACAACCCATATCTCTGCTACGATGTTTCGACCACCTTTGTTGGTTTCACCAGTAGGATTGTATTCCTGGCCATTGAATAATCCTCGATAGGTCAATTCGTTGACTTGTCCATTCATGTCAACCCACGAAGTGATATCATGACTCCATTGTTTGACATCTTGTCCTGCACACCATCCTGCACGTCCGTATGGCCATGAGCCATACTGGTTTGCTACGACGCCATTGTTGACTTCATTTTCACATCCCGTACTTGAGTATACGATTGGATGCCATTCATACACATGATTCGATCCCATGTAGTAATGGTGCTGATGGTCGCAGAATTCTGCACAATTCGCATCATCCTTTTGGAATCCATGTCCAGTAATCGTGGCCACAATTTCAACACGAGTTGTATTATCTGGAACAGTGAAATTGAGGCTCCGTACGTAGCGACTCTCGTTATTGTATGTGCCATCAAATTGGCCTCCTGTGAATCCAAATTCTGCATCGAATGCACGCTCTCCACTGCCCCAATTCGAGAAGAGGAATTTGATTGTCATATCACCCTTATTCGCACCCTTGTACCGGAATCTTCGTTCCTGATCGTCCTCGAGCATGAACAGATAAGGGCTAATGTCAGTCAACCAGCGACCTTCTCGTCCATATGTTGTAATCCATCGCATAAATTCAGTGCCACAGATCGAAGAATTGTCCGCATCACAGATGTAGAGGTGTGCCAAATAATCCCATTCGTGACATCCACCATAGGAACCATCGCTCTTCTGATATCGATTGCTTCGCTCCTCGCACGCATGCTCGTGGAAAACCTCGAGGGTATCGTATGAACTCATATTGTTCGGCATTGTAAATGACGCATTTCGGTACGAATTATGGTTTGCACCCCAGCCACCAGCGTGACGCTCGAAATCATACAAGGTTACAACATCGATTCCATCGTCTTGCATACGAATTTCGGGTTCAAATTCTGCATTCCACTGATGTGGTTCGTAGGTATAGTGAAACGGATCGTTTGACTGAGAGACCCATGCGTAAATTGATCCAGTATCTCTGGCTCTTTGGAATCGATCAATTCCCATGAAGAAGGGGCTGTTAAAGCTCGAAATCATCTGGCCCAATCCGCCCTGAATATTGCTTGCATCCATGTCAATGTAATGAATGCGACCATCCCATTGTTCTTCTTCGCTCGGATTCAATCGAGCTTCGACATCACTCTTTCTGGAGAGAACGTCGTTGTGGTATGATGAATCAAATGAACCATAGAACAAATGTGTGTTCTCCGGTAAGTTTCGAATAAAGGTTCCAGGGTTGGTTGACCATGTTCCTGAATTTGAGTTCCCACTTCCATCCGTATATTTGAACATGAAGAGGTATACATCGTTTCCAGTCCATTTGTTCTGGAACGTGAATGTCCCATCAAGTGTGGGGACGGTGAATGTAGGAACAATATCCATTGGTCCTGAAACACTTGTACCCGAGGTCCATTGAACTGGTTTCTGGTTGATTGCGCATCCATCCGCATCAATGGTCCAACGCTGTGGACTATTCGCACAAATATCGACGTTTGCAAACACACCATCATTGTCAAGATCTGCGCATCCGACTGCATTCACTTGTAAGCCACTCGGTGTTCCTTCACATTCATCAATGAGGTCGTTGACCGAATCGCCATCTGTGTCTCGTTCGATGGCAGCACAACCAAATTCATCGACATCGAGTGCACCGAGTGGCGTTGTTGGACAGAGGTCCAATGTTGCACCTGTCGCATTGACATCGTTAACACTGTCATTGTCATCATCAAAATCTTCGGTTGAATCATAACAACCATCCATATCAAAATCGGTCAATGGAGTTCGATCATTTATCCAATTTGAACGACCTTTTGGACACACGTCTGTTGCATCATTTTCACCATCATTATCATCATCATTGTCTTCAAGAAGGTCATTGCAACCATCTTGATCCCAATCATTGTAAAGATTCGAATCCCAGTTAATTTCCCCGTCCAGACAGGCATCATCAACATCGAGAATTCCATCACCATCATCATCGTCATCATTGGTATCATCATGACAACCATCCTGATCCTTGTCATTTTCGACTGTGCTTATCCATCCAATCGGTGATACGCAACCATCGTCAGAGTCTAAGATTCCATCATTGTCGTCATCGAGATCCTCATCAAAATCCCGACAGCCATCTTGATCGACATCGCTCTGAGCATTCGATGCCCACCCATCAGATTCCCCAATCCCATTTGGACAATCATCTAATTCATCGAGAATACCATCACCATCTTGATCATCGTTTGCTTCGATGATGATGGTTGTATTTCGATAATCTTCCGTTTGTGTATACAGTCCACACTGGGCCGTTGTAGAGACCACAAAAGATTCTGCTCTTGTATCCAATTCGGTTAGCACATAGCTAAATGTTCCATCTTGTTGAATTGGAAGTTGATTGGTTTCAAGCAATGAGGTTTCATCCGGAATCGTAATTTGTGCAATACAAGATTCGATTGACTCATGCAATACTTGGCCTGTGAGCACAATCATCGAAGATTCAGCAACAATGTACTGTGGTGCTATGAGGGAAGTTGTACCCTCATCAGGAACAGGGACGTCAATGGTTTGTTGGAGAGTAAGCGAATCGCCCTCAGATGGATAAATCGTTACATCAATGTTGTATTCTCCTGGTTTATTTGGTAAAAGGATGATAGAGATGTACGTTGGTTTTTCTGTAACACTCCAGAATTCTGTCGATACTGGTTGACCGTCATGGAGTATTTGTGCGTCGGTTGTATATGTGCCAACTCCGTTGGTTTCGAGTAATATCGTTGTATCAATAATCCCTCCAATTTCAGCAGTGAATGGTTGAATATCCCATGATGCATTAATTGTGTAAGGGATAACAACAGGCGTCTCTTCATCGGTTGCGCTACTTGAATCGTTGCTTGCAAAACAACCGGACAACATCAAGAGGGCGAGGAAGACTGCTGAAAGCGACCGCTTGGACATGACGCTACATCCTCGTTGAGACCATGAACCTAACGTCGTCCGATGTAGAATTGTTCTGTACGGGGATCATTGAGGGACAGATCGGTCAGTTCACAAATTTCATCTGGAAATTCGACAAAAACTGGACAAACCCATAGAAGTGGCATCTTATTGTGGCGTTTAATCTTGAGAATAAACTCCCAATGTATTCGATGGAGAGGAGAATTCACCGTGCCAGGCCATACTTTCTGTGGAGGATCAATACTGAAACTTCCATCATCACCAATCTTCGATTCTCCACCCTCCTCTGAAAACCGCATAGGACGCAAAAAGACGCCGCCTTGGATATCTTTTCGCTCGATGGGTGAATCTTCTCCACCAGCAGTACCGTCGTCAAGTCCTGACTCCCAGTGATGAGGCAAGGCTGTTGAAAGTCCAACCGGCGGTTGTGCGCCTTCTTCGCTCTCTGAAATTTCAATCAGAGCTTCTCGTGCAGGAGGTAACGTTCCAACGTGCCAATGAGCTGACATCGATTTCCAGTCATCCATCTTTTCAGGTAGCTTAATTGTTCCAGAGAGTGCCTTTCCACTTACAATATCTGCATCGAAACTGATTATTGGCTGAGATATTGGCTTGCGAAAGAAATCTTGTTGTCGCTTCAAATCAACAAAATTAGCAATCAGGCGCAAAACGATTGGCAACATGAGAATCGGAACAACGATTACACTCAAAATTGGATAATCCAGTAGCCCAATTTGCATACTATTCGTTCCAAAACTTGGTACTCCCATTGCGCTCAATAAAGGTTCAAGGAACAGATAAACCAGTGTGCTTAGGAGAAAAATTACAGCGATGTTGATCATTTGTCGAGCATATCCATGCAATCGATTAGGAAGAATATACCAGCCTTTTCGCTGCTTTTCAATGAGTTGTACAAATGGACGGTGTTCCTTTCTGCAGGCTGTGTTTTGCTTGAATTCTTCCCCTTCAGCATTGATGATCTTTCGTTCAATTATCCAACCTTCTTCACTCTTTATTGTGTATGGTGGTAATGTATTTTGCAACTCTTCGTCACGAACATTTGTTTCGATAATTTTCTCAAAAATTGGAACTTCCTTAGCGTGAAGACGTTTATCATCAAAAGGTGGATATCTCACGAGATGAAGAATCGTCCATTTTGGCATTGTTCGACCTCAGGAAAATAGCAGTTTTACACCAGCTTGCAGTGCGAGTTTGCGGAAAGCAGGGACTTTCTTTAACAAAGCCAAACCAAGAGGCACTGGCTTTTCGATATCACCGATTTCGTTGATCAATGAGATGACTTCAGGTTTAGCAAAATTCGCGAAGTGTTCGTCCAATTCCTCATCGGTTCTTGTTGAAACGAGAAGATCACGCAATGCTCGTGCTCGATCCTGTTCTTTCTTCATCTTGGGCCATGATGATTTTGTGACTGCTTTGAGATCTTTTTCTGTAAGTTGGTCGGCATTAATTCGTTCAACGAGTTTATCCGCAATAGAGGAAATTTGCTTGAAACCTGGTCCAAGTCCACCACCAGTTGTAGGTTTAGCCATTCCTGCAGCATCACCAATGACCATCACTCGATCCTTGAACGGTCTGCGAATCATTCCTGATGGGACTGGGCCACAATATCGTGCAGTTTCGATGATGTTCTCAAATCGATCTTTCCAAAGTGGATGCTTGAGTAAATCGTTGTAACAATCAAGAACTGTTCGTCCATCAAGTAAATCCGCTTTCGACCAAAGGCCAATTCGATGTGTACCGTTACCAGACGGTATGACCCAAGCAAAAAAGCCAGGTGCAATTTCTGAACCGCTGTACATTTCGAGCCATCCTTCTTTGCCTTGATAACCTACGACTTCGGTTTGGAATCCAACCATCATTTCCTTTGGATATCCCATTTTGAAACGACGTCGCACCCAAGAATGTGCACCATCACAACCAATGAGTAATTTTGAACGAAGTATTCTTGTTTCTTTGGTTCGTTGGTTGATGATTTCAATTTCTACGCCATCAGGTGTGACCTCAGCCGATGTAGGCTGAGATTCAAGGAGGAGATCTGCACCAGCCTCGAGGCCTTGTTGGACGACTGTTTGATCGAATCGTTTACGACAAACGACGTATGTGCGTAATTCACCTTGCCTGCCGACGGGGACAAGTGTTCCTGAGGGTCCATGAATGAGTGCTCCATCGACATCTTCCACGACTGTATCGTATGCTTCAACTGCATCCATTGCGCTTGGTGTCACAAGTCCCGCACATTGGAATGGCCGACCAACTTCGTTGTGCTCCTCTACCATCACAACGGAGAGGCCACGTTCACAGAGAAGTCGGGCAGTATATCCGCCAACCGGACCGGCTCCGATGATAATCACATCATAGTCGATGTCCATGTTTGCCTACCACAGACTGAACTTCAAGAAGTTTCTTCTTTCACTCTCGCTTAGCAAAGCGATATCCTATCCGTTGATTCTTCTTCAAATAGAGAATCGCTGTGTATGGGTTTCCTGTCTTTTTTGCGATGAGATCATCGAAAGGACCAATTTGTCCTTTTTCGATGAGTTCTTTTGCTTCTTCGCGGGTGATCTCTCGCTTGGATATCTCTCGAGGAATATCGATTTTACAGCCAGTTGCACTGCTTCTAGGTCTGAAATGTGTCTCAGTTTCATAAATTTCAGCACCAAATTTTGGGCATATTGCTACAACGCCTGGTTGAACTTCAAATCTGCGTGCATCGGCAGCAGCTTCTCTCGGTGGGAATTCAAATCCAACCTTTGTTCCTTCAAGTACAAGAAACGCCTTGAAAGGCCGGCCACGTCGAGAAATAAAATCGTCGATTAGAGGAGATTTACCATCGACAATGATTGCTTTTGCTTCTTCAGGTTTGATGGTGCGCTTGCAGATGACTTTACCAATGCCAGCAAACTTACACGCCTCTTGGTCGCAGGCATAGTGCGTATCTGTTTCACGGATTGTTCCGTGGCATGTAGGGCACGGCCCCAACGCTTCATCGGTTGGATTCGATCGATTACCGGTTGATTTTGCTGAAGTGACTTTGCCTTCATCGGAAAGGACGATTGATGTTTCGTATGTTTCACCATTTCGATTGAAGAATCCGTGCAGATCGTTCATCTCTCGATTTTCCAATAATTTTGTTGCTGTTTGCCGATCAAACCATCGCCCACTGGTATCTTTCCACAATACGAAAGAGCATCCTTTGTCCTTTCCTTCGTTTTTCTCGCAAGGGTATGACAATGCGGTTTCGATTACCTTTGAACCACACAGAGGACAGGTGCCGATTGATTGATCGTTTTCGAACAATTTGCTACGGTCATGATCACGTATTCGTTGCACGAGTTCCTGTGTTTGTTGAACAATCTTATTCATGTATTCGCTGGCAGAAAGTTCTCCTTTTTGCACGGCGGTGAGAGATGATTCCATCTCGCCAGTAAGTTCGGCTGAAGTAATCCATTCAACTGGAATTCGTCGCAATATTTCGATGATTCGAATGCCATGAGGTGTGGCATTGAGAGCACCTGATTGTTGACGAGAAATGTAACCTCTGGAAAGTAATTTTTCGATCGTATCTGCCCGTGTTGCTGGTGTTCCAAGGCCTTTTCCTGCCATGGCTTCTGCCAAATCCTCGTCTTCGATGTCCTTTCCTGCTTTTTCCATGAGTGAAAGGAGTCGTGCTTCTTTGATCCTCGTTGGCGGTTTTGATTTTTCTTCACTCCATTCATGTGAAGAAATACTCGCATGCGGGTTATCAACAGAAATTGTCCCCCATCCTTCTGGATGGCTGAGATTCTTGGGTACGACTTCTCTCCAACCAAGTGTGGTATATTGCTGAGCTTCCTTGTTGAAAATCTCGCCACCGAGGTTTGCAGTTCGCTTTTGTTTTTCGATGACAGATTGCCCGTACCATGATGCGATAAAGTTGCGAACGATCATGTTGTACAAGCGTTGCTCATCCTTCGAAAGTGCCTGAGTTGGTAAATTGCCCGTTGGAATGATGGCAAAGTGATCACTGACCTTTGCATCGTTGAAATTACGTGAAACGTTTTGCAAACCGTTGCTTGTTAGGTTCTGAATGAATCCCCCCATTTCGTCGAGTTGTCCTAAATTGGTCAACGTTGCATTGATGGTGTCTTTCATGTCGGTTGGAAGGAATCGTGAATCAGTACGTGGATATGTCGTCAGTTTGTGCCGTTCATACAATGCCTGTGCTACGTTCAGTGTTCTTTTCGCTGGCCATGAGAACATCGAGTTGGCTTGTCGTTGGAGTGTTGTTAAATCAAAATTCAATGGAGGTCGTTCTTTGCTTGTTGAAACTTTCTCTGTCACAACGGCTTTTTCACCTGAATCAATGAGGGCTTGAATGCGTTCTTTGTCTTCCAACGTCAGAATCCAATGGGGCTTGGTATCTTCAGTAGATTCCCCTCCTTCCCACCGACCGTTCCATGAACTATCAGTTCCTTCAAATTGTGCTGTCAGTACCCAAAATGGAGTGGACTCATGCTTCAAGATTTCAAGTTCGTGATCCACGAGAATTGCAAGCGTAGCCGTTTGTACTCGACCCAATGAAATTCGTTCAGTGCGCTTCTTTGGAAGAAAAACCTCTGCAATTCGGGAACCATTCATTCCAATGAGCCAATCTGCTTCGCTACGGCTGTACGCTGCATCGGCTAGGTTTTGATATTCATCACCGGATTTACGTTCGTCCCAAGCTCGTTGAATCGCTTCTTTGGTCATCGATTGCAACCACATACGGGAAACGGGCGATTTTGATTTGGAATAATGATAAATGGTTTGGAAAATAAGCTCTCCTTCCCGTGCAGCATCACATGCATTGACAATTTCTGTGACTTCTTTATTCGACATTAATTTCTTGATGGCAGTTAACTGCTTTCTTGTTGAGCCCGATTTTGGTTTGAATTCAAATTTTTCAGGAATGAATGGCAACTCTGCTGCTGTTTTTCGCCAATTTTTGAACGTGGGGTCGTAATCATCGATGTACTTCAGCTCGAGCATGTGGCCAACTGCCCATGTTACGACAATATCTTCGCTATGCCAATGTGTTGCTTCTTTTTTTGTGATGTTGAGCATTTTAGCAATATCTTCGGCGACACTTGGTTTCTCAGCGAGGACGACAATGCTCATGTTTTCAATGCGTTTGTCGACAATACTTGAAGGCTCGCCAGACTTGAAATTAAACAGATAACATATGTTATCTGAATTTATTCGCCCAATTTTGAGACCCTTTTCCGGTGAGCAATTTCATCCCATGGTTGTTCTTCATCACGATACCCACAACCACTGCATCCTGGATAACCTGCAAGCAATAATTCAGAACACATTTGGAGAAGATCCTGCATGAGTTCAGAGGCGTCAAATGGCAACCACAATTGCGCTATATCAACGGGTTCTTTGAGGTTCAAATCGAAAAGGAGAGCGTCTTCCTTCCTGACTGAAAAGGGACCTTCGATAATCGCTGGAAAGGTTAACCGTTGTGGCATAGCATCACCCATGTTGAGGATGAGCCTGTGCCATTGGCCGATGGATGAAGATGGCACGCTGATGTTCAAATCGGTCTCAACCAACAAACGACGAGCCGCTTCTCGAACGGCGAGCCAATGGGCTGAATTCTCCTCCATGATGGCGCTATGAAGCGCAAGGATTGAAGGATATCGGTTGAAGCATTACTACATGGGCAGGCTCTTTCGCTGGTTTTCGAGACCTCTTTTGGCCCTTCAAGACTCTGAGAAAGCTCATTCACGCTCATTGCTTTTGCTTCGACTCGCCTCATCAAATCCTCTTTTTCGAGGGATGCTTCGTTTGATTTACAAGCCAAAAAAGCAACTACAAACCTCGTGTTTTGGTTTGCAATTTAGCCACCCATTTGGTTTGGCTGCAGGCATGGATAAACGTGCTGAAGCGCTTAGAGGTTGGGAATCAGTTGGTCTTGCATTCGCAGAAATTGGTGGCGTAACAATGTTGGAACAAGAAGGAAATCCCAAACCTCGTATGTTTCGCCATGGACGTGATCGTGCGCTCGTCAATCGCATGGGCTTCAACAATCCTGGTAGCGAGAAGATTGTTCAGCGTCTCCATAAGGCAGGGAGCCAATCCATTCCAATTTGGGCGAATCTCGGGAAATCCAAACGTACGCCTCTTGACGAAGCGAAAGACGATTATGCTACATCTCTCACACGTCTCTGGCCGTTCATTGATCTGTTTGTCATCAACGTCTCATCTCCGAATACACCGGGACTTCGTGAACTCCAACATGGAGATCATCTGAAAGGAATTTTGACAGAATGTCAACAGGCCAATCGTTTGTGTTCAGAACAAAACAATGCATCCGAAAAACCGCTTCTTATCAAGGTTGCACCGGACTTGACCACTGAAGAACTCAACTCGATTCTTGATATGGCAATGTCCTGTGGAATTGACGGCATTGTTGCCACGAATACAACATTGCAACGTCCCAATGAAATTCATAAGGTCTACAATGAACAGGGTGGTTGTTCTGGTGTACCACTACGTCAGCAAAGTACGGAGATGATTCGTCATATCTATGCATACACCAACGGAACGCTCCCAATCGTGGGCGTTGGTGGTATCATGAATGCAGATGATGCTTATGAGAAAATCACAGCGGGAGCAACGCTCATCCAAGCCTATGCAGGCTTTGTTTTCGAGGGGCCTGGGCTAACAAAAGCAATTGTTCACGGATTGCACAAACGGATGAAAGCATCAGGCTTCTCCTCGATTTCAGAAGCTATAGGTTCGGCGAACAAATAATTTCCAAGAGCAGATGTTGAAATAGAGACGATGATTGGAAGGATTTGATAGTATGCTGTCCTATCGTAACCGACTTTTATTGATCGGGGGGTTGGTTACAATAGCCGTCTTAGGAACGATATTCTTGCAGGCACCTCAGCCAACGCTTACTGTGGATGAACTAATTGATGATAAATCAAAACATCTTGACAAAGAAGTTGCAGTCCGTGGAGAAATTCGTGATGGAAGCATCAATGAATCAACGATGACATTTATCTTAGAAGGTTCTGATTTCGATCTCCTCATCGATTACTCAAATGCCGGCTCAATCTCCAATGGTCTGGGGGATAACCGAACGGTCTATGCAGAGGGAATCTTCCGTTCATCAGATGGAATCTTTACCATTGAAGCGGATGTCATCAAGACTTCATGTCCATCAAAATACGAAGAACAGGCTTGACCAGCACCATCGTTTGGTTGAAATAGAGTCAGTTGTAGGATTGTATGGGATAGGTGGGGAGCTAGGCGTACCCTGTACCACAAATCGTCTTTATGGTGGGCTGAATGCCTTGGGGCGGCGAAAGCGGCTCATGGGTTCCTGCATGCGGACGTTGAT
>PBET01000024.1 GCA_002719815.1 Methanobacteriota archaeon | reverse complement strand
GCGCTCAGCACAAGTGAGGAGATTCACGGGCCTGTGGGTTAGCTTGGCCTATACTTGGCGGCTGGGGGCCGTCAGACCCCAGTTCAAATCTGGGCAGGCCCACTCCTCACGAGTTCGTTGAATCCACATAACGTGGAAGCCTTGCATTGATATGGCTTAAGCGATAGCGTATTGTATGCGCTCTCGAGCAGTACTGCTCATCGTCCTGATGATGGGAATGTCCGTGTCACCGATTGCTATGGCAGATTCAACCATCTCAAGCAGTACAACATGGAGTGGGAATGTTGTCCTTAGCGGCAATGTCACGGTGGATGCTTCGACCACACTTGTTATCGAATCTGGCACTGTTGTTGATGCGCAGAGTTATTGGTTGCAGATTGATGGCACACTAGAAGCATCTGATGCACAATTTATGACGACGGAGACATCAACAAGTCCAGGATCAACTGGAGCCGGTCTTTGGGGAGGAATCAAAATCTCCTATGGCGGAAGTGCCGTACTTTCCAACGTCAGTATCTCTGGTGCAGAATCGGCATTAGAGGTACACGGCGATGCGACAATTCACGAATCAATTTCCATCATGAACAGTTACATTGGATTTGATATTGGCGGTTCGGGAATGGTTGATGCAGAGAATGTAACAATGTCAACCATTGATATTCAATCGGTTGTTAACCATGGAATCTTAACCATCGATACAGCACTCATCACAAATACTGCAACAGGCATTCTTTCAACAAACGATCTAACAATCGACGATGTTTCCTTTTTTGAAACAGGCGTAGCAATCGACGTTGTTTCAGGTTCTGCAGATATTTCTGGGCTGGGTCTTGAAAATGTTAGTGTCGGCATTGGTTCTGATTCTGGAGCCTCAACAACGGCCACAAGTATCTATGGCCAGCACGTCTCACTCCTTATCGATGGAACAGACGCTGATGATTTGACCGTCTCCAATGCTCTCGTTTCCGGTGATCGACTCCTATGGGGCTCAGTTGAGAGTATTTCCTTATCGGACATGAATTTCACACAAGAAAACCCAGGTCGTTCTGCGATTGACCTACGTTGTTCCATTGATTGTACATTTGACAACATCTATGTTCACAATGCTGACATTGGAATCGATGTTGACGGAACAGGCACGACGACCTTAACAGAATCCGAAATCCATGCAGACCAACTCGGTCTGCGAGCCTCTGGAACGGGTTTACTGGTCATGGAATCATCCGTACTGAAAGCGAATGAAACCGCATTCTCCATCTCGAGTGTCAACACCGAATTAACCGATACAACCATCTCACTTCATGATGGAGTTGGCCCTGTAGCGATCCTTCTTGAGGGTGAACACCAATGGGATGATGTCGAGGTAACAAAGCCCTACAGTAGCCTCGATACGCAATCTGTTGGGCTCGATGTCTGGTATTCGACAATTCATGCAACATCGCTAACGACCGATGGTTTCGCATATGGAGCAGAACTTGAAGATTCCACACTCATTGCTGATGATGGAAGCTTCATCAATGGAAAATTACGAGGGCTCCATGCGATTGATTCACAGGTCAGTTTGGGTTCCATGACTACGACCGCTCAGGAATATGGTTTGGTGCTTAGTGAATCATCGAAAGCAACCATTGCAGATTGGACAGCAAACTTGCACAACACGCCTTTGCTCCTCGAAGAAGGATCAGTTGCCCATGTTCGCACCTTTACGCCACTCAACACTGCTCAAGGCTCAAGCGACGCAGTTGGAGATGGAACCTTCCTCTATGGAGGGCCGACAACGACGAGCGTCTCAACAACAGATTCTGGTTATCTTTACGAGACATTTGTCTCGTTTGTTGATATGAACAATCAACCGATTCAAGCGACATCGTATGCACATGGATTCGAAACGACTGCAGATACGAACGGCGTCGCTTCGCTCCCTCTTCTTGCTTCGGGAACAGTCGTTGAAGCGCTCTACAACGGGCAAGGTGTAAGCAAAGAACTGTTTGGAAATCAACAAGGTCAAACCGTCCAAGTCATCACACTTCCAGAAGGTGATTGGAATCTACCATCATCGACAACAATTGTTCTTGGTGCACGGCCGGATGGTCAGCCGCATCAATTGAACGGTAATCTGAACTTTGGATCGAATTCTCATCTCAAACTCATTGATACAACGCTGATGATCGATTCTTCATCCGCTGTTGATCTAGGGCCATCTGGAACGCTTAGCGGTGATAATGGCGTTCTGAATGCATCTTCGCTTACATTGAGTGTCCAATCCACACTTCTATCAGAAGGTGAAGGATTGGAACTGCAATCGCCTGTTCAATGGTCATGTTCTCAAATGCAGAATATTGCAGATATTCGCTTCATGTCGACGATTACACTTGCACCATTATGCGAGGTTGAAATGATTGGAGGTCAAGCAAATGAAGCGATCACGATTGGAACAGGCGCATCATTTTCGCTGGTATCGACGCTTCAGATTGAAGTTCTCGATAAGGGAATTGGGGTCGAAGGGGCCACAATTATCGTTGATGGTCAAACGGTTCAAACCGATATCTTGGGCCAAGTTACAGCGCAAACAACCGCTCGGACAGTTGATGCTCAAGGCGATGTTCAAGAAGGAACAAAAACGGTCACAATGCAAATTGGTTCCTTTACCGAATTCTATGCTTGGAACGTCCAACAATCAACGTCTCATACGTTCATGGCTTCAACGGTTCCAACGGGGACAGTCACTTCTTGGCTGGTCCTTGAGAAATCGTGGAGCCCTTACCGTCTCGAAGGCGATTTGACCATCGCCCCATCGACCAAAATGACCGTGAATGATGGTGTTGAATTACGCATTTCGTCCAATGCAATTATCGATGTACAAGGCATCTTTGAAGCAGGAGCATCAACGATATCATCGACAGGTTTCGGCGCTCGTTGGGGAGGACTCCTTCTCGATGGAATTGTGGGTTCACGTATCGATCTCTCTGGTACAGTTCTAACCGAAGGCTCTCCTTTGCTGACAATGGCAGGTCTTGGCGATGCAAGTATACAGGGGGCGCATTTCGCTCGTTCTGCAGGAGGAGACCCGCTGATCAGCATCCTAGCAACCGCTCAATCCTCGCTGACAATGACTGATTCTGACCTACGAGATGCAGGTTCAATGTGCATTCAAAGTCAAAGTCAAGATGCAACATTAACATTGCACGATGTATCCCTAACGGATTGCAATGGAGATGGGTTATGGGCCCGTCTTTCCTCACTTGATGTTCAAGGCCTCAACCTCGGCGCTGGACTTGAGGATGGTATCGATCTCACTGGAACGACGGGCCAGGTTCGAGGAATCGACTCTTCTTCATTTGACGGAGCGTATGTCGTTCGTATGCAGTCCATTGATGCTGGTTTCCACCTTAGCGATTCGGATATCTACGCTGGTGAAAGTGGTGGTGTATTTGCATTCATGTGTGAAGACGTCAATTTCCGCAATCTTTCCGTTTGGGGTGCACCTGGAATCGATTTGGATGAAACCTCTGGAAACCTCTACGATCTAACGTTGGATGGAGAGAATTCAGGTGTTGGATTAACCATACGTCATGGCATTACTGAGCCTGTTGTTTTGGAAGAAGTACAGATTTTGGATTACTCAGTGGGCTTGAAACTTCATGCACATGATTTCGAAGAGCCAGCACCAGTCTTGCTGACCAATGCTTCCATTCAATCTGTGGAAGCCATTTCTGTCGAATTCTTCGACCTTCGAATGTCGTCTTCTACGATTCAAGGGGACATTTCGATTTCAAGCAGTCGCGTTGATGCAGTCGATACCACAAGATCGGGATCTGAATCAATTGATTCGGATGGGTTGCTCAATGAATGGAGCACCCACTCCCTTCATGCCGTACTAGGTGGAGAAGTTGTGGAAGCCACGTATTCGATCAACAGCGATTTATTGACGGCAGCAGTTGCGTATTCGGGCTCATTTATCGATGTTGAATTGCTTCATACACAAACCACGTTTGAAGGGTCTTCAACGACGAATGAAGCTACAGTAGAGGCCTTATCTTCAATGAGTTTGCCTACGCTTCTCACATTCCCAATCGGACAAGACGCTGCGAAGGGTGTTCAAATTGTTCTTCTTGCCAATCAAGCACCCGATTTGTCCATTCAAAGCCCATATTCTGGGCAACGTCATATGGAAACGATGCCTGTTGAAGTCTCGATTTCCGTTTCTGATGATACGACAGTATTCGAGAACATTTCCATCAATTGGCAGGTATTCGATGCTCAAAACCAACTGGTCAAAGATGGGCAATCGACATCAACAATGTTCAACATTAGCAATCTTGATTCTGGCCTGTTTGTCGTTTCAATTACTGCAACAGACAATCTTGGGCTTACATCCATGGTCGAAGTTGATATCGAAGTAACACAACTCGATACAGATGGTGATTGGACATCATCGTGTAGTTCAGATACATGGTTTGATGCAGTAAACGGATTGCAATGTGGCCCAGACATATACGACCCGGATGATGATAATGATGGCCGTTTGGATGAAAACGATGTTTGGCCAAAAGACCCCTGTGCCTGGTTGGATACCGATGAAGATGGACAACCAGATCGAATCGAATGTCCACCTGGATTTACGACTTCACTGTTTGAAGATCAGGACGATGATGGTGATGGAACGCCCGATGAACTCGAAGGAAGTTCAATGGGCAATTCCGAAGACAATTCTACGCCGATTATCTTCCTTGGAGCGATTCTGATTTTGGTTCTCATCATCTTCTTCATCCGAATTCGTGGTGGAGGCCCGAAATCATTGGGCGAAATCGATGAACGAATGCTTTGAGGGTTTGTTATGCTTCCGAGTGCAGAATCCGTTGCCATTGCGATGGTTCTCATTTTAGGGGCGATTGTGGCTTGGGATGCTTGGTGGCTAACTCGACAACATCGAGATGTGCCCGAATTTGGACATCTTCCAAACAATGGATTTGCTTGGAAAAGTGAGCGCAATCATGAGATGTTCCGGCAATGGGCGAATCTCGGTTCAATGGCGGCAATGATGGCTCTACCATGGGGATTCGCATCCTTTTCGAATACACCAATTTTCTACGTCATTCTTTGGGATGTATTGCTTGGTTTGCATATCATTTCCCTTCTTGTTCCAAAACGATATGCAGTTACTTCAACGCATCTTTTTGCCGATGGACAACGCTATGCCTGGCAACGACTTCGTCTTCCAAAACGTCAACCAAAGCACCGAATTATGTTGCTTCGTAAAGGCTGGGGGCCATTCGGACCTCTTCCGCTTGGAGGCGATCGCTCAGACCTTGATGTCGCAGCACAGAAGATCGTTGACATCCTTCATCCAAACGAAGAGGAATGAAGAGAGGTATGGCTAAGTGATTCCTTGGTGTGTTTCAATCATGGAATGGGCACGTAGTGGCGATGATGTTGTCATCGTTCTGGAACCGGGCGAAGAGATTCACACATCCCTTCGAAAACTTGCAGACGAACTTGACATCAATGGGGCTGTGATTACGAGTGGAATCGGTCGTACCATGAATTCAACGTTCGGATACATGGATGAAACATTCACCTATCATCGGCGTGTAATTGAGCAACCAGCTGAACTCGTCACCTTACAAGGAAATCTTGCCCGCCATGAGGATGGTTCTGCATTCACACACCTTCATGCCACCTTTGCTGACGACGATTTTGTAACACACGCGGGACATATGTTTGAAGCGACAGTGTTTGTTGTAGCCGAAATTCACATGCGAATTATGTCAAACATTGTTATGTCACGATGTCCGATGATCGATGGAGAATTCGTCGAACTTAAACTGCAAAATCATGAACCTTAAATGGGGTCAACACGGTGGTAGAGTATGGCTCAGGATGCGAAGGAATCCACTTCCAACCAGAGCCGCGTAGCATGGCTATCTGAGCAGATTGCATACCATTCCGATCTGTATTACAACAAAGCACAATCCGAGATATCAGATGCTGAATTTGATGCACTCTGGGATGAATTGAAAGCACTTGACCCCCAACATCCCCAATTGCAACGCGTCGGCGCTGAAATCGATCCTGGAACAGTCAAAGTCGATCATTTGTTCCCGATGCGCTCGCTGAACAAAGGCACAAACGATGAAGACATCGCTCACTTTGTCAAAGAATCATCACTCGAATCAACCCGGTTTATTTCACAACCAAAACTCGATGGTTCAGCACTCTCGCTCGAATACAGAAAAGGCCGTTTGGTTCGAGCTGCAACACGAGGCAGTGGAGACAGGGGCGAAGATGTTACCAAAAATGCACGCAAGGTGGAAAACGTTCCGAACAGACTTGGGGTTGAAGTCGATGTTCACATTCGTGGCGAAGTGGTGATGAGAAAATCGGTGTTCGAAGCGAAATATCGGGAGATTTCCCCCAATCCGAGAAACCTTGCAGCTGGCGCGCTTCGTCAGAAAAACGCGGATGGAAAGGCGGATGCAAGCGACTTGGTCTTCCTTGCTTATGATGCGAAGTTTCCTCCAGAACATGTGCGTCACCCCGATTCGATTGCACCTCCAAGCGATGCATTTGACAGCCAAATTCTCGAATGGTTGACTACGATAGCAGGGGTCAAGCCTGCACCATGGGTCGTACACAACTCGGCTACAGAAGATGCATCAATCGATTCCCTTTGCCATGAAACGCAAAAATGGAGTAAAAATCGAGAGACGTATGGTTTTGAAATCGATGGACTTGTGTTCAAAGTTGATGATCTCGAGAAGAGAGATTTACTCGGCATGACGGCCCATCATCCACGTTGGGCATTGGCCTGGAAATTTCCGCCTGAAGAAGCAACATCTGTCTTGCTCGACGTTGATTGGCAAACGGGCCGAACTGGAACGATTACGCCGGTTGCACGTATCGCTCCTCAACGTGTAGGAGGCGTCACCGTCGAGAATACAACCCTTCACAATCTTGGTGAAATTGAACGACTTGAGATCCAAATCGGTGACAAAGTTCGTATCGTTCGGCGAGGCGATGTCATTCCAAAGATCGAAGCCAGCCTTGGTGCTGCATCACAACACGATATCGAAGGTAGAGTGCATGCAGATGGTGAACCATTTACTGGAAAACTACCGCAACGCCGAGCAATAACTCCTCCAGAAGCATGCCCTGCTTGTGAAGGACCAATCGAGATTGAAGGCGCATTCATTCGATGTACGGATGTTCAATGTTCTGCTCGACTTGGTCGGAGCATCCTGTACTATTGTAGAGCGTTGGAAATGGACGGGATTGGCGAGAAACTTGTCGAACAACTCATCGATGAAGGCCTCATCTCAAGCATACCTGATTTGTATCGGTTGGATGAACAGATGTTGCTCTCTCTCGATCGTATGGGTCAAAAGTCCGCTGACAATGTTCTGAACGAGATCCAAAAAAGTCGTTCAATGACCTTTTCGAAGTTCCTTAGCGCCCTTGGGTTGCCAGGTATTGGTCCAGAACTTGCTTCTGCAATATCGAATCATTTCGTTCAACCTGAGAACCTTCTGCAATGGGTTGATGAAAGCCAAGATGATTCTTCACGAATCTCTGAATTAACATCCATTGATGGTGTTGGAGAGATTGTCGCTTTGCAACTCAGAGACGGCATTCATTTACGTAGAGCTTTCATCGTTGATCTCCTCACACAATTGACCATCACAAAAGAAGTCCAAGTGGCTGCTGGAGGACCGTTCGAAGGAATGACATTCTGTGTAACGGGCACACTCTCTGAATCGAGAAAGAGTATTCAGGCCCGTATCAAGGCTGCCGGCGGAAAGGTTGTCAGTAGCGTATCGGGCAATCTTTCGATTCTCGTAGCGGGAGAAAATGCTGGTTCAAAGCTTGCAAAGGCAGAAAAATTCGACGTTCAAGTATGGGATGAAAAGACATTGATGGAACAATTGTCAGGCGATTTCGATGAAGAAAAATCAACTTCTCCAACGGCCCAACCAACCTTGTTTGATTATTGAGAGATTTTCTGATGCTCGGAACGAACATTCTTAACGAGTTTGGAATACTTTTCTGTTATGCAACTAAAAGCGATAGTCCTGTCAGCCGTTGTTGCGATGGTGATGCTTTCACCTATCATCGAAGCAAATTCCAACGGGAGGCATTACTCCTCAGGGGGATGCGGATGTCATTCTAGCAGCTCTTCGGTGACAATTTCAGAGAATTTCCCGTCCACGTACACTGCTGGCCAAACCTACTCTATCCAACTATCAGTTTCAAGCAGCCTATCTGGAACATATGGTGGATTCAATGTCCAAGTTGACAAGGGAACATTTGCTACGGGAGGAAGTACTTCTGTCAAAGTTAGTGGCAAATCCATTACCCACTCAAATGCTGTCAATCGTGCTTGGTCCTTCGATTGGACAGCACCATCTGCAGGTAGTGGAACGGTCAACGTCGACATTGCAGGCATGACTGCAAATGGAGCTTATGGGAACAACGGCGATGCTTGGTCAACCATGAGTTTGACCATTACTGAAACAGTGGTTGTTACAAATAATCCGCCCTCAGTTTCCAACGTTCAAATTACACCATCAATGGCAACATCCCTTGATGATCTGACGCTTGCATACACATATTCTGATCAAGATGGCGATTTGGAGACAGGTACATCCATTCATTGGTTCAAGAATGGAGGTCATCAAACGCAGTTTAACGATCAGCTGACGATTTCGAAAACTCATACGACCAAGAACGATGACTGGTGGGCAAAGGTTACACCATCTGATGGCGAAGATGTTGGAACTGAAACCCAATCCAACATCGTGACGGTGTTCAATGCACCACCGACGATTGCATCAGCGGTATTGACTCCTTCCACACCAACCAATGATGATGACCTATCAGCATCTGTAACAAGTCCAAGTGACAACGACGGGGATGCATTATCCTACGAGTATCGTTGGTATCTCGATGGTTCGCTACAACATGGGTTGGACAATTTTACCATCGTCCCATCCTATACGACACGTAGCGGGGACTCTTGGGAGGTTGAGATCCGAGCATACGATGGAGAAGATTACTCCTCATGGGCTCGTTCAAATTCAATTTCCATTAGCGATCAAACGTCAAACACAGTCCCAACAGTTGATAGCATCACCATTTCTCCATCGGCTCCAACAACATCCGATTCACTCACCGCCTCATCAACTTCTTCTGATGCAGATATGGACGCCATTGTTCAAACAGAGTATCGTTGGTCGAAGAACGGATTATTGACAACATTTTCCTCATCGATGCTCGACGCATCTGTTACGAGTAAAAACGACATGTGGTCTGTCGAAATCCGAGTCAACGATGGAACTGATTGGTCAGCATGGGCCACCTCTTCAACAATCCAGATTTTGAACACACGACCGCAACTAGATGCAGCTTCAACAAGCGCTACAGAAGCGTCGACAGATCAAGATATCACAGTTAATGCTACCATGAGCGATGCTGATGGCGATACGCTCACGGCACTCATCGTTTGGTACCTTGACGGGACGGAACAGCCAGCGTACAACAATCTTGCAACGCTGCCATTCTCTGCGACAAAAAAGGGCGATACATGGACAGCTGTTCTCCAAGCCGATGATGGTGAAGACGTGAGTTCTCAAAGTCAAACGGTTTCAGTATCCATCATCAATACAGAGCCTCAACTTTCAATCGTACTGAATGAAGGCGTTACATCCCAAGACGATCTCTCCCTTGAAGCGATCATGGCTGACCTCGATGAAGATGTGACCGAAATTTCATCCATTACTTGGTTCCGAAACGGGTTTCGGGAAGGATCGCTTGATAATGCAACAATTGTGCCTTCATCCTACCTCGGTCCAGGCCAAGAATGGAGTGTTGAAGTGGTTGCCAGTGATGGGGAAAGTTCCGTTGTATCAACGTCTTCCATCATCGTTGAAAACGCCCCTCCAATTGCACAGATAACGGTGCTTACAGAATCCCTGTATGCTGGTGAACGTGTTGTTCTCTCAGCACGTGCATCAACCGATGCAGATAATGCAATCGTCCATTACAAATGGGCTTGGGCAAGCGGGGGCGCATCTGGACTCGAAACATCGCTCCTCATGCCTCTTAGTGGATCGCTCGATGTATCGCTTGTTGTCACCGATGAATCAGGCTCAACTAATTCGACGTCGATGACGCTTGAATCGATTCCGGCATTGGCATGCCCAAACCTTGTTCATACAGTATCTGGAAATGATGTGAATCTTGAGTGGACTTGGACGTCTTCTGTACAAGCATCGTTTGAGATTGCGCGAAATGGTGTTGTTGTTGGTAAAACAAATACAACATCGTTCACGGATTCGCCGAATCTTATCGGAACGTCCGATTATCAACTTCAAACCATTCTTGATGATCGCATCTTGGAGGCGCCATGCCAATCACCTTCGGTAGCAGTGGTCATCGAATCTTCGTCCGTTGAACTCGAACAAGGACCTTCTTCTGTTGCTGGATTGGGCTTGGGGCTCGTGTATGCCATCATTGGGATTCTCTTGTTCACGTCAAGCATGTTGCGTAGGGGTGATTGATTATGAAACGAAAACTGGTTCTACTTATCGTGCTCTCGCTACTTGTTCCGCTTCACGTAAGTGGTAATCCTGGAGGTGTTGGCAATAGTTTGGAAAATATGCAATGCGGTGGTGCTTGCCATGGTGATGCGAACCAAAATGCAACCTCCAATCTTCAACTCAGCCTTCAACCGTCAGGAACGGTTTGGGTTGGTCAACCAGCTGAAATAACAGTCCAAATCTCCGGCCTCCAATCATCGCATGCTATTGACCAAATTGGCATCTTCCTTCTTTCATCCACAAATGCAAATGGAGACATCCCAACCACTGACGGCTGGAGTATACTCTCCGATGGGATGGGGGGTTCAAACAATTACATCGAATATTCATCCGTCGATTCAGGGGTTCTATCCCACTCATGGATTCTCCGTTCGGATGAAATTGGTGAAAAAAATCTCTACGTTTCAGTACATCATGGAGATAATTCAGGAACCGATGCAGGTAGCCCATTCTTTGGCGTATCTCAGGCCTTTTCGATAACCGTTGAACCAATACCCGAGAATCTTCAACGCATTGATCCAGATTACGAACCACCACGTTCGAGAGACGTTGGTGAATCGACCAACATCTGTCTTGAAACAATTGCTGCAAGCAATGTTGTTCTCGAATGGCGAGAACCTTCTGGTCAAACCTATCAACTTGAAACAACGCAAAAGGATCAGTGCTGGAAGGCTGAATTGCCTGAAGCATTGACAGAATCGACCATTGAATGGCGGGCTGTGCTTGAAGGTGAAGGGCCTCAGCAAACGACACCTTGGTTCTCTTTAGTGAGTGTTAAACCAAGTTGGGAAGCGGACGAAACGGCATTACAGCTTCAATCAATTGCACATCTTGCATTCTTCTTCGGATTGGTTCTCTTGCTTCAACCATCGAGGAGAAAGCATGATGAATTCAAGGAATATGTGGAGGAGAGCATATGATTGAATCGGCTACGTTTCACGTTATGACAACGGAACTCGTTGTTGGATCCTTTGCGCTTGCCGGTCTCTGTTTCTTCTTGCATTCTGTCTTCCTTTTCCTTAACAAAGAAAGCAAATTCATGCCAATGATGGACACAACTGCACACGTTGCGTTGTTGTTTGGACTCCTCTCACTTCCATTTGCGATTCTTTCAGGAATCGAATCATCGCCCAGTGGAGCCCACACATCGCCCTTGCTTGCCAACAAAATGCTTCTCTCAACGGCGGGCGGGGGGCTCGCTCTCGGCGTTTTGTATACGCGTTGGAAGATGCATGAAGATGATCGTCCCCATCACCTTCACAATGCGTTTGGCTCCCTCTCAACAGCATGCATGCTCCTCACGGCTTCGCTTGGAGGAACCTATACGAGGGCAGACTCTTTGACAGAATTCTTACCATTTGTGAAGGAGAATACACTCCTGCTCCCATCGTGGTTGAGCATCGTTGTGATTGCTCTGATTCTCGCGGCTTTGTTGATGCGCCAATCTTCAACCGTACAGCATCGATGATGGTGAAGGCGCTTCCGAAGGTGCGGCTTGGCTAAGCAATGATTTCAATTGCTCCTCGAGAAGTTGCGCTTCTTCAAGCAATGGTTGATCATCGAGATGTATCGTAGGAAGAATGGCGTTGAGTTTCTTAACCAATTCAGCCGCAGCACGCGCATCAGGGAAACGAGGATCGGCTTCAACCATGACGCTAAGAACATCGATTGCTCTTCGTCGCGCCTCACTCAACAATACGCCGTTGACACCACGGATGACGCCACTTGAAAGCAAAGGAACATCCAATCCTTTGAGCATTTCACAGACGTTATCGGTTGCACCGATTCCGACCATATCGATTCCTTCTGTATCGTCGTATTCGATGGTTGGTTCTTCAATACCTGAATTGCCTCCCAAACCTTCCTTTGAGAAAGCATCAATCAAAATACCCATGCGAATTTTGGAACCTTTTGACCAATCGTAAAGTGCCCAAACGATATCATGGACCAGCGGACTTGGAATAACGAGTTCACTCATGAGAAGAATAATTTTGTCACATCCCTCAATGCTACATTCTGGCTTACCCGCATAGGCTCGAATAATCGGCATTGGTTTGCCATCGGTAACGAGGGTCAGTGGAGGAAGTCGAGGGTCGACAACGCCACCAACAAATTCGAGATCCAAATTATCAATCAAATAATGCCCTACGATACTTGAGACCATTCCAACGCTTGGAAAACAGGTGATGACAAGTGCTTCCTCGGTGATGACGTCCGCTCGAATCTTGACGAGAGTTCCTTCCATAGGTGAAACTCAACAAGGAGGCATTCAACACTTTCGGCTTCAAGCGTAGGTTTCATGTTCTTCAAGGCCAGCCCTCGTTCATGGTCGAAGAGCGGAAGCACAGTTTGTCGCCTTCAGCGTGGAATCGTTATGAGACGTGCCCACGTATGTATTGGCTGAGTCGACAAGGTTTGCCAAAAAAGACTGGTATGGCCGCTTCCTTGGGGACGGCCGTCCACGCATCAATTGAGGATTTGTTGCAAATTGATCTCTCACAGCGAGAGCCGGCTGAGTCGAATTGGATGTTTGAGAAAGCGGATCAATTGTTGCGAAATCGTTGGGAAGAAGAAAAACGATTGTTCCATGAAACGCCACGTCATCCAAACTGGAAGGAAGAGAAGTACAAGGAGGCCCAAAAACAGCAGAAAGGTGCCATTAACATGCTACTGGATCATGTTGGTGTTCAAGGTCTTGCACATGAACGAATAACCATCGCATTGTGGAAAAAGATACAATCGCTTGTGATTGCAGTTGAAGGAGAATTGGTGACAAAAGATGGTCATTTGATGGGCCGGTTAGATCTTCTCCTTGCAGACGTTGGCGATGATGGCAACCTCAAAGGTTGGCTGGTTGCAGATTTGAAGACTGGAAAACCTCCACAAGGGAAACTCAAACCAGAAGTCAACCGACAACTGCGAATGTATCGTGATATTCTTCTTTCCAATAATGAAAAGGCTCCACCTGTGCAAGCTCAAGGATGGTACACTGATACATCCTCCAAGTGGGATGCGATTGGAGAGAATGTGCTCGAAGCAGCCTATGAAGCATGGAAAGCAACGCAACCTTCGGAGACACCTCTTCCACCTACGCCAGGACAAGCCTCCTGTGGCGGATTTTGTGATTGGAAAGCATGGTGTCCGCACTGGTGGAATTGGCGGCATCAAAATAAATCGCTCCACAAGGGTGACTTCGCAGATGGCGTCGTTGTCTTGCATCAATACGATGAAGGGAAATCGATAGCAACAGTAGAGGAATGCATTCCTGCAACCGAGAGCGGTAACGTTGAGCCAACCGGACAGATGCGTAACGTTACCTTTGATGGACGAGGGAAAGTGGTCTTCGAGGAACTTCTCGATGCTGGGCATCAAGGTCCAATTTTCCTCGGCAGTGCAATGATGAGTCGAGACGTCTGGCGCGTAGGTTCATGGTGCGATGTTTTGCCATGGTCGCCTATTGCTGATTCAGGTATGCCTTAATCGCCTCAACGGCTTCAGAATCATCAATGCCATTCGGTGAAAGCAACCAGTCCAAGTAACGAGGATCAAGATCATTCAACTCTTCCAAATGACGTCCACGATGGCGACCTACAGCGAGGACCATATGTTCTCCATCTCGGCGTACCATCCCGTTCGAATCGACGACTTCCAAATCATCGAGTTGTGGTCCAAGATCGGATTGGGCTTTTGCAGTTGAACCAGTTGCACACCACTGTTCGACTTCCTTCAGTGATTTTCGAAAATAACTTGGATGATCGAGTCCCAATTTCCAAAGTAGAAGCAATGATGCAGCAGCGTCTGCAGATGCAGTGTGGGCATTTTCAAGCGAAATGCCATGTCGATTGCATTGTGCACCCAACCGATGCGGACGGGGTAATTTTAGTCGACGAACCATCTCGAGCGTATCGAGTACTGCCTTCGGTTCTGGAGGTAACGCTCCAATACGAAGAAATTCATTCCTTAGCATTGGTAAGTCGAATTGGCGAACGTTGTGGCCGATAAGGACGCAACCTTCAATCAATTCTGATACTTTGTCAGCTATTTGTGCAAAATCAGGCTCTCCTCGAACGTCTGCATCTGAAATACCGTGAATTCGTTGCGAATCGTAGGGAATCGGTCGACGTGGATTGACCAATCGATCGTATGAAATTTCAGCTCCATCAACATCTGAGCCAATGAGCGCTAACTGAACAATACGGTCTCTTGAGGTGCTAATACCGGTCGTTTCCAAGTCGAAAGCGAGCACCCGTTCGCCTTCAAGAAGTTCCATATTCACAACCAATCATGGATGATTGAAGAACTATCGCTTGAACCATGCTGTTGACATTCCTGCTTCCACTTAGGTTAAAGTCAGCGCCCTCTACCAACTCACTATGGGTTTCTTCAAACGCTTTTTCTCAAAAAGAAAATCTGAACTCGATTCCGCTGAAGAAATAGGGGAAGATCCAATGCTTTCAGTTCTACAGGAACAGTATGAGCGAGATGTTGATGAAGATGTCTCATCAATCGAATCCATCCTTGCAGACGATGACGAAGAACTCGAACCTACAATGATTCAACCAGCTCCCGATTATGACCGTCATGATGCGTCCGTCGATGACGTTCTTGATGATGACGAAATGGAAGATTTCTCGGAAAGGAACGTGATTGAGCATACCTCGATTGAAGAACTTGGCAATCACCTTGAGAATGCTGGAATCATCGGTGATGTTTCGACTGAAGTTTCCTTTGATTTGGATGAGGAATGATGTTCAAGAAAATGAAGAAATGTGTACAGAACAACAACATGGTTAGATATAGGACAAGACTGAGCAGGACCTATGCAAGAGAAACAATTACGCTTTCGCGGTTTGTTTCTCGTGACCGTGATGCTCACCTTCTCACTTACAGGTTGTCTAGGGGCATTCGATTCAACAACGCAACCAAGAGCAACATTGGAAGCCTATCCTCTTTTGATTCAAGAAGGAGAAATGGTCACATTTGATGCAAGAGAATCCGATGCAATTGAAGGAATCATCACCGCCTATCGTTGGGATTTTGGTGATGGTGAGACTTCAGAAACCGTCACTGGCTTTACATCCCATGTCTACAACATCTTTGGCGCTTATACCGTTTCCCTTGAAGTCGAGAACGATCAAGGAGGTGTTGACGAAGCGTTTGCTGTTGTCATCGTCAATGGCGCCCCAACGATTGACCTGAAATATCCTGAAAATCCAAGAGCGGGAGATGCTGTCCTCCTTGATGCATCTGGTTCAGTCGACCCAGAATCTGGCGACCTCATGTATCAATGGGATTTGGACTGGGGTGTTGATTCGGACAGTGATGGTGATGGACGCAATGATATTGATTCAACCGAGCCACAAGTGTTGCTTCCAACCAACAGCAGTGGCCTCTACGTTGGTTCACTGACCCTCGATGATGGACAAGGCGGCGTCGTTACGGAAGTGTTTGAAATCAACGTTTCATCACGCCAATTCAACATTGAATGGAAAGAGAAGGCGATTGACCTCTCATGGTCAGATTACCTTGCAGAAGGCGAAGAGTGGACACAAGAAATCCTACCTGGGCAACAGGGGCGTATCCTTTCGTTTGAAGCAATCCTCGAGTTGGAAAACGATGTCATTCAACCCTACGATAATTTCTCCCTTATGATTAAGGTTCCAGGTGATGGATTCAGAGAAGAAGCTGAAACTGAGGGAGGAAACATTACACAATCTGAGAATGCGAAGGCAACGATTACTGCAAACGAACTCAACCCGAGGGGACTTGATGAAATCATTGAAGCAGATTCAGAAGCCATGGTTTTGCAGATGATTCTTAATCGCCCTGGCCAAGATTTTGGCCAAAATCCATGGAATCTGTTTGTGCAGGCATTGCAAACCAATCCTGATCCAGCAGTCGAGTTTTTGCCAGATCCAGATCCAGGGAATGATTGGACTCTAACAATTCGAATTATTGTTCATGAACCAGTCATTACTGAAATTGCATTCGAGTGAGATTGGACGAAAAGGGTTTGAATGGCCGACGGTTGGAAGGATTGAGTCGCATGGTTGAATCAGTCGAAATCAGTCGAGTCAACATTCGCGATACCCTTTCGCTCGATATCTCTGTTTGGATGAATCATCCTGATGATATGGACTTCAGACCATCGCTTTCGTGCAAGGATAAAACCTTCACAATTTCATCGATTACGACTGGAGAAGCACTGGCAAGCATCGAATTGGATGATGAACAAATGCAGGCGCTCGAAGCATCCATGACGGCTGAATTGCGAGTTAAATTCCAAGTTCACGGTATGCATGGCCGACTCAATAAAATCGCTCCGATCATCGCTGATGGAAAGGCCAAGAAACTTGCTACGGCCAATTGGAAAACCACGCAACCGGTTACAATGGAATAGGGAAAACCCCCATTTGTTTGATAAGTGTAAACGTGAACATTTGCGTTTATGTCTCCCCGAAGATTGGGAAAGGGTTCCCAGAAAAAAGCACGCTTTGAACGACTGAAAGAAGAAATCATGCGATTTGTCACAGCCAATCCGGGCTGTTCAGCTCAATCGATTGTGGCCAATCTATCTCATGATCGAACCATGCGAAATCATGGTCTAACGCCACGTAAAGTAGGTTTCTTCATTCCGAGACATCTTGCAGACAAACTCACATGGTGGCAAGACCATCGCGCTGGACGCCGTGTCTATGGATGTCTTGATTCGGATGACAATTAGGCTTCAGTGACTTCGGTTTCCTTCAATTATTCGAGAAGTAAGACCCTCATTCTGACCTACGTTTTGCCATCGCACGTCTCGTCTCTTCGGGATCAATAAACATCGCACCAAGAACAACAACGGTTTCGAGCAATGCTGCGATGTAAAACAGTGTTGAATAGTCAAACCTTGCTGCGAGTGGTGCAGTCAACTGATAGCCAATGATCGCTGAAAGATTCATCATTGCCATGTAGCCTGTAAACTGCGTTCCACCAACTTCAGGCCATGTGATTCGCATCATCAGCGAGTAGATGTTGATTGAAACCATCGCCCAAACAAATGTTTGCAGACTCCAAACGGTCATCATGAAGATTCCATTACTCCATAAGGATTCATTCATTCCCCAAACGATGGTGATGAGCGCGGTAGAAAATGCTGCACCAATGATGATGGATTTGCCTCCGAACTGTTTACCAAGTTGGCCACCAACCATGTAGCCCAGCATTGTGACGATAAGAATAACACCGCCTTTGGTGGCATTGAATTGTTCTTCAGTCCATCCCAATTCGCGGACAAAGAGAAGTGGAAGAATGGGGATTAGGAAGTACGAGAGCGAAATGATAAGACTCAACAAAATACCGAGTTGCGCTGAACGGAATGAGAATGCAATCTTGATATTTTCAAAGATTTCTTTGAAATTCTTCTGTTCAATCGTTTGTTGTTCAACCTTCTTCTCAGAAGATTCACTCCATGGAAACAACTTCTCTCCAGGCTTTTCGGTCATGAACAAAGGAACGAGCATGATGGCAACGAGGATCGGGATTTGCAGAACAATCGCACCCTTGATGCCTACAAATCCGATGATGGTTCCCAAACCGGCTCCACCTATGATTCCCCCAACAGCCTTTGAGGTGAACATGTAACTGTTGACCTTTTCAAATTCGTGCGGTTCAAGAATATCGACAGCAAGCGCATCCGTACTAACGTCTTGCAACGCTGTAAAGATGTTGTAGACAAGGAACATAATGCCAACCAATGTTACATTCGACGACATATTTGGAATCAACAACATCGAACTGAGAACAACGATCATTCCAGTTTGTGCGATCAAAATCCAAGGTCTTCGCTTGCCCATTTCTGGGAATTGATAACGGTCGATAATTGGCCCCCAGAGGAATTTAACCGACCAAGGAAGCGTTCCGAGTGTAAGCAAGAACGCAAGCTGGCCCGCTCCTACGCCTTCAACGGCCAGATAAGTTACGAACGTCACGGTAATGAATCCCCATGGAATTCCCTGTGCGACGTACAGTGCACAGAGGGTCAACACTCGTGCCCGATAACTTTCGACCAATGTCTTTCCTTCTTCGATCGAAGATCGAGATTCATCGATGGCTTCATCCTCTTCGAGAATAACAGTTAGATGGTATCGCTCTTTCTTTGAAAAGAGATAACCAACTAAGAGGAACATTCCAATAAACCAAGGAGAGAAAAGGAGTATTGAAATCGCTCCTTCTCCAACTGAGAGGACACTTGCATCCTCATCTCCCTCCAACTGCACATCCACAACAAGGAGAGAAATGGAGCTTGTGACATCTTCTCCGTTATCTGTGTGAGAGCATGTTGCGCCGTCGTAGGCTTCAGCATCGACAAGAATGGTGAGACTATACGAACCGAGCGCATCAATTCCAAAATCGATTTGTTGTAGAATCTCACTCTTCGACATCCCAGAAATTGTCTCCATTTCCAAAAGGGATTGATTATGCCAAGTCAAATTCACAACGTGAGACCCTGGGTTCGAACCACTCTCTGTCAACGTCCACTCGTTTTTGCTCACCGTGCCAGAAACAGTGTCTGGCACGTTATTCTCGAGCCCCGTACAGAAGCCAGGATTTGGAGATTCATCCTCGTTTGGATAATCGAGACTCATCAATACGCCAACAACAATTCCACCTGAATCTTCTATCTGATCACTGATGGATTCGGATGCTACGTCCCATGAAATGCTCTGTTCGTCTTCATAATATCCAGATTTTGATTCCAGCGGTATTGTTGTCCATTCGACACTGAGGGAGAACGTTCCAGCCTCACTTGTTGCCCCATCTTGTTCGAGACATCCAGCGAATGGAACAAGAAGCATGGTTGCAAGAACCATGACGATCATTCGCTGCATGGTTAAGCCCTTAGTACCGATTGTTTTCAAGATTCGGTGGATTTGAACCGACGACCTCTTGAATTGATTTCAAGTGCACAAACCATGGGCGAGGGTAGTGAAGTAGCCGCATATTTCGACCTCGATGGTACATTGCTCAACGCTTCCAGTGAGAAGACACTGACGGGTGTTCTCGCCAAGCGACGTCCGTGGAGAATTCCGCATGCAACAGTTGCATGGGTCCTTGGAGCTACGTTTGGCCTTCTCACAGGAAAGGCACCTTACGATGCTCTACGAAACCGCGGCCACCTTTCGCTTGCGTCCTGGCGCATACTTGAGCAATATTCGGATGAAATCGCAACATCGATGCTCAAAGCAAAAATCTCTCAAGGAGCGTGGGATCGATTGGAATGGCATCGAAACCAAGACCATCGTTTGGTGCTGGTGACGGCGACGGTCGCACCAATGGCTGAGGCCATGGCACGCGTTCTTGGCATGGATGCTGTCTATGGGTGTGGGCCTGAAACACGTTCAGGTTGGTTGTCAGGATCTGAACGAGGATGGTCTGTTCCACGGCGAAAAGGAAAGGTGCCTGTTGTGGAAAAGGATGCTGAGATTAATAGGCATGATTTGTCCAAGTGTTATGGCTATGGAAACACGCTTGCTGACTCGTGGTTTATGCGAATATGTGGCCATGCGATTGCTGTCAATCCAGAAGGACCATTGCAAAAATTTGCAGAGGAACAAGAGTGGGAAATTGTCCATTGGCCATCTTGAGTTCAAATACTCTCGAATTGAGAGATGTTCATGGACGACGAGACATTTCAAATGGCTGAAGAAGAAATCGAGTACCCCTCGCCCTCGGCAGAATACCAAACAAAGAAGCTTGAGCAATTTCAAGGACAAATCAACGATAGTTTCGAAGCAATGCACACATCGTTCGATTATCTGATGAAAACCATCAACAAAAATCCAGATAGGATTCTCTTTGATGCGGAAAACATCGTTATTCTCGGTAATCTTGCTACGTATACCATTCCTCTTGAATCGATTCTTTCTCGATTGAAGAACCCATTTGCAGGAGGAAGTGGCCTACAGACAACAAAAACAACCCGAAAAGGGGAAACGAAGGGGAAAGAGACATCTGTTTGCATTCAACCTGACTACAAGAACGTGGCAGACCTGCCAGGCTGTGACATTCTCGACTCGTATTTCTTGATGCTGCTGAACGATGACAAATTTATCCAACACCCCGCACATGGTCCTCTGCGAAGAGCCATGCTCCTTCTCTATGGATTGAATGAAAGTCCAGCTTCCAAAGCGATGAAGACATGGATCGAATCCACAACCGCTGCTAAATTCAAGCCCGAAGAAGCCGCCGTTGAAGTCAAGGGAACAGATGGATGGAAGTGGCGAGTAACGGACGCCAATCCATTGGTTGATGGATTTACCATTTACTTCAAGAAAAAGAATCAACGAAAGTGGACGAAGGTTGTGCAAGATTCATCTCAGTTCGAATATTGCTACCATTACGACGATGTCTTGAGCTTGGTTGAATTGCTTTCAGACTCCCCGCGTGTTCTTATCCAAGATGAGATGTATGCTTCTGATGAATACTTCATGCGACAGGTTGCCAAGCACCACGCACCAGTTGCAAAGCGACTTGAGGCTGACGCCGCAGAGCGAGCAACATCTTGAGTTGGCGGCCCCTCCGCGATTCGAACACGGGTCTCAACCTCCGCAGGGTCGAAGGATATCCAAACTACCCCAAGGGGCCGGGGTATTCGTTCCACCTGACGACTTGATATAAGCACAACGGAACTTCATGTGCAAGCCTGTACAAGAGTTCATCATGCGGATAGCCTTGGAATGGATATGGCAGTTCACCTTGAGCGAGGGGTTGATTTCCCAATGGTCGACCTTGCAAATATTGCCTATTATCCCCGAATCTTTGATCTTGCACATCGTTTTTTTGAGGATTCTTGGGTTAGTATATGCGGTGTTCGATATGCAGATCTACTGCTTGAACAAAAGATTGGGTTTCCAGTCGTCCACGTTGAAGCAGACTTCCATGCGCCGTTACGTTATGGAGATACGATTACTGCAACCATTTGGATTGAGAACGTAGGAGGATCCTCGTGCACATGGCGTTATGAATTCCGAAATCAACGCGACGAATTGCTTTGGACATCAACACACGTCACTGTATGTGTCAATATGGATTCAATGCAACGAATGCCAATACCGGGCCACCTACGAGATGGACTCGAATCATGCGGGAGAGATGAAGCGAATGAATGACGGAACGGATGCCGATATGTTTGCGATTCGTCCCGACCACAAAGGTCCAAAGACAGTTGCAATTCTCTTGATCGTTTGTTCAGTTTTCTTTGCACTTGTCGCAAAAGCTGACCTCGATCTTGCAAATCAAGAAGAGGTCTCAGATGAATTCATGGCCGAGATTCTTGAAACTCCGAACCAACAAGGTGACAACATATCCTTCGATGCCTATCAATCGTATCACAAGGAAGTGAACGAGAACAATGGCTACCTCATTCGTGGCGTGTCCTTAGGTCTTGGTAGTGCGGCTGGATTTGTTGGCGGCATACTTCTCTTTCGAATGAAACCAGTTGGAAGTAAAATTGCACTTTCTGGAGCGCTTATTTCTTTCTTTGGGGGTATTGTAGGAAATATGGTCTTTCATGATGCGGCACAGAAGCATCTGAATGGAACGATACAAGATACTGCTGAGTATTTTGGATATACTTGCGGAATCTGCACGTTCTTTTTTGCAGCGTTGGCGCTTCTTCCGCTCATCAACGCTCGTGCCCGTTTGGCGTTTCAAGAGGCGAACAAGGTTGTTCTTGTTCAGGATGAGTCTGAATGATCTGTTGGACGGGGCCATTTTTTCGCCAAAGCCTTGGCAAGGTCGTCGTTTAGAATCGCATTCCACCAATCGCTTCCTTGCCAAATAGCATATTTCCCACGAATGCCGCGTAAATCAGCTCCTTCCAATTTGCAATTCCGAAAATTTGAGAGATTGCATCGGGCTTTTCTGAGGTCAGCTCCTCGAAAATCAGCACCATCGAATGCTGATTTCATTAAATCGGCTTCAACCATCGAAGCTCTCCGAAAGTCGCACTCAGAAAAGTCTCCTTCTGTGAGATCGGCACCATCCAGAATGGCTCTTCGAAAGGTTGACCCACGATGGCGCCCTTTCCTGAAGATGGCTTTCGCATGGTTTTGGTAGGAACAATCGATGAGTTCTGTCTTTGACTCATCGGGGTCGTCTCGGGGGTCGCCCTCCCCTCCTCCAGACATTACCATAATTCACTCAGGATGTTGATTGTTTGTCAAGGTGCGCCCTGCCAGCATCGGTGAGGAGAGAAAATCTGTTCTTATCCCCATATTCGATTGGTACCATCAATAGACCGCGCTCTTTGAGCCTGTTTAGGTACAAGCTGAGGTTGCCAGGTGGCTCAATTCCTGCATCGGTAAACAGTTGATTGACAACCCGTGGAGGACTGTCATTGATGCGTTCTACATCACGCAGGTAGTGAATCGCCGCAAGGACTTGATCTGGTTTTTTGACCAAGGAACAGTTGTCAACCAATGAACGGAAAGCGAACCCACGTTCTGGGAGTCCAACTTCTCGTGCAGCATCAATTGCAGCGTCGATAGCAGCATCCCGAGCGTCTCTCAGACGCTGCAGGACAATTGACCAGGTATCGTCATGGCGCATCTGAATCAAGCGAGCATCAACTTCAACAGTTGCTCCGCTGATGTCGATTTCAAAGTCACCAGCAGAGATGAAAATTTTGGCTTGTGTTACCATCGTATCAGTATCATCCACAATTCCTCTCATTGATAATGTTTGTATGAGCGCCTAACATTCCGTCTTGTGCATCTCTGCTTCAAGTGAGGCCATCTTCTCGATTTGAGTCATCGACTTGAAGTAGAAGTTTGTCGTGTCCGCGATAAGGTGGCATGATGCAAGAATCTCGATTGAATAAAAAAGCCCTCTTTCTCGTGGTGTTGTTTGTTGCTCCACTTCTCTTTGTTCCGCAGTCATTTGCGAGTGGTACGACGCAAGTAAATTCCTTCACAGGAGGAGCAGCATCCATTACGGTTACATCCGATGGAAATAATACATCAACGATACTGCAATTGGATCTTGAACGAAATGTAACATTCCAAGATGCCTCCTTTGTTGTTGAGGGTCAATCTGCGGCAGATACACCCGGTAACGTTTGGATAAACAGCAGTACTGGAGACACGATATGGGCATATTCTGGGATTGGTTATGGCGACTTGGCGCATCAAAATTCCTTTCAAACAGGTTCAATCTATGATACAATTCAGTTGAACAATAGTTCGGGCATGCCTTCTCCAATTTTGCTACCGAAGAACGCTACTCTACAATCCAGTCAAGCAAACATCACATATACGCCTGAAATAGATGGCCAGTATATTGCAGTCGGTGCTGTGCGACAAATGTTGCTCGGAGATTCAAATGCAGATGGTATGACCGATGCTTTTGTTTTCTCAACCCAGAATGCAACCACAGGAGTAAACACAGGTTTTGCTGTTGTTGAAAGCAATGCAACAACAATGCAATACAATCTGACTGGCTGGACATCCACGTGTATCAACTCAGATCAGATGCGAATTGCAGACATGAACAACGATTCACACGATGACGTAGTCACATTTTCGTTAGGGAGCGCAATGATGTGCATTCACTATTTCAATTCGACAACAATGACGTATGATCCATCGTTCAGCGTCAATATTACAAGCAGTCCAATCGATGTTCAAATCGCTGATATGAACGGCGATAATTATCCAGATTTCATCACCATTCATGGATACTCAGGACAAGGCCTTGTTTCGTTGACGTTGTTTAATGGTTCGACTGACGCCGTTCGCCAAGATGACGACATTCCTGTTTTTCGATGGAATTTCGGCCAGGGGCGAACAAGCATGCGCAGTCTAAGGGTCGGGGATTTCTTCGACCGAAGTGAAAACGTCATCATTGTCTCCGATGCATGGAACGATGCTACAGAGATCACGTATGATTCTGTAACCCGGCAACTGAATGCTAACATCCAGAAGTTCCGTAACCTTACATTGGATTCGGTTGCAGGCGATTTTGATGGCGATGGAGACATCGATTTCTTGACTACAAAAGAAACAGAATCGGTCATTATTGTCAACAATCAATCCTCGTGGAATCAGGTAGCAATATTGGATGTTCTCGATTCAATGAATGCTACTGTAGCTGATCACAACAACGATGGAAACCCATCGCTCTTTACACCCAATGCCCAATTTGGAGACGGAAATCCATCAACAATCGAAGGCGATATTGGATTCCGTTCAATATCTGCAACCGGCCTTGGATCACCCAGTGATTCTCCATTGACGCCTTATTCAGTCCCGAGAGACATCCAATTTTCAGATATCAACCACGACGGCCTAATGGATCAATTCGTGCTTGCTGGTGAATCGCTTCAAGGTGTATTCATAGGAGCATGGCACAATCTTTCACTTGATACCGATGTTGATGGTGATGATGATTTGTGGGCTGAGGGCTACGCAAGCACGACGCTTTCGCATCTCGGTGTGCTGAAAATAACCGATGCGGATAATACCATCCGAGATACAATTGCTCCATTCCTACCTGCCTACCCTGGAATCTCGGATGGTTATGGTATTGAAATGGTGACCAACATGATGTCACTATCAAGCAACTCAAATGGAACAGCGAATTTCACAGACCTTGACATTGCTTATGATATTGAATTTCAAGTAAAAACAAGTGCCGGGATTATCGGTTCATTGAGCAATTCACTCAACCAACAAATGCTCCCTGGATCGGGATCGTTCACGATTACCCTACCTGTAGAGACGACAAAGGCGGGTCAATTTGATGCAACTTTGTTGAGCATGAATTACACCCTTGGAGCGCCGAATCTTGCGTTGCCTCCAACACCGATTCTAACCGTTCAGACATTGACTGAAAATGGCGTTACCATCGAGTGGCAGGCTCTTAGTGAGTTTGGTTCCGATCTCCAACAGTTCCAAGTCTTCCGAATGTCATCAACCTCTTCGTACGATTTCTCATCCCCGCATGATGCTGTAATAGGACAAAATTCCTATTCGGATTCCGATGTTGATATTGGCTCAACCTATGGCTATATCGTCCGTTCTATCCATTCATTTGGTGTCGTCAGCAACCTTTCGCAATCACTTGAAGTGACGATTCCATACCCCGCAGCTCCTACAGCAGTAACCAATGTACAACTCATTGATTTGGACATTGAGACAGCCTCAGCACCAATGAAGGTAACATGGGATGCAAGTACACATGCAGGTGTTGAAGAGTACAGAGTCTATGTCGCGCAATCCGATTTGGATGGCACGGCCATTACCACTGAATTGACCAGCGAGAAGGACTACACTATCGGAGAGATAACATACCAACCTGTTTCGACCCTCTCTTCATCAACGACCGAACTTGAAATTACGCACACCAGTGCGTATTCAGATGCTACAGGAAGCACCAGTTCAGAGGAGATACAAGACGGGCAACAATACTGGGTTGCTGTAGCAGCAATTGATCAGTATGACAACGCATCGCTAGCGTTACCATTTGCAGGTCCAACGACAGCATTCAACAATTCGTACATTAGTAGTCAATTGGATGTGGTTGTGGAATCCGGTCCTTCCGGAGCAACAAGCCCGGTACTGGAATCAACAAGTCCAATGAGCATTCATGTTGATGCGTACTATCTCGATGAAGCGCAGCAACCAATTGCAATCGAAAACGCTAACCTCGAGTTAACGATGACCTATGGGGATGAAGAATTTGTCTTGAATGGACAAACAGATTCAAGCGGCCAATGGACTCCTATCGATGTTGAAGATTTGCATGACGTACTCATCCCACAAACACTACTCGATTATTCCGCAACAAGTCAGGGTCAAGTGGATATCGAGGTCGAAATGCAGAGCATTGAACTTCCAAACACGCAACCTTTCGCAAGTGCAACAGCCCAATCTTCCATGGGTACGGGCATTACAGTCCAACTTGCAGGACCATCTTCGGTCGATATGGATGCAAACAGTGCAATTGACATCAACGTCACATTGAGTGCAGTTGAACAAAATTCAGCACATCAAGCATCACTTGAAGGTACGACGATCCAATGGCAAGCATTCGATGACAGTTCTCAGGATGCTCTTATGGAAGGTAACGAAACGATTTCCAGTGGTAAGATTCGTATCGTTTCCACTTTTGTAAACATGACAAAAATTGAATTCATGGTTGATTCTGGTAACCGAGAAATGTTTGGTACGACGATGATAGGTGTGCAATTGAACGCTTATTCCGTTCCAATCCAGGAAAATGAAACTGACAACCAAACAGAAGAAGTCTGGGCTCCGACATCGATTGAATCGGCAACTATCGGCTGTGAAAGTTCAATCATTCTGACCAATCAACAAAATGCTGATGATTCGATTGAATGTGTTATCACAAATCCAAACCCGTTTGCAGTCAACGTTGTTGTCTCAGTGACCTCATCTCCTTCGTTGTTCAAAACGCCTGGAACGATAAGCATTGCAGCCAATGAATCTGAAACCGTTGCCTTTGTTCCAAAATACGAGGACCCGCTTTGGGCTCGACAAAAAGACGTTGATGTTGAAAAGGAATTTACAATTCAACTGCGAACAAGCTCCCCTGATTATGATCTCGTTGACCAATACACCGACGATACTGTAACGTGGACAGCTTCATTGTATGTCGAAGAACCAACCACGGACGGTGAAGAGAAGAGTTCGTCTAACACGGCTCTTTACGGTGGCATTGGTGCAGTTGTCGTCCTACTTGCAATCGCTGGCTACGTTGTTTTGAATCGAAGAGCATCTGCAGCATTTGAAGATGAGTCGTTCTACGAAGAGGACGACTTTATTGAAGAGGAAGAAGAACCAATCGAAATTCCTGAAGGAAAACCTCTCGACGAGTTTGAGGACAAGACAATCGCAGACGAGCCTGAAGTCATCGAACGTCCTGGTGATGCCTTGATTTCGGAAGTTGACGATTCTGGCGACGTCGTGGAACAAGAAGTTTCTGAAGAGAGCGAGGTGGCTGTTGAAGAAGCATCTGGGGACGACGATGGCATTTCCGTCGATGAGTATGGAACAGAATGGTACGAAGATGAAGTCGGAACATGGTGGTACCGTGAAGAGGGCGCAGAAGACTGGTCCGAATATCAAGAATGAGCGCCGAGAATTTTTTCAAACACGAGGCGACCGGCAAAACGAGGCCTGAGTATGAAACAACAGTTCGGAACGTATGACCTTGTTCTTCGTTCAGGTGTTGACCCGACCACAGGTGGCGTCGCAATCTGTGGCTTTACTACGGCAGGAATGGTCGGCGTTATTGCCGCTTCTCACATCATTGAATCACTCAATCTTACACAACTAGGGACGGTTATGGATGAGAACTTTCCAGCTGTCGCTTTGATTCAAAATGAAGTGCCTCGACACCCAGTTCGTGTTTACCAAGGCGATGGAATTGGTGTTTTTACTGCTGAAATTCAATTTGAGAAGGAACAAGATATTGCCTTTGGTTCAACGGTTCTTGAGTGGTTCAGAGTAGGAGGCTTTGATCAATTGATCATCATCGATGGAATTCTCAAGCCCGAAAAACAAATTCAAGGTGAGGGCTTGTTCGCAGTTGGGGCGAATGCTGTAGCGAGAGATCGATTGAAATCGCTTGATTTACAGACGATTCAACGTGGTATTGTATCTGGAATTACTGGATTCCTCTTGAGTGAAGGTGATCGGCTCAATCTCGATATCACTGCTTTGCTTTCTGAAGCGAGTCCAATGTATCCTGATGTTCGTGCTGCAGCTGTTGCTATCGAAGCCATTACAGAAATGACCGGGAAAGAAATTCCATTATCGGCGATGCTTGAAAATGCTCGAAGTATTGAGCAATCTGTTCAAGAAATCATTGAGAGCGCTACACCGTTGCTGCCTTCGCCCGATGATGACGATGCAATCAATGATCCCTCATTCGGCTGAAAGAATAGTTCGTATGGTCTCAAGAACCGTTTCGAATGGTGCATGCGTTGCGATAAACGGCCGAAGATCGGGAACTCTTGCTGACAAATGACCAGCTTCATTGAGAGTATCGATAAGTCGCTCCATCGATGGTAATGAACCCACGCCAGCGAATCGAGGTAGTTGATCGAATGCGAGCAACAGGTGTTCCGATGATAGCAAAGGTGCTGCTTGCGCAATATGACGCACTGAACGTCGAATCTCACGTTCTGCATACAGTTGGTCAGACTCGCTCCATTCGAGTCCGATTGGGATTCCTCGTTCTAAATCAGAAGGTTGAGCAAGACATGTCTTGACCGCGTTTTCTTCGGTAAGTCGAGAACAGATATCACCATTCCATAACGGTCCAATCCACATTGGGCCACTCGATTGAGGCATTTCTTCGATTGTCGGTTGTTTCGTGAATTTGTATGGAATGTCTTCACAACGAACTCTCCAGCCCATTTGTTCTCGAGTCTTATCTGCTCCCTGCTTGCTCTTCCGAACGAGTACGGAAACTCGAACATGATGGCCATCGAACAATGCAAGGATAGGCTCGATAGCGCGGTCAAGTTGTGCAGCACGTGTTGCTATGGTTCCAAGAAGAACCCGAATAGCATCATCATGAGCATACAAATCAACGATGCCTTTGTGACCGTACCGACGCATACCTGAAGTCGCAGAAGAACCAGTTAATGCAGCAGTATCGGTTGCCGTCACTTCGAGAACACCTACTCGCCCGAGCGCCTGCAATGCAGCATCGATGAACGTCACTGGTGAACCGAAAGGATCGATGTCAATCCATTGAAACGACCCTTGAATCATCGCTAAACGCGCATCTTGATTTTGAAACTTGATTCCATTCTTTTCGATGAAGTGTGGTTGAACTTGTTCATCATCAATCGATTGAGGAATTGGTATTTCATGATCAGAATTGGTTGAATTCAAAGCCCAATCGAGTGCTTTGCGGTCAAGATCATTGGCAGTTATGTGCAAGTAGTCTTGCAAATCCGATTTGATTTCGTTTCTCCATCGTCGAACGCGAATTCCTGTAGCACAGAGTGCATCCAAAGCCCGAACTGGGCGATCTCCATTGATCCAACCATGTTCGAGCGCATCTTGCAACAAGAGAACCGAACGTGTACGCGCTGGTGCCATTGCAGGATTCATGAAACCCGTTCCGGATTTTGCAGCAGGCCCTCGAGGCATATGGGTTGGACGCTCTTGACTTGTTTTCAAGTGAACAAATGTACGTCCTTCACACCATACATGGCCAGGCCAATCATCAGGAACATCCTGTCCTGAAAATGACTCGCCCATGCTTGGACGAGATGGCTCCTCTTCTTGACCGCACCGCTTCAATAATGCTCGAAGAAAACATCAGGATTCTGATGTGTTACCTTGTGTCCATTGTCATGAACTGCGCCAATGATGGCTGCATTCGACTCATATGTTTTGATGAATTCAAGGATTGCATCTGCCTGTTCTCTTTCAACAGCAAGGACCATCCCAAGCCCCATATTGAAGGTACGATGCATTTCCAAATCTGTCACGTTTCCTGCTTGCTGAAGCCATGTAAATTCAGGAGGAATCGGCATTGGCGTATCGATGTGCCATCCGAGGTGGCCGTGCAATCGCAAGAGGTTTGAGAGACCTCCTCCGGTGATATGGGCAATACCATGGAGGGCATGAACTGAGCCTTGCGTTGATTTGAGGTGTTGAAGCAACTTGACGATGGGTTCGCAGTAGATTTTGGTCGGAATCAACAAAATATCGGAAAGAACAGGTTGTTCTGGAAGCGATCGTCCATCAAAATGTGCATCGAAGGGGCATTGATCTGTATAGCCAAGACCTACCCGTCCGATGATGCTTCGAACGAGCGAGAATCCGTTTGAATGGATGCCTGATGATGGTAAGCCGATGAGAACATCGCCAGCCTGCAGACGCTCGCCTGTGATCGCAGAATCCTTGTCAAGGAAGCCGAGAGCAGTTCCAGAAAGGTCGAGTTCTGTAACGATTCCAGGAAGCGATGCAGTCTCTCCGCCAGCGAGTGTAACATTTGCTAATTCGCATGCTTTTGCGAGCGATGCGCCGACCGCAGCATGCACCTCAGGGTCGGGCTTTGGAACTGCAATATAATCGACAAAAGCGATGGGTTCAGCACCGACACACAGTAAATCGTTCACATTCATGGCCATGCAGTCAATCCCTACACTGCTCCAGTCTTTGACTTCAGTAGCGATTTGCAACTTACTTCCTACGCCATCTGTTGCTAAGGCCAAGAGATGATTACCGAATTCGATGAGGCCTCCAAATCCACCAGGCAAATCAACAGGTGCACCAGGCGTTCCCGGCTTTCGTGTCGAACGTTGCAACGAACCGATGAGCGAAGCGACAGCCGCTCCTTCAAGATCGATGTCGACACCGCTTGAAGCGTAGTCCATAGGGTCGCTCATACGTTTTCCAAAACGAGCCAATTCATGAATCAATCGTCTCGCCACTCAACAACTGGGCAGCGTCGATAATCTCTTGATGCGATTCAGCAAGGCGATGGCCATCATTGACCTGATGAAATGCAACGACATCATTCCCCGAGCGAGCTGCGTAGTCAATACTGCACGAAATGGGGACAATATCGTCTTCAAGGCCATGAATGATGACCGTCTTCAATCCATTTGGAGCAACAAGAACAGTGTTCTCATCCACAGGAGGCTCAATCAAATGAAGTGCAGGAGCGCACAAGAGAAGTCCGCGAAATGCACCTGGCATCTTCATTGCGATGATTGCAGCAGTCAATCCTCCATAGCTTGATCCAGCAAGTACAGGCCGTTTCGAAGCATATTTCAAACAAATTTCTTCCAGCAAGTCCACACGTTCAGCGAGATTCATCCCTTGAAAATCAGGCGCTACAACATCAAAACCTGCATTGCGTAAGGCACGAATCTTACTTCCGTTCGGAGACCCTTCCAGTCCATGCGCGAAGATAATCATGGCAAACCGTCGTGTTGATTTGATATGAATCTATTGAGTTTGGCGCCGTTCCACTTTCTGTATGTTTTCGATGAGAAAGCATGTATGAATGTATGGCGTTTTCCAGTGGAAATGAAGGGGCGCATAAATTGCAATGGAACCATTAAGAACGGTAGCCGTCCATATCTAATTCCTCAGTGTGGTGCGAACATGATTCAAGACTTTGATTTGACAGCGCGATGGTCGACACTTCTGCATGCACATTTTACCGAGGATGTCCACAACATCGCTCAACTTTGGCCGGATGTCCAGAGTCTTGAGGTTTCATATCGGACCATCGAAGGATTTGATCCAACTTTTGCTCAAAGTATTCTTGAACAACCAGATTTGCATGATGATGCATCAAACAGAGCCCTTCGAGAGTTACTCGCTGATGTGGGCCATGGTACAATCAATCCATGGGTGCGTATTGTTCACCTTCCAAGCGACCAGGTTCGCACCGTTTCCCAACTTCGCTCGGATGATATCGGTTTGATGATTTCCATTGATGCCGTGGTAACAAAAATCTCTGGTGTTCGTCCTCGAATGTATTCTGCAACGTTCAAATGTGTCGCGTGCGAACATTTGACCATCATTCAGCAACCCAACGAACAGGAACTCATCACGCCAATGGAGTGTTCACAAATCGATGGTGGATGTGGCTTGACCAATCGCCAAACACGCTTCCAATTATTGCAAGAACGTTCAACACTAACGAATTCACAGTTTATTGAACTGCAGGAACTACCTGAACAGGTTCGCGGAGGCGTCCAGCCTGAACGCATTTCATGTGTAGCAGAACATGACCTCACTGGAAAGGTCAATCCAGGCGATCGAGTCAAAGCCAACGGCGTTTTGTTCATTCGTTCGCAACGCAAGTTTGGAAAGGACACCCCTGTGTTTGATATCTTCATGCGCGTTCAATCGCTTGAACGTCAAAACCTTGCATTGGAGGAAATAGTTGTCTCCGATGAGGAAGAAGCAGAAATCAAAACATTTGCAGCCGATCAAGATGTTTACAAGCGAATCGCTGAGTCGATTGCTCCTTCCATTTTTGGAATGGACAAGATCAAAGAAACGCTCATGTTGCAATTGTTTGGGGGTGTTGCGCGACTCAATCCAGATGGAACACGAAACCGTGGAGATATTCACATCCTTTTGATGGGTGATCCTGGTGTTGCAAAGTCGCAACTTCTTGCCTACATGGGCAACATTTCTCCTCGCGGTCGATTTACCTCCGGTATGTCCGCATCAGCCGCTGGTTTGACTGCAGCTGCAGTTCAAGATGCGAGCGCTGACGGACGCTGGACATTGGAAGCGGGCGCCCTCGTTCTCGCCGATCAGGGATTGGCTGCAATCGACGAATTCGACAAAATGAATCAAGCCGATCGATCCAGTATGCACGAAGCGATGGAACAACAAACAATTTCAATTTCAAAAGCTGGAATCAATGCAAGCCTTCGCACACGTTGCGCCGTATTGGCCGCTGCGAACCCAAAGGCAGGCCGTTTCCAACCTGTTTCAGAAGTTCCCTTTACCGGGCAAATCAACCTCGCTCCACCACTTATCTCTCGTTTTGATGTCATTTGGTTGCTGACAGATGAGCCTTCAGAAGACAAGGACGCGAAGATTGCAGGGCACATTGTTGACAACAGACTCTCCGGTACAAGTGAATTATTGGTTAATGAGGGATCAAGACCCGACCCACGTAAACTGAGCTCAGTCATGACCAAACCAAGTCATACGGATGGGCACCTTCATCGAGAATTTATCCGCAAGTACGTTGCATACGCGAAGCGAACAGTCCATCCAAATTTGGATGAGGAAGCCAAAAAGCACATCATCGATTACTATGTTTCAACACGTAAACAGTCCGGTGAATATCAGGACTCAGTCGCCATCACTGCGCGTGCATTGGAAGCTCTCGCACGATTGGCCGAAGCGAGTGCCCGCATTCGACTGTCGGAAACGGCAACCATCGAAGATGCTGAGCGAGCTGTACGTCTGACAAAGACATGGAGATACGATCTGATGGGTGAGAATTTCGATGAAACAGCGATCGCTTCCAATCAAAAAGGAAAGGCTCGCCATGCTGAACGAACCATTCTCGACATTGTTGAACGTCTGTCCGCCAATGGTGATGGCTACGCCCAACTGATTGACGTCCTCAATGAAGCAGAACGCCTCGATATTCCAAGAGAAAAAGCCGAGGAAGTCATCGATAAACTCAACCAAAACGGTCGTCTTATGCGCCCAACGGGTTACGATACCTTGCAAATTGTCTAGATGTGAAGCAATCATCTCATGAAGTGGAGATGCTTGGAATGTTCATGGCAGATGTCGTCCAAGGAGAACCGGTAGGTGATGTGACGGATGCATCGACCTTTGATACAGCACAATTGGGATTCATGTGTGGTATCGAAGTCCACCAGCAACTTGCAACAGGTAAACTCCATTCGCGTCAACCATCCATGCTTTACGATGTGACCATCGATACCGTGCCAAACGATTGGCCTCGATACGCACGCAAACTCCGTCTTGCGAGCGGAGAAGGTGGAAAAGTCGACGTTGCTGCACGATTTGAGAAGCGACGTAACCGTTCATTCGTCTATATCCAATCACCAAATTCTGGCTTGATTGAATTGGATGAAAGCCCACCATTATCCCATGATGAAGATGCTCTTGATGTTGCATTGACGGTTTCTGCTATGCTTCAAGCAAAACCTCTCGGCGCTTTACAAACGATGCGTAAAACGGTCGTTGATGGATCAAATACAAGCGGATTTCAGCGAACAACACTCATTTCTTCGGATGGTGTTCTCAAAACCCAAACGGGAGATGTTGGTATCGATGTACTTTGTTTGGAAGAAGACAGTGCTCGCAAATTGGACAGTCTTTCCACAGATCATGGAGAACAAGTCATCTACAATCTTGACCGTCTCGGCGTTCCACTCATTGAAATTGCAACATCTCCGGACATCCAGTCTCCAGAACATGCAAAAGAAACGGCTCAAGCCTTGGGTCGAACATTGAGAGATACACGGCGTGTTCGTCGAGGTCTAGGCTCGATTCGTCAGGATCTGAACGTGAGTGTCGCATGTGGCGATCGAGTCGAGATCAAGGGATGTCAAGATCTTGCTTGGATACCACGCATCGTTCGCTTGGAGATGGTTCGTCAAGTGCACATGTATCGACTGGCGAATGAATTGCGTTCCGAACAATCCCTGCCACCACTTCCACAGGACAGACGTCTTGATGATGCGGACGTTGAATCGAATGTTATGGAAGTGGTCGAATCACACATTCCATTGGAATGCAGTGATGTTACAACCTCGTTTTCATCTTGCGACAGCCGTATGGTGAAGCAAGGTCTCGAATCAGGATACATCATGCTCGCCTTACCACTTCCTGGATTTGCAGGAAAGATTGGTTCAAAGGTATTGGATTCAGAAGGTTCACAACTACCTCGATTGGGGAGAGAATTGGCAGGCGCTGCAAAACTTGCAGGTGTACGCGGTGTTTTCCATTCTGACGAACTTCCTGCTTATGGTATCGAAGATGAGCATGTTCAATCCGTACGGGATGAATTGAACTTATCATCCAGTGATGCATTTGTTCTCTGTCTCGCTCCAGAATGGCAAGCACAATTGGCGCTTGAATCGGTCGGATTACGTGCCAGATTGGCCTACCACCGACTTCCTCAAGAGGTTCGTAATGTCGTTGTCAAGAAGGGAGCGCCTGAAGATGGTACCACAACACCGATGCGACCGTTACCAGGGGGCGCACGAATGTACCCTGAAACGGATATACCGACAATCCAAATCACCAAATCCCACTGGCAACACGTCATCGATAATCTTCCGATGCGTCAAGATGAGAGAATGGAACGACTCAAGCAAACTGAGTTATCTGAAGACCAATGCAAACAACTTCTTTCAAGAGAATTGGATGATGATTTCTTTGATCATCACCAAACAAAAAGTAAGGCATGGGCTACACTTCTTCTTGAACACGAAACAGTCGTTCCTACGGTCCTATCTTGTATTCTCTCCGTACGAGAAAACGATGGTCTCACCCGGGAAGGTATTGAACAAGTTGTGGAACATTTTGCTCAAAGCAAGCACATTACGAGGGGGGAGGTCGAGGCATTCGCTCAGGAGAATGATCTCGTTCCAGCCGAGATTGGCGATCTTGAATCAATCGTCGAGGGCATTGTTCTCGAACGTATCGATTTCGTGAAAGAACGCGGTATGGGTGCAATGGGTCCTCTGATGGGCGTGGTGATGGGAGCATGTCCGGGTGTTGATGGAAAGCAAGTCAGTGCAGTCTTACGGGCAATCATCCAGAGGCATTCATGATGCGAGTGCCATCGATTCTTCTCATTCTCATTCTCTGTGTGCCGCTTGCTCAAGCATCGACAGAAACCACTTGGACACATGAGTTTGATGCGGGTTACATTACAACCAAACCGCTCATAATCGATGATACAGTGTATGTGAGAACTTCGGGATTCTGGACAGGTAGTGATGACCGGCCCGTTGTAGCAGCCTTTGATGTTCATACTGGAGAAGAACGCTGGACCTATGTTTCACAGACATCGCTTCAACACGATATGGCGCCGCTATTCTTTGTTGAGTCAGGAACTGGAGACTGTGGCGATTGGCAAGATCTTCTCATCGTTGGTTGGGTTGATGGTAAAGTGACGGCACATTCGCCACACGATGGTTCAATCCTATGGGAAAATCAGACAGAGGTCGAACTTTTTGGCATCACTGGGCAAATGGCTCTGGAAGATGATCGCATCATCGTTCCGACGCGTACAGGTATAGCAAGTTTCTGTCTTGCAAATGGGGATCAACTGCTTGATGCCGATACTGGCAATGTAGGGTGGCGAAATGGTGTTTCGATAACCGAGGATGGCTATGTGATTGGAGACGAATCAGGACACCTCCATACCATTGCTCGGAATGGAACCGTTTCGACAACGTATTTGGGAGAAGGAAAGATTCGTCATGCGCCCATTGAAACACGTCACGGTTTGTTTGTGCATATGCAAACCAATACAGGTTCATCCATGTATCTCAATGGATCACTTATCGGAAGTGCTGGAGGTTCACCAGCAATGCCTTTGATGCATGGAGACCGAATTTATGCATCAACAATCGATGAATGGATTTCAATACTTTGCGACACGCAAACATGTTCCATTGAATCAACGGTGCCCTTTCGCTCATATGGCGAATTGGGTCTGAGGATCTCCAATTCATCCGTGGAGATATGGGCTCCGTCAAATACACCCGATGGAGGATGGGGCGTCTTCAATCAAACGTCATTGATTCGCATGGAACATACGTCTTTTGATACCTATGGAACAGCAGCTCCGGGCTTTTCTGAAGGGATCCTTGCACTTGGAAATGATGCCGGCATTCTCCAAGTTACGCATCAAGAATCACCGTCTGAAGAAGTACGTTCAGAGAATAGCAGTCTCATTCAAACCATCCATTATTTTGCAATCCTCGGCTTGTTTCTTCTTCTGTGCCGTTCTTTTTCTATGCTTGACTGGGCTCAAATGATGAAAATCGGGTCCGCATTTTTCCTTGTGTTGGCTATTGCTGTTGTACCAGAATTATCGGTTAAATTGGCAGAAAAGACCACGCCTGCGAATGAAATAGAATGGGACGCTTCCTGGCCGAATGAATGGAAACAGACCCAAGTTATTGTGTTTGAAATCGATGGTGAAGAGCGAGCCATAGGAGGTTTAGAGCCACAAGATACCGTGTATGAATTGACCATGCTTGCCTGTCAAGAGTTGGGCATTCAAACGCAAGTCGAGCAACAATATCTGGGCGCATACATGGTTGCATTCAACGAGTCAGCTGGGGATGGGTGGGAATTCACAATCGATGGAAAACGAAGCCCTGTCGGTATGGCTGAAGCACAACTTGGTGAAACCTCAATCGTCGAATGGCGACCTGTTTGAGCGGTAACACTCAAGGCTGTCCGTCGGCTCGGAGGAGCATGCTGAGCGCGATAGGTACGCACGGGCCTACCGTATCTCCCACAGTCTTGTTGTTGGCTCATGCGACACTCTTCTTCATCGCCATCTGGTTGTTGGTGAAACCTCAAAAGGATGGAAATACATGGTTATGGCCACTGTTTCTGATCGTTGCAATTGCTTCAGTCTCCCGTATTGCGATGAGCTTCATTCCAAACGTCATGCCGGTAACGATACTCGCTGTTCTGGTCGGTTCAAAATTCGGAGCACAACGAGGTTTTGCATTCGCAGTTCTTGTGACGCTTGCGAGCAATGCCGTACTTGGTCATGGTTGGTGGAGTTTGTTCCAAATCTTAGGATGGGGAACGGTCGCCCTTGTTGCCTCGCAAATCAGCGTCCATGATGCAAATGGAAACCTATCAATGACGCAACTCGCTTTCTCAGCATTGTGGAGTGTGCCTGTATTCAGTTTGATTGTATCACTTTCAATCATTGATTCAAGCATGTCAGCACTTGAGTTTGGTCTTTATCTTGTCAATGGACTGTTGTTCGATGTACTCCACTTCCTTGGCAACCTGTTCTTCGCAATGTGGTTTGGCCAGTGGTTCGATCGCATCCTGCAAATGAACCGGTCAAACAGTGAACTCATTCAGCAGGAGAGTGAGCATGTCAGCACTTTCTGATCCACCCACAATGGCATTTCTATGTCGCACGGATCTCAATCTCTCAGCAGGTAAACTCGCAGTTCAGTGCGCTCACGCTGCCGTTGCATCACTTCAGCGTGCAAAGAAAACGCATTCAAGAATGGTTCAGCGTTGGAAAGAATCTGCATCTCGAAAAATCTGTCTTGCAGTCGATGACGAAGAAGAGATCGAGTATTTCCTCAATTTGGTAGAAGAAGCATCACTTCCATTTGCACTCATCAAAGATGCTGGGCTGACAGAAGTCGCTCCTGGGACGGTAACGGTTCTTGGTGTGGGGCCCGCCCCTCGTCACACCATGGATTCACTTTTCGGAGAATTGAAGACGTACGAATGAGGTGATTGAATGGGGATCCGCTCGTTTCTGCACCGAATCACCGCACCCAAATTTGAACGCTTTGTGAAAAACGATCAACCATTGAAAATGGTCTTTGTCATCAATCACGCATTGAAAATGGGTAAGGGGAAAATTGGCGCCCAAGTCGGTCATGCTGCAGTTAAAGCGACGCTCCAATCAGGAGAACTTCGTCCAGAACTGCTTGATGCATGGCTTTCTACTGGACAGAAAAAAGTCTGTGTTAAAGCGAATGATGTTCGTCAACTTGAGCAGATTGAACAACAAGCCAAACACCATCAGATTCTAACTTCAAAGATTCATGATGCAGGGCATACACAGATTCCTGCTGGGTCTTACACAGTTCTTGCCTTGGGGCCTGATGAAGAAGAAAAATTGGATGCGTTGACTGGTGAATTGAAATTGCTCTAAGTCGATTCCTTGAACATGGGCAACGATGTGGAGCAACCATGCGAGACATTGAATCGAACCGAATTGATTTGCGTTCGGATACAGTCACTCAACCGACTGCACCGATGAGACAAGCAATGGCAGATGCTGCAGTAGGCGATGATGTCTTAGGCGACGACCCAACAGTTCAGCGCCTTGAAGCAATGGTTGCGGAAATGTGTGGAAAAGAAGCGGGTCTCTTTGTTCCATCAGGAACGATGTCGAATGCAGTCGCACTCAAGACACACACAGTCCCTGGTGATGAGATCGTAACCGAGCGTTACAGCCACATCTATCTTTATGAGGGGGGTGGATACGCTGCTTTGTGCGGTTCAAGCGTTGCTCTTCCGGAAGGAGTCAATGGTCTTCTTACGCCTGAACTTGTTCAACAGGCAATTCGAAAACAACGTGGTTCACAATCGCATTATCCAGATGGAAGCCTTGTCTGTGTTGAAAACACAGCGAACCGTGGAGGAGGGACGTGTTATGAGCAAAACGTTCTCGATGCGATTGCAGAGGTATCGAAGGAAAAGAACTGTTCAACACACATCGATGGTGCTCGAATTTTCAATGCGTCAGTTGCCACCAAGACGCCTTTGCCTCGCATGACTCGAGATTATGATTCAGTATCCATTTGTCTTTCCAAAGGCCTTGGAGCACCTGTAGGCTCTGTTCTTGTCGGATCGACTGAATTCATTGAACAAGCGCATCGATGGCGAAAGATGTTTGGTGGAGGTATGCGTCAATCTGGAATTCTTGCTGCGGCAGGGATTTATGCCCTTGAAAATAACGTTCAACGGATGGAAGAAGATCATCGTCGAGCATTAACCATCGCACAAGCAATCGATGAAATGGATCATGTATCGGTTGACCTTAACGCCGTCCAAACCAACATGGTCTACTTCTCAGCGAACGATCATTCGGCCAGTGAAGTTTCTGAAAGAATGGCAAAGGCAGGCATCGATATGTTCGATATTTCTCCAACACATTGTCGAATTGTAACACATCTTCATATCACGGATGAAGATGTAAAAAACGTCATTGAAGCGTTGTCATCTCTTCATTGAAACTTTTTAACACCTCGACATTCAGTATCCCCATGATTGGGGAAGCCTGTGGCATCTGCCAAAATGAAAATACTGAAACGAATTGTCCAATCTGCATACGCTGCATCGAATTGACCGAAGAGAGTAAATGGGCACCATCGTTGCCTCTTGAAGTCCATCAACGCATGGCATCGGTCCTTGGCGGGCCAGTTCGTTCATTGAAAAAGCGCTGGGGAAATCTCGAACGCTTCATGAATCATACGCCCGATGTTGACTGGGCCCGTCTTGATGAGGCGGATCAAGATCCCGTCCGCCACTCCCCATTTCCCGAAGAAGAAGAGTCCATCTTTATTGAAAAACTCGAAAAGCAAACAGGTTATTCTGGTTACGAAAAGGAACGCCTTGAGGAAGGCTTCGTGATGTGGGATGGAACGCTTCTCGCATTTATCGATGGACGAATGACCATCGACGGGCGGATTCACGAGGCTCGAATTCCGATGGAGCAGTACCTCTTGCTTCTCCTGAATCCTGAAGAACGCAAAGGTTGGGATCTCGTCAAGCTCTTCTTAGCGTTGAGTGGGTTGTACCAAACACTCGATCCTCAAGGACGCCCTCGACGAATCCTACAGCGTTACCATCGACTGTTTGGACAATTTGAACGTGAACTCCTTTCTCCCTTTGATGTATTTGTCCAAACATCGTTTCTCTTAGATCAAAACGAGCGCCGTAAAAAGAAACCACTCTTTTCTGACGGGTCTGATTGGTCGTCCCACTTGATGGAACGAATGGCAGGTCGTCGACCAAGACAACGGATGAAATTTGCACGGCGCTTTATTCGGAACCAAGAAAATAGGGCGATTCCGCCTTCACAATGGCCCTGGGTTCAACGTTGGATTGAGTTGTCAGAATCCGTGAAACATGCAAATGTTAGTTTCCCATTTATGGTCAATTCTAAGGGAAATCTCTGTTTTAGAACATTGGCGAAGAATGGAAGTGTACGCCGAGCAAAAATTCCCTTCGTGCCAGGCCTCTTGGCTGGATTGATTTCATGGGGATCTTCCCCACACGGTTCCAAAGAAGGCGAATGGCTCATTGCTACGCAGATGAATTGGACGGCAGCATATGAAAATGCTGAGACTGCGAATGTCCCCTTCCGCCGTTCAATGCAATTTTTGCGAGGCGTTCTTCAACAATTCCCGAACGATACCTGGGTTCATCGAGACCGCATGCTCGTTCGAGGGATGCTTGGCCATTTCTACGAGGTTCGAATTGGTCGTGGTGCACACAATGCACCTTTCAAAATTCATGGTGTTGGTAAGACTGTGACGCATCGGCATTCGATTTGCATTCATACAGGAAACTACCACAAAGATATCCCGATAGGGGATACCATTGCAATTGTCATACTCTCGCTTCTCTCAGATGTCACGACTTCGAAACGGGTGAATAGTTTGCAGATGCATTTGCTGACCCAGCCACCAATCGGGGTAGCTCAAAAAGACACAGGGGCGGACCCAGAAGACTTCTACAAGCGATCTGGGAAGCAACACAGATTTCATCTTCATCGTCTTCTCCTTGGTGATGGGGAAGAAGAAGAACCAATCGCATTCCGTTCTTTGAAATTGATGACTGATGAGGAAATTGTTGCAGACTGGAAACAACGTCCCGGTCGGGAAGTTGGTTTCGATATGCCTGGCCACTTAAATCCAGATTTTGATTACGAATTTGATGATGATCAAATCTTAGAAGGAGATTTTTATCGTCAGAGGTTGCAACAACAAGTCATCTTCCCTCGATGGCAACAAATCCGAGAGAATCTTGTTGTAAATCCCCCGTTTCAGAATGAAGAAGAACCCAGAGAGCCTCGTCAAGATGATCAATTCTATCGCTGGTATCGAACGATGCCACTGGTGTGGGAGGCACTTTCGCTGCAACCGATTGGCCATCAGGTCGAACTCGGTGGTGTGCGTGGAATGTTCCGGATGCAAGGATGTCGTTTGCGACTAACCATCCGATCTGCCCAAGAAGAAGATGCACTTCGCCGAATCCTTGAGATTTTGGGATACAGACATGCACGTTATCGTCAATTAAACCAAGTCTTCATCCGTCGAGATTTCCCAATTGCAGATCCTCGACAGGCGTTGCGAGAACTCATGGAACCGATGACCGAAGAGTTTGGATTTGCAAACATCGATGATTACGTTCTTCGTTTCATCGAGGTGGGACGTCCGCCTGATCGCATGCCAGAAGTTGATGCTCGACTTCACGCAAACATGGTTGATTTCTACTGATCCTGTCGCCGTAGGGCTACTGCAAGAAGGGCAAGTATCGTCAAAGGCATGGAGAGGAAGGGTGTATCCTCTGAGGTAGGTTCTGTTGGGGTCTCGTCTTGTATTTCAGGACGTTCGATGTACTCATGGAACATGATATGGACTTCAAGGTCATCATCATCGTATGCATCGGCATAGGTAATCTGCTCAGTTCCCGTACTCAGTCCAGTTTCAGTAACAGTTCCCACATCAATGATTTCACGAACAATGTGATGGTAGTAGATCTGGTTGTTTGTACCATCTGGGAAGTAAGCTTCTTTCTCGACCATCCATATGGTTACATTGTAAACTGCACTGGTTGATTGATCAATGCTCCAAGCGACAGTTCCTGAATTATCACCCGTTGGTGTCCATGTCATTGTGACGGAACCATCTCCAAGATTATGCGGTTGTGATGCTAAGTCTGCAAAGTCAGATTCCAGAGAATCACCAACAGGGTTGCTACCACGAAGGGAGTACTTGCCATTGATACCGGCCACAGGAGGTTTGAATTCTGGCGCATAGATATCGTATCGGTCCCTAAAGCGTGCGTCGACATTCTCGTTGCCTAGTGGATCCTGAGTCTCGTAGATGTTCCGATGAACAGCATAGATCTCCATGCTGATGTTCTCCGCCACAGTCTCGAGCGCATTGCCGACTTCAACACAATTTCCACACCAGGTGGCTGTGTAATCTTCAGCAATTGCAGGAAGATCTTCTAGGCTACTGTTGACGACGATGGTCTCATTCGCCATTCCATGAAGTCCACCAAAGAGCATGCCTGTTTCAAGTTCTTTAATCTCCGCAGCATGCGCTACAGGTACAACAGAAACCATCAGGACAACTAAAACTCCAACAACGAGCAATCGAGTCATGTATCGCTGGACGAACCTCTCCTTAATGAGATAATCCATCTCACGATTCAGTGCTTCTTCTGCAAGACACCAAAGTCAACCAGCTCACCAGACGCCACCTTCTTTCGAAGGGACTTGAGGCGGTTCTTGATGGTGTTTCGACATCGACCAATCGCATGAGCGATGTTCTCGAGCCGTCCTTGTTCAACACCAAAGGACTCGCATGAGATTTGGAAGAGAATTGCGCAGAGGACCTTGGCCTCAATGTTCTCGCTTGAGAACGGTGAACCGCCTAATGTCGGCTCACCCAAGGTGAAGAGTCGTTGCTTGTAATCGTCCATGATTTGCGTCTTCACGGATTCATCAACATCTTCGAGAAGTTGCTTCAGTCGAAGCGTAGTGTTCTCGATTTCGGTGTTTCGCAACTCGAGATGAACAGTTCTTCGGTCTGCTCGCTCTTCGATAAGATGCGCTTTCTCGCATAGATTAAGGTACTTCATGATGACTTTTGCAGCATCAACAACCTGAGCCATGGTCAAACCAGTGCCTTCAACCATCTGGGGCCAATCGATGTTGATTTTGCCAGTTCGCTCCTGATGTGCTCGCAGACAACCCAGCGCAAGCAACTTCTCGTTGTTCTGGGTGCTTCCCCCTCGGGTTTTCTTTCGGCAAACAGAGTTCTTTGGAAGGATGATTTCCTCCTCATCAGCGATTTCTCGCAACGCCTTCGCTTTCTCATCATCGAGTGGAACGGTCGCTAGGGTGATGACTTTCTTCGCCTTCATGGCGTTGTCCTTGCCAGCCAACTCCTTTGCAGCATCCATCGTAGCTTGCGCCATTGGGTGCAGGTCCTTGACATCTCGAGCGTGCAGGTGTCGTAGGATTTTCCACTTGCCCTTCGCTTCATTTGGCTTACCGATGTAGGAACCAAGCGCATTACCCTTCGAGCCAGTCTTAATCTTGGCTTCATCTTTGGTCGGAGTGTTGGATGCATTTTCGCCCCACATTGTTCCTGCATTGTCGTTTTGGGTCGCCGAGGCTTGATCCTCGATGACAAGTCCACAATCGTTGCAAACCACCTCGCCTCGGATGTTGTCCGCTTTCAAGTCATAACTGCCACATTCTTCACACTTTTTCGTCATATTTTGTCCTCCTTGTTCTTGTTTGTTCCAACATGATTAAGTCCGAGGGGTTGGTGGAATAAGTGGGATTGGGCTCGGACCGACGCGCTGGAGTATCTTTATGGACGCCGTACTATTTAAATCCAACGATTCATGTTCTGAATTATACAAAACATGAATTATTCATGTTACAATTCATGTTATCCGACATCCACCTCAGAATCGATGAAAAATGCCAACACCCTACAAAAAATAACAAAATTTTGAACGTTCAGTTTTATACTGTCGCCACGCATGAAGATGGGTGGGGAGGATATGGCTGAGAACATCACAGTAGAGTCATGCCCTTTCGATACGACCGTCCCGTCCTGGGTTGTGGATGAAATTGCAACAGGACGGGACGATTTATTGGTCATCTATCCGAATGAAGTCACTCGGTCCTCGTCTATCCAGGCCATTCTTCAGAAAGCGGGCTCTGTTGATTCAAGCAGACACACAACGCTTCAACGACTCTTGAAGTCCTTAACGATCGATCTCCGACTACCTGTTCTTGTGCCAAGAACATCGACTGGTCTTGTACAAGTTCACGAAAAGTTTGCCTCTGCAGCGCAAGATCATCGTTTTCCTCGCCTCCATCCCGACGTGACCAGGCCATGGACACTTTCAAAATCAGAGCGTTTGCTTTCTCTCCATGCGTATGCAACAAAACATGGTATCCTTTCGACGTGGGAAGAAGATCCCGGCGCATTTGAAGCAGATCGGATTCTTTCATCGTTTGAAAACGAAAATCTTCTGCATGAGCACCACGTCATCGCCCGAATTTGTTCAGCACTCGCCGATTTGAATGTTCCAACGCCTTACACGCTTGGAGCAATTCGTGGTATCCTCCTTCTCAACCATCCGCCTGACTTTCATGAAGATGAGAAGCAGTTTCTCAAGGCCTTATCAGTGCGAAGCCCAATCCATCATCTTTGTGTCACAGGCTCATTCCGTCTCGGATTTCATGGAGCATACATCGATGATGAACTACCGCTTTTGGAACGCGATGACCAACTGCCAGAATGGGTCCCACGTCATACCGTTCTGCCTCCAGCATCCGGTAACGCTGATTACGCGACAGAAGGAATCCACTTACTGAGTTTCGACCGAGCCTCGCAGATTCCAGATGCCGCAATTTCAGTCATCAATCATTTCAACAAGCATGAACAAGGACGTATTCTTCTCATCGATGCCGACAAGGGCCGCCACAAGGAATGGATTCGCCGTCTGCAGCGCATTGGAATTACATGCGATACTCAAGCAGATTCAGTTGGAAGTACCTCTGCTATACAAGCAATACTTCGATTTCTGTCAATTCCCAATGGCCAAGATGCATGGTCAACAGCTAAACTGTTCGATATCGCCCAGTCAAAGGCGTTCCCGATTATTGGCAAATTGTTTTCCGATTTGACCCATCCAGAAAAGAAGGATTGGCGGCCAAGGCCACACTTGGACGTGATTGAAAACATCGGCCGCAGTTTCCACGTTCTTGGCGGAAAAGGAGCGCTCCAACGGTGGCTTGGCTCTTTAGCTGTTGCAAAACCATATGCTGTTGAAGCCTATCGTCGTGAGGAAGAATTGCGAGCGATTGAGGAGACGCAGTGGTGGTTGCAATGCCTTGCAACATCATGGACTGCGTTACTCGATGAAACCGAGAAAAACTTCCTTGCGAATCCATTCGTTGGCGCGTCATCAAACATTTCTCTACCCTTGCCCGAGCCAAGTAAAACGCCACGAGACGTACTCAGCACAATTTTACATGCATGTGACTGGGAGGCGTTGTTTGAACGTACACGGCATTACGATGCCTCCGTAGGTGCCGTGCAATCATGGGTCCGATCCGTTGATGGTTTGCTCCAATATCAGTCGAGTCTTCCATTCATTGATTTTTGTCGGTTAGCAGCCGATCAAACCAAACTACCTATGAATCGAGTTCGTCATTTCGATGTACATATCTGTACACCAAAGCAAGCGTTTGGGGTAGCATCGGACCTCACTCTCTTCGTTGGAATTGATGCTGAGTCATGGTCGATGAAGCCTGAGCGAGTGCCTTGGATTGACGATTCTGTTCGAGTCGAATTAGGCTTGAATGATGGAGACTTACCCGTTCGTCAGGCGCGTCATCTCTTCAAATCTGTGCTAAATTCAAGCCAACAAGTGATCCTCTTCGATACCGAACATGATGAATCTGCGGGTAATTCGACACCGGTTGTCGAGTACCTTTCAGGCGTTGAACTGCAAGGTGATTTACGGAATCTTGCGGCCATTCCAGCGTTCCTGCAGGAAGAAGTTTCTGATGGTGCTGGATGGTCAATTGTGACTCGAGAAACAGGAAATTGGCTGACATATCGAACTTCTTCATTATCTGTGAACGGTGGTGAAGTGGAACTTGAACGAGCAGAGAACATGCAACGAGATCTGCAACAACAGACTGGTCTTGAATTGAAAGCGTTGCGGACTCCGAGTGGAACGATTCAGTCAGCGAATACCATAGCGAATCGATTTGAACGCGATGTGCATCTCGATCGCTATCGTCGCCAACCAAAATTCAAGCCACTTGCAAATGGAAGCATTCTGCCATGGGAGATACGGGAGAGCTTGCTCACAACAACGGGCCTTGTCATCGAACCCACGGTCTCTCAAGCCGAGGTGAGTGGTGGTCGAACCTCAGCATCCTATCCGCATCTCGGATACAAGAAGAATGGCAATTCGAGGGGGCCTTCACTCGACCCTCGTCCGCTTCCTCCGCCTACGTATGGTTCACCAAGCCTGAACGAAATTCTTTCCAGTCAACCGATCGAAACGGAATCAAAGACATGGTCAACAAGCCGATTAACACCTTGGCTGACTTGCCCCCGACAAGCATGGTCTGAACAGACACTCGATGCCACGGACAACACTCCCGAGCCCTCTGAAGACATTGCGCCACTCACAAAAGGAACGTTGGTTCATGCCATTGAGGAACATCTCATGACACTTCTTGGAATTGAAGTAGGAGGGACGCCACTGGCCGAAGGTACGCCAATGCATCAAGGAACTTCACTATCAAACCAAGAAATATGGGAAAGTTTGCTCTGGCATTTGTCTGAAATCGCTCCCTGGTTATCGAGAACAAATGCAGTTTCCGTTCATCGCTGCAATGATTTGATTGGCTGCTCGCCTGAAGATTGGAACGATTGGCTTGAAGGCAACGGAACGCTTCCGATTGGAGGGCGACTCGGACGTCTACTTTTAGCAGATCTCAACCTGACCTCAGCAGCACCAATTGCCAGTGAATGGGCGTTGCAACATGGAACGGAGTTGAGTGTAGAAATCGAAGGGTTTGATGATCAATTTGAAACCTCATGCATCAAGTTACGTGGGCGAATTGATCGCGTTGATCACCTTGTTCTCGATGAATCGCTCCTTGAACGACTAACCGAGCGTGGGCTCTATGATGAGAGCGCAGAAGGGATGCCACTTTTCTTTGATGGAAGTGGACCTCCTGCGAAGCGCTTCATCATCATTCGAGACCTCAAAACCATCGAAGGACCAAAACCTGGTGAAGATGGCATTCGACATGTCGCGGGCCTCTTCAAGGAGATTCAATTAGCACTCTATGCTCGTGCTTGGGAATTAGCACATCCAGGCGATCGCGTCATTGGCGTTGGTATCTCAGAAGTGGGCGATGATACGGAACATCTCCTTGAACTCGATCCGAGTTTTGCTTTTCTTGAGGAAAGCCGAACCATCGGAACTCGAACGTTTTACTCTGGAAATCATTTCCGTATACCAACTGAAGGAACAACACCGGAGAGTAACAGTTTCCGGGCGTGGATGAGTTCAAGAATTACTGCCGCAATCCGGGCACAGGATGCAAGTGAACTCGGCTGGAATCATCCTGCACCAGGAGATCACTGCAAGTATTGTTCACTCGCAAGTGCGTGCTCTTCTGCATCCATTGGAGGTGAAACAAAGTGATTTCCTTCAACAGAAGTCAGCGACTGGGTCTTAATCTCGATCAACACATCGCATTGGATGCTGGTGCTGGAACAGGTAAAACCACCGTTATGGCTGAACGATATGTTCAGCATCTTCTTTCAGCAGAGCAACGAGCTACGCATGTTTTGCCGCCACCAATTCGGTTGGAACAGTATGGTGCAGGCCACGTTCTCGCAGCAAAGAAAGATCGCACTCCATTGAATGAATGGAAAGGACTGTTGCCACAAGAAATCGTCGCGATTACCTTCACTCGAAAGGCGGCATCTGAACTGCGGTCAAGAATTCGACAAAGGATTCAATCGCTTCGTGCTCATCCTGTAAAAGACGATGACCGAATGGGGATGCATGACCCACGTCTGCGTCACCAAGGCGATGTTTCGATGCTGATGTCGTTGCTTGAATCATCACCAATATCGACCATCGATGCGTTCCTGTCGGAAATTCTCTCACCGCATATCGATCTCGTAGCAATCCACGTCAGTCGAGAACAACTTCCTGAAGAAAAAGCCCCTCTTTTGAGAAGTCAAGCATTGAATGCGGCTTGGCGTATACGAAATGCTCGCGATGCAATCGAAGCGGGCATGCTTCAATCAGCTGATGCTTTCATCGCTGCCCGCAATCGTCTCGCAATCCGGCTTGGAGGTCAAGCAAGTGCACAAACGGCATTGGAAGGATTGCTAGAATCGTCGCTATTTGTCGAGGAATCTAAGCGACGGCTTCGCTCACGTTCGATTCGAACTGGTTTACCATGGGATGGTGACACACCTCCAGATTACCGACTTATTGAGGACATGATTTTACAGGAGTGTCACCACCTTATCACTCCGGTCGTTCAAGATGTACATGCATTCCTTAACGAATGGGTTGATGTTTTCCTCGAACATCATTCTGTGATTGTCGCTCCAGCGCAAGTTGCTACAACAAATACTCGTTTCAATCAACTCGCTCATTTGGCACGGGAAGCACTGCCTACAACTCCGATAGAACAACTTCAGTGGTTGTACCAGGTGGTTGCAGCGGCCGCATCGCATGCACAGTTGAAGGAGCCAGCACCAACCATTCTCAAGGACGGGCACTTCCCCCGAGCAAATACGCTAGCAGACTGGCCTTCAGGCTTGATGACGTGGTCATCAGTCTTCAAGCGTAAATCTGAGGAGGCAACCAAGGAACAACTCATGAAAGATGCTTCCAAGGCTGCAACTCGTTTGCAAAACCGGATTCATGACCCAAGTGATGGGCGTCTGGTGTTGATGCTTGCAAAAGTTGCCTACTGCCTCAATCCTGTACGGCCTTTTGTCCATCGAGATGCGAATGAAAAATACGACCGCCATCCACTGGGCGTTTCGTTGGGTACCGAACCACCATCTGGTATGCAGAGGGTTTCTAGTGACCTTCAGGTTGAAGTTCTGAACGATTTGTATACAGTTCATTCAGGCTGTCAGGATTTACTTCGTCACTTGAAGGCACAAGAAGAAGCGCATGATTTTGACGATGTTCAAGTCATGGTCGGCGATTTACTCCTTGTTCGCTGTCCAGCCATCGTTCGTCATTGGTATCCGCCCGAGGCTGTCCAGGCATTGGATGACCTTGGTGATGAGCCATGGTCGGATGAACATATTCGAAGAGCACTGACCATTATGCAACGTGATGAAGAGAAATACGTTGATCTTCAACGAAGATTTGCGCTATTAAAGCAAATTCGTGCACGATATCGAGCCTTCATTATCGACGAGTATCAGGATACGAATCCAGAACATGCTCGTCTCCTTTCGCGACTTTGGGGGCGAAGAGAGGGCATTTCCGAAGAACACCCTGAACCAGCAGGTCCCTGGGACCCAACCATCTGCATTGTTGGTGATATGAAGCAAAGCATCTACCGATTCCGTCAGGCTGAGGTTACGGTTATGCGTCGAATGGTTGCATCCATTCGTGTAGCGAACCAGATCGAGGCTAATGAGAAACGGATGGAGACTTTTACTCAAGAAGGGCACGGCCGAGATCCTCGGCCCGTCGGCGCAGGTGGTGAATCTGGTTCATTCATCTCCGCCGCTGATTATTCCCGAGATGAGAAATCAGCTCCGTACGACTACGTTTCCTATGGAATTGACGACGCAGGTCTCGCCATCGATGATGATACAATCGTTGAACGAGCCGAAGGCCATATTCAACTGAGAACGAATTTCCGAACAGCACCTGGCCTACTTCAAACGCTCAACAATATGTTTGATGACACGTTTAATCATCGGCATCACCAATTCCCAGGCGATTTCCATGCAACTGCTCAGCCCTTAGAATCTGGACGAGATACGGAACGCATAGGGACAATCGAGTGGCTTCTTCCGACTCAAAACGATACCGAGGAACTACCACTTGGCCTTACACAAGGGTACAACTTGTTCGATGCAGGAAATGCAAATCTCCGTCATTTGGAACATGAACTTATCGCTTCTCGATTGGATGCCTTGGTTCGAGGCTCACCAACTCGGATATGGTCAACAGAAGCGGAAGATTTTGTTGAAGTAGAACCAGAAGAGCCAATTCTGCCTGAAGATGTGATGATTCTCGTCCACTCACGAAAGCACATTCCCGACTTAATCGCACGACTCCAAGCTCGTGGATTGCCGGTTATGGCTGATAAACAAGGTGAGTTGCTCAAGCAACCCGTCGTTCAACCGTTGATGGCTATGTTGGAACTTCTCGCACGACCAGGGTCAAGACATGCCGCCCATTCCGTCCTTCGTTCCTCAATTATTGGGGCATCATCCATACAGATTGAGGAGATTTTCCAAACGAAGGATGTGGACAATTATTGGCACTTCTTTTCCGACTATTTTGATGGCGAACCTCAAGGGCCACTCATGGAAGCATGCGCTCGTTTGGTACATTCTGGCGCCATGTACGAAATCTTTGATGCTGTCTTGGATTACAGCGATCTCCTCATCGCATTCCCAGATGAATCTGAACGACAAGTTGCTGAAACATGGTACGCAATGTTGCAAAAATTAGGTGGTGAATCAGGACACGAACCCGCCTCGATCCTTGATCAGATGAAGGCGTTCGGAACACTTGGGAACAAAGGTCCCCAAGCCCGTTCTTTACCAACAAGTGGCGCGATTCAGATCATGACAATTCATGGGGCAAAAGGTCTCCAAGCGCCGGTTGTGATCGTCACAGGATTGTTTGAAGCAGGACGTCGCAGTTCAAGCATTGAAGCTCAGAACAATGTCTTGATTACACCAGATGTAATTGCAGGCCGTATTCAGCCATGGAAGTCGAAAGAGAAGCCTGAAGATGCCTTGTGGATGTTGGCTGAACAAATGAACAAGGCACAAAATCAAGCTGAATTGCGTCGTCAATTCTATGTTGCACTTACCAGGGTGAAAGATCGCTTGATCTTCGTTGGCTCGCCAAATGCTCCTTGCTTGTTGAGTGATGATGCAATGGTTGAGATGAAGGTGAATGCAAAAGGGAACAACATGGGCGATTTGATGCTTGAAGGTTTCCGATACATGGGATTGGCATCAGGCGATGAACAGCCTTGGAGTCTTACCAACGATGTTCAAGGAGAACGTTTAGCAGAATATGGCGAGCAGACGTTGAAGTTTGATCCCTATGCGTTGTATACGTCGAGTGGATTTATGCAAGATTCGCTACAGAGCTTGCGTATGTATCACCATCCTGATTGCTTTGCCGAACAATCACCAACTTCCGTACTTTCCAACTGGCTGAACATGGAACAACTCGTTGAACAAGCGACAGATGACAGTGAGATTGAACAAGCCGTTGTTTATCAAACCCCGACGTTAAAGATGACAGCCCATGGCTTAGATACGGCCCATTCCTGCCGACGACGCTATTGGTTGTCGCATGTACGAGGCTGGCAATCTGAGCCTTTCAAACTCCATCAAGAAACGAAGTTCGAATCGAGTGAGGAGGATACTAAAGATCGGTCCGATGGGGAAGATGTAACGGCTAATTCTGTCGGCTGGCCATCGGCAACTGCCTTTGGATCGATGTTCCACAGACTCGTTGAAATTGGAATTGCAAATCCAGCAGAAATGAAGACAACAGGCTTTGAATTAGGACAAGTTTGGTTGAATGCTCAACAAAACCACCTGTTATCGGATAAGGAAATCGATGATGCAACGCAATCACAACCCGAGTGGCATCGATTGTCCAGCGATGAACAGAAGCAAACGAGGCAACGAATCATTGATTTGGCCAAACGACTATCAAATGGAGCTTTAGGAAAAATGGTCGAAGGTCAAGCGATTCATGGCCATGAAATCGAAGGGTTGCGAACGGAGTTGTCGTTTTCTTTCAATCAACAAATCGACCTGAAAGGTCGTTTGAGAACACCACTCACAGAACTTGACCAGTCATTTCGAACAGTGATTGATGCGGTCAATGTTCTCTTTGAAGGGCAGGCAGATCTTGTGGTTGCAGGATGTGAAGATCAACAGGCTTGGTTGCAGGTTATTGATTTGAAAACAACAGGTGCGCGAGAGGAAGAACTCGAACTGCACCCGTTGTACGAGACGCTGAATGAACCGCTCTCGTTTGAACCACAAAACCAAGCGGAGGTTCAGATGCTACGAAATCATCGTTTGCAACTGATGCTTTATTCATTGGTTTTGCGTGAGCAAGAAGAACGAAAACCCATTGAAAAGAGACGAGATATTCGGCCACCAGCACTCTTGATCGCCACGACGGGACGTCTTGTTCAAATGCCGGATAAGATGTGCAAAGAAGCAGAAGAAGAACTGATGAATCTCCTGCATTGGATGGCAACCCTTACTGCAGATTCAAACGGTGTTACCGAACCGAAGCGCTTACCAATGGAAGCGATTGATATCTGCAAAAAGTGTCCATTTTTCAATGGCGATGTACGAATGTGTGCACCACAGGGCCTTGAGTTGGGGATCAATTCTGATTTTTCTTCCCAATGATGGCGAGTGTTCCTGGTTTTCCTTCGGATTGGTTTGCTCTCCACGCATGAATTTCAGTAAATCCAACGTCATTCCACATTGCAATCCATTCCTGCTCTGTAAATGTCGACATATGTACATCGAGGGCTTCTGGCCAACCAAGACTTTCCTCATGTTCCGCATAATGATCGATTCCAATTACAGCCCAACCTCCATCGGCCAACCAATCGTCGTGAATTGATTGTAGCATCTGTTGAGGTTCATGAAGGTAGTAAATGAATTCCATTGAATGAATGAAATCGTATTGTTGAGGAGGTTGTGTATCAGGAAACAGAGCAAGATGATAACCATGTTTCGAATCAATGTTGTTTGCCTTCTCAATCATGTGCGGTGCACCATCAAAACCATCAGCTCGCATGCAGTTCTCATGCCCACCAACCAATCGTACAACCCAGCCATTTCCACATCCTAAATCAGCGAATGAAAAGGGTTGATTTCCTTGATTGACTCGTTGGAAAGCAACCTCCAACATTTCATTGACAGCAGGACTGTGTCCACGTTCCATACCCTCGTCTTTGCCTCGGTGTGCCCAATCGTTGAAGACGTCTGTTGCCTGCTTCATGTATCGACGATGGCATCCGTCGAAAAAAGGCATCGAAAGCAACATCATCCCCATTCGTATCGGATGTAGTATGAGCCTAACCTCTCAATCGATTGACGACGTACTCTACCCGAAAATTGAACCGTATTCAACAGGCATGCTTGCAGTATCAGATCGCCACACAATTGCTTGGGAATGTGCAGGCAATCCTGACGGCACCCCAGTCATTGTCATCCACGGTGGCCCAGGTGGAGGAAGCCAACCATCGTATCGACAATATTTCGATCCACAAAAGTGGAACATCATCCAGTTCGACCAACGAGGTTGTGGAAAATCAACGCCTTATGCAGATCTTGAAGAAAATACAACCATGCACCTCGTTTCCGATATCGAGGCATTACGAATGCACTTCGGTATCGATACGTGGCATGTCTTTGGAGGCTCATGGGGTTCAACGCTTTCGCTCATTTACGGAATTACTCACCCTAGCCGCGTCCGATCGTTCATTCTTCGAGGCATCTTCATGTGCAGAACATCTGAATTGCACTGGTTCTACCAAGAAGGAGCAAGTCATGTTTTCCCAGATGCCTTTGAGCCGTATCAGCAACACATTCCAGTAGATGAGCAATCGGCGCTCATTCCTGCCTATTACAAGCGCCTAACGAGTGAAGACGTTGAAGTTCGCCGTGCTGCGGCGAAGGAATGGACGCGTTGGGAGATGGCGACAAGTCGACTGTTCCCCGACCCAGAATACCTTGAAAAGGCGGAAGATCTTGATTTTGCAGTAGCGTTTGCTCGCATTGAATGCCATTATTTCATCAATGGAATTTTCGTAGAAGATTCCTACATTCTCAACAATGCAGAGGCAATAGAAAACATTCCTGCAATCATTGTACAAGGTCGCTATGACATGGTCTGTCCTGCGAAAAGCGCATGGGAATTGCATAAACAACTTCCCAAATCGACGCTTCATATGATTCCTGATGCAGGCCATTCAATGGGTGAAGTTCCGATTGCAAAAGCATTGGTTGAGGCTACCGATTCAGTGTAAAAAGCACGTCATGGATACTGAGTAGAATAAATCAGTCAATAAAGGAGAAGGGTGACGTAGTACCATGGTCAAAACCCCGTCGAGAGGCAGGTTGCTTCACCTTCAGGCAGGAATTTGTCTTGTAATTCTGCTTCTAGTTCCTATTCAAACAATTGCTGAAGAAAGCACATCACTCGAATTAGATTGCCCGAAGGCTAACGTAAACCAAGCCGAGTCAATGGAATGTAGCATTGATCTCAGTGATTATGTTGGTATCTCGACAATTCGTTATGAATTCGTCTCAGTGGATACGATGGCTTCTAAAGCACATTCATCTGTACTTGCCACTGGAAACTCGCATAGTTGTGCAATCCTTGAAAATGGCTCAGCTATGTGTTGGGGGCTCGATAATTATGGTCAACTTGGCGATGGTGGCGATGCAACGAATTTGAATAAGCCTACTTCGTTCGTTTCAATTGCTGAAGGTCAAAGCGTAGACCAGATTTATGCGAGACAATTGCGAACGTGCATCATTTTCGATGACAACTCTGCAAGTTGTTGGGGATTCAATGAAGACGGGCAGGCCGGTGATGACTCAACCAATACCTACAAATCTCCCAGCGTGAAGGTACAATTTCCAGATGGTAAGGGTGTGAAATCAATCGGTATGGGACTTAAGCACACGTGTGCAATCTTAGAAGATGACAACTTGACCTGCTGGGGTCTTGACTCATATGGAGCTTTAGGAAACGGAAATTTGGATACAAGCGACAAATACACGCCTCAAACAATTACGACTCCATCGGATCGGAAAGTTGTGAAAGTCGAGCCTGGAGCAACACACACCTGTATACTTCTTGACGATGGAGGCGTTATGTGCTGGGGCCGTGACAATGTGGGTCAACTTGGAAATGGCGATACGAGCGATACGATTCATACCCCGTCTTCAAATGTCGAGTTACCTGAAGGGCGCGCTGCGACAGATCTTTCTGTTGGAGACCATCATTCATGTGCTCTACTTGACAACGGCTCAATCACTTGCTGGGGTTTGAACAATTATGGTCAACTTGGAGAGAATACTACCACCAATCGACTCATTCCAGTCTATGCTCAATTGCCAGACAGTTCATCAGCAGTATCGGTTTCAGTAGGCCCACATAGTTCGTGTGCTATCTTAGAAAACAGTAGTCTATACTGTTGGGGGCACAATCACTTTGGCCGCCTTGGGATTGGTGTCACTGGCGGTATTTATCTTACACCAATGTTCGTTGAAGGGCCAACAAACATCGTTGATTTGAGCGTGAATTATGACCATGTCTGTGGTCTGTATGAAAACGGGTCGGTATCGTGCTGGGGTCGCGGTAAATATGGACCATTAGGAATTGGTTCAGGAAGCGACAAAAACACGCCTCAACCAATCGATTACAACATCGCTCCATTCGCCTCAGTGGCGGGTCCAGCACCTCAAGGCGATTGGGAAGATGAATCAGACTTACGCGGTAGAGTCACTGCCTCGGAAAATAGTGTATGGAAGGTTGAGATTCAGGCACCAGAATTCGCAGAAATGTCGATGTACGATCTCCAAATAACGTTGCTGAAAATTGGCGGTATCCGAGAAACAATTGTTGTTGAGAATGCGATTGAAATAATCGAAAGAGATTCCGATGGCGATGGAACAGTGGATTCTCTTGATGCGTTTCCAAATGATGCATCTGAAACAACCGATACCGATGGCGATGGCGTTGGGGATAACACGGATGCATACCCGAATGATGGCACGCGCTCAGAAGAAGCATCCTCTCTCGATGCCAACACAATGTACCTCATGATTGCAGCAATAGCAATCATTGCCCTCCTATCGCTCATATTCTTTAGAAGGGAAAAATATGAGAAGAGCGAAGACAAAGCAACGTCTGAAAAATCCAGTCGCTGGTTATTCCCTGGTGGTCCTAAAAAGAAATTCTAGTCGTGCATAGAACATAGGACCGAGAAGTGTGCAATCGTTCTCAACGAGGCGTCGGCTTCATAGGGTAAAGGCGGCTGGGTTGATGTGGAGGCATACCTCCGGGTGAAAAAATGAGTGAAGAAGGAACCATCACTCCCGAAGTTCGAATCGGCCAGCTTGAAGAGGCACTCGCCACTGAAACAGACCGTCTGAAGAAACTCTTTGCAGCGTATGAAACACAAGAAAAGGAACTTGTTGATGCACGAGCAGAGATCGAAGTTCTCGAAAAAGAAATTATCGACAAAGAGATTGAGCGTGAAGCGCAAGAATCACTTATCGCGGAGAAAGATTTCCGTATTCGTGAACTTGAGATGAAGGCTACAAAAGCAGACAAGCGTGTTGAGCATTTGGAACCTGCTCTCCAAACAATGGAAGAGAAGTATTCTCGAGAGAAAGATCGTCTTGGGAAAGTGTTTGGAATTGCGGAAGAACTTGACAATGATTTGAAACTCGCAGTTACTGAAATGAAGGCTCGTGATGATTGGTATGTTGCTCACATGACACTCTTTGAAGACCTCAACAAGGCCATTAAGGAACGTTATGAGATGATCGAGCGTGCGGTTGAAGCCGAACGAGAATCTCAACACATGTCTCGAGCGTTCACAGAACGTATGGATGAGATGGTCGAAGCACGTGCTGCTGAAATGACCGTCGAGGAAGCTGAAGCACTCATTGAAGAAGGCGTTGTTGAAGAAGCACCTTCGGAAGAAGAAGCTGTCGAAGAGCCAGCCGAAGAAGAAGCCCCAGAAGAAACATCAGAGGATTCAGAAGAGGTCGCAGAAGAAGCAGAGGAACCTGCTGAAGAAGCGGAAGAACCCGCTGAAGCAGATGCAACCTGGAACTCCGATGTCGACCCATGGGCTGACAACTGAGGTGAACCATCTTGGCAGGCCTTGCTCAGGGAGGTCATGCTCCAGTAGCAACCTTCGCTCTTGCAGGTGTTGCAATTCTTGTTGGCGGCATCTATCTTGACTCATTGAATGGACTGTTACCGCTCCTAGGCGTTCTTTGTTTGATGGTTGCAGTTTTCTTTGCTAATTTCTGGCGAGATCCTGATCGCCCAATTCCTCAAGATTCAGGCATTTTGGTCTCACCTGCAGATGGACACGTGATGTTTGTTCGTCGTGAGCGAGCCAATGGTCGTCGACCATCGCAAACTGAGCGAGATGAGCAGAGCATTGAGACCGATGAGCATACGGGCGACTGGTATCCTCAAGCATGTGACAATCCTCTAACCTTTGAAACCGAACAGCGATTCGAGCCCGTGGAAGGAACGCTTCATGACTCAGATGTTTGGCGTGTTGCCATCTTCATGTCACCTCTTGACGTTCACGTCAACCGAGCGCCACGTTCAGCGAGGATTATTGCAATGGAACATCGAACGGGCAAAGGACGTCGTCGCGGCCCCTTTGCGCCTGCCTATCGCAAAGAAAGCGAATACAATGAACGTGTCCGTACTGTTTTCGAAGCAGAGGATGGAGAGCGCACTGAAGTCATGCAAATATCGGGTGCGCTTGCTCGAACGATTGTTCCTTGGAAAGGGATTGGAGATACACTTCGAAGAGGCGAGCGTTACGGAATGATCCGTCTCGGCAGCCGAGTCGATGTTCGAGTTCCTGCAGCACTCTATGAGCCTCAAGTCATCTCTGCAGAAGACAACCATCCTCAGCATCCAAAAGGCCAGTTTGTTAAAGCGGGTTCGGATATTCTCTTTCGAAGAATTTCCGAAGAAGAATAAGGGGTTGCTAGATTGTCATCGAAGAAACCTCTTACGATGTTAGGGGATTCCTCAAAGAGCCTCAAAATCCACGATCTCGTCAAAGCCCCTGCAAATACGCCATGGGCAAAAGAACGTCAACAATCATGGGATGCATCGTTTCCTGCAACGGTGTATTCCACACCAGAGATGACGACTGAAGGTGAACCCTGCTCAGCGGTTACGGTTATTCTTCGGACCAAAGGTTGCCATTGGTGGTGGTCCTCAGGTTGTACATTTTGTGGCTATTTTAACGATACACGCGATGATGTCACAAGCGAAGATCTTCATGCGCAATGGCAACACGCGAAGGATAAATTTTCTAATTTTGAAGGCCAATCGATGGTCAAGGTTTACACATCTGGTTCGTTGCTTGAAGATCGAGAAATCCCGGTTGATTTCCAAGAAACGGTCTTACGAGATTGTTTCGAACTTGGAAAGGAACTCATTGTCGAGAGTCGAACCGAACAACTAACTGAAGAGAAATTGGCTTGGGCCACATCAATCAATCCAAATTTTACGGTAGCGATTGGCTTGGAAGCCTACGATGATGAAGTCCTACGATTTCACGTGAACAAAGGATTTTCTGCAGCATCGTGGGATCGAGCAGTCGAACGCCTCAAGAAATTCAATCTCCGAGTCAAGACCTATTTGATGTTCAAACCCCCGTTTATGAGCGAAGCTGATGCACTCGATCATTGTGTAAAGTGGATTGAAGCTGTTGCAGAACAGAGCGATGAGATTTCCATCAATCCAATGAACATCCAGCGAGGGACTGTTATCGATCGACTTCATCGCCATCGTGAATATCGCCCTCCCTGGCTTTGGTCCTTGGTCGAACTCATTCAACAGAGTCACCACATCGTCCATCCAAATGGCGGAATGAATGGAGATGATGATCAAATTTCTCGTTTGATTATCCATCCAACTGCCGGTGGAAAGATACGTGGCTCTCACAATTGTGGAGAATGCGATGCTGAAGTTGTTGCAGCGATCGAGCGTTATGCTGTTTCTGGTTCACTGGATGAGTTTCAAGGATTGGATTGTGTCTGCAAAAATCAATGGAATCAGGAGTTAATGAATGACAGAACCATTCCGGTCCCACTTGGAACTTCAATGCCAAGACGTGGTTCTCTTACCAACATTCTTCGCTCGCCGTGAATAGCCGAGTTATTGAGCGGTTCAATGATGCTCTTGGTGAATGTTTATCACCGCGCTTTGAGTCGCAGGCATGTCCATCTTGGACGCATGAGGTCAAGGTATGTCGAATAGCACAGAACTCCCTGATGCAGTCATCGGAACTGCAGAACCATCATCAAGCCGAATTATTCTTGTTTTGCTTTCGGTTGTAACCATCGGAATGTTTGGTCTTTTCAGCACCATCTTCGGCTGGGATAACATCCCGGTTATCGGCGACATCGTGCCACTGATGTCCAATCTTGGAGGTTCAGGAATTTGGTACTACCTGCTTGGTTTCATCATTGGACTTGGAGCGATTGTATCGACACTGGCAGGCGAGGTCCTAGCAGATTGAGGTGATATGAATGGATGCAGTATTTATCGCACTTTTCTTCTTCTTCACGGTGGTTGGTTTTGCTACGTTCTATCTTCAACGTGGGATTGGAAACATGGCCGAACCGATGCGTCAATTTGGCCTTTTTCTGCTCAACAAAGCACCAGCTGGAATTGTTGATCTCTTCAACGATGACAAAGGAAGTGGATCGAAGACGTGGATGAACCTTGGAATGATCTGGCTAACTTTTGCAGCAATCGGCACATTCCTCGCACTATGGCACGATTATGATGCTACAGCCCTCGATTCGCTCGCAAGCATTGGATGGGAATATGACGATGGAAGCGCGTTGGCTACATTCGTTGATGTGACCTTGATGACTGGTCTAATTTCGATTCTCGTCGGCGGTGGCTTGGTTGCTGCAGCACGAGCAGGAGCAGGCCGTCTCGCAAGCGAAGCCAATGCCAGTTTGACTGGATTGTTGTTTTCAGTCCTCACCATTTCATCGATGCTTCTACCAACAATCCTTGGCCTTGTTATCGATTTAACAGCCGCAAATGAAGCCCTTATTCAAGACCTCTTCATGCATGCATTGCGCTCATTTATCATCATTGCAGTGATGATCAACGTTCTCCTAACAGTGGCACAACGAAAGGGCGACATCATCTCAGCAAGCAACTGGTTCATGTTCATGGCTCTTGCATCGTTCATCTTCGGTTCACAATTCCGATTCTTTGGGGAACTGGCTGACTCAACCCAAACAGTTTGGCTCGGAGAGCGAATGACACAATCTTGGGCGCTTATCGCCCTTATCTTCTCGGTTGCATATCACGTAGTTCCTCGAGCAGCAAGTCGCCCGATTTGGTCCGATTCAATGACGAAGGCAAGCCTTCTTCTTCTCTTCTTCACCTTGCCTCCATTCATGCTATCATCGGCTGATGCTGGGACACTCCTCGAGAATCTCGGGGCCATCCTCATGACGCTTGCCCTCTTGCCAATTATGGCAGGTTCGGTGAACATCATCATGACCTCGCTTGGCAATGCAACAGGTGTTGTATCTCGACCAGGCGCATTAGCGGCAACGCTTGCAATGGTCTTCTTCCCACTGTATGCAATTGGAGGATACTTCACTTCACTTGACGTGTTCATTGGCCTTGGCGCACTGAATGACATGGCCACAACCGTTGATGTTGGTTTCATGTGGACTGTTGGCGGACTTATGGCCGTCGCCTGTGTCGCAGAATCCTATCCATTAGCAGGCGGCCGTAAACTCGCATCCTCATCATCTGCATCCCTGTCAACCATGCTCATCGCCTTTGGTGCCGTCACTTCGACAGTTGCGAAGTTGATGGGTGACTTCACCGAAAAAGCACTTCTCGATTCCGGTAGTGAAGACGTGGTCATGACAGATGGTGGATTCAGTTTAACCGCATCCGTTCTCTTCTACTTCGCTTCGATTGGTGTCATTCTCTTGTTCTTGAATCTCATTCGAACATCCATTGGAGGAATGAAAGTCGATACAACCGTTTCGACAACCTCGGACATCAGTCGTTATTCCATGCAACGTGGTGAATCTTCGATTCGAAAGCTCTTGCAACGCGGCGTTGGTGTCGATACCGTTTTGGTCGTTGGAGCCGATGTTGAAGACGATGGCGGAATGACCATTATCGAAGTTTCATCAACCCTCCACAACGATGAAGTTGATGAATTCCCAGTTGAAAAGAATGAACTTGAGATGCTGTCAGACTATCTCGCAAAGAAGGACATGAGCATCTTTGAATTCTTCCGTTCAATCGATTTGGATGACTCTGGCCTTATCGATGGCTATGAACTCCAGCAGGCACTACGAAGTACAGACATTGCAGATTTGCCTCCATGGGATATCGCACGTCTCATGGAATTCATCGATCTTGACGGAGACGGTCGAGTCAACCTCCCAGAACTTGACATCGCCATTGCACGAGTACGCTCTGGTGTCGTCGAAGAAGAGTGAAGCGAGGCGGTCAAACCGTGCGAATTGGATTGGTTGGTAAACCAAACGTCGGCAAATCGACTTTCTTTGCAGCATCGACATTGATTCCAGTCGATATTGCAAATTATCCGTTTTGTACGATTGAACCAAACGTTGGATTTTCCTTTGTTCCAAGTCGAGAACCTTGCCCCTGTATGTCCCTACGAGAGCGACTTGAACAAGACGGTCGTAGCCAACTCAGTGATGATCGTGGAGGCAGTATCTGCACACCACGCACAGGCTCTTGTGAAGGGCACAGGCGATACGTTCCTTGCATGTTGGTCGATGTTGCAGGCTTGGTTCCTGGAGCAAGTGAAGGACGAGGCCGAGGGAATGCTTTCTTGTCCGATTTAGCAGAATGCGATGCATTGATTCAGGTCATTGATGTTGCAGGAACAACCGATGCTGAAGGAAATCCAACAGGATTGAAAGCAACAAAAGAACAAGCGATTGAACAAGCACTTGCAGAAATCACCTTCCTTACAGAGGAACTTGATGCATGGATTCTAGGGCTTGTCAAAGAGGGCTGGTCTCGCGGCGCTCGTCGAATTCAAGCCGAAGGTGTGAAGGGATTCACTCAATTCCTGCAAGAGCGCCTATCCGGATTGGGAGCAACAGATTCCACGTGTCAACGCGCCTTTGATGCATTCACCCAACTCCATAGCGACATGACATCTCCATGGGATTGGTCCGATGATGTACTGATTCTCCTTGCCTCTTCATTGAGGAAGCAGTTGTTTCCTATCTTTATTGCAGGGAACAAAGCGGACATGGCCCCTGATGGTGTACTCGACCACCTTCAAGCCACACTCGATCAATTTACACCGTGCTCGGCAGAAACAGAATTAGCGCTCCGTCAAGCGAGCAAGGCAGGATTTATTTCCTATACACCCGGTTCAACTTCATTTGAATTAAATCAAAATCAGCCGATGAACGATGCGCAAATGAAAGGCATGTCGGTTCTTGGTGAACGTTTGAATAAATTACAAGGAACTGGATTGACCAATCTTCTTGATCAGGTTCTTTTTGAGGAACTCGATCGTATTGTTGTTTATCCTGTCCAAGATGAAACCCATTGGACCGATGGGGATGGTAACGTATTGCCTGATGCTTTTGTGGTTCAGAATGGTATCCAAGCCAAACAAGTGGCATACAAAGTGCACTCCGATCTCGGAGATGGTTTCATCAAAGGTGTTGATGGACGTACACGACGAATCGTTGGGGCTGAACATGAACTCTCCGATGGAGACGTTCTAAGGATTCATTCAAAGTGAATCTCAATGGCCTTTTGGGCGCTCAAAATCAGGCGTTAGCCGAGCAAGTGTGCTGGAAAACTTTGCAGCACTGGTGAAAAAGAGCACAATTGAAGCGAGTGTTAGAATTGCGAGCATAATCAGCATGTACCAGCCCCATGGGTCAATACTTCGAACTGTTGTGATGTAAATCGTCCACAGAACTGTGAGGTAGAGGAAGGGCCGATATCGGCGAGTAACAGTGCTGAGACGTGAAGACTTCAGTGTATCATCGTAGAGATTTGTTGCCTCATCTTTACTGATATAACCGTGCTCAACACCACATCGTGCACAGACCTGTGTTTTTGGTCCATTCCCATGAATGAAGAATTCGCGTGGATAGGTTCCAGAACAGAGTCGACAGACTGGCATCTTCTTCCCTCATTCCTACCCAAATACTGCCGTCATTTCAACCATGCGCTCAATATTCAAGAAATCTTGACAGGATTTGTACACCTGATTGACTGCCAACCGATTCTGGATGGAATTGTACGCCAAAGACGGATGCTTGTGTTGAGCGAAGGCCAAGAACAAGCGACTTCGTGTCATCGGTTGCATCAATAACAATGCTATCATGTCCTTGACATTCAACTGTCAACAATGTTAAGGAATTGTAACGGGTCACCGATAGTTCATCTAAGCCTTCAAACAAACCATTTCCTTCGTGTAAACACTTGACGGGTGTGCCATGAACGGGTCCAATCGGACTAGGGGCGACGTCGAGACCAGATGCAAGACCTATTGCTTGATGACCAAGACAAATCCCGAGAAGTGGAGGGGTATTGCCTTCAAGTGCTTGCTTTGCGAAATCCATCGTCAAGGGACTGTCTTGTGGCCATCCTGGCCCCGGTCCTAGAACGACATGGGATGGTTGTAATTCTTCGAGAAGTTCCTGAGCGGAGTGATGTGAATGATCCCTTCCAGAAACAATGTTCACATGATGGCCAAGTCCACAAATATCGTGAGCGATGTTGTAGGTAAATGAGTCCAAATTATCGATTAACAAGACCGCATTCTTCACAAGTTCATCGGTATGAATTGAGAATGAAACTTCGTGATTCGATTGCTGGCTTTCGAGTGGTAGAGAATGAATGGCAAGATGTTTGACAGGGGAAGCGAGAACAGTGTCGTCAATCCAACCACATGATCGTAGGAGTCCATTTGCTTTCCACTTGGCTTCAGCAACCTCCGATTTTGGATTTGATTCAATGGTAATCCCTCCTCCTGCTGTAACTCTAGATGTCCAACCGTCGTCCCTTTTGTGAAGTTCAGCCGTTCGTATCAAAATATTCCAAGATGAATCACCAGTTGAAGGGTCGAACCAACCCATCGATCCAGTCCAAAACGAGCGAGGGTATTGCTCCAATTCATCGATTGCTGCACAGACAACGGTCCTCGGACATCCTGTAATCGAACCTCCAGGAAATACGTTTTCAATCGCGTCAAAAACATCGATACCATCGTTCAATCGACCTTTGATTCGTGAAACGAGATGCTGAACTTCAGCATAGGCTTCAACATCAAATCGTTCCACCCAGACTTGATTTGGCTTTGAGATGCGTCCGACATCGTTTCGCATAAGGTCAACCAGCATTCGATGTTCAGCTCGTTCCTTACGATCAGAAATCATATCTTCACGAAGAAGTATCTCCTCGGCCTCTGATGCGCCCCTTGGTGCAGTCCCTTTGATCGGAGCTGTTGTGATGATGCCTTTCTCAGTTGCAAGAAGTGATTCTGGTGAAGCAGAAATGAGTGCAAACGATTCATCTTTCATGTGCAAAAAACCAGAATATGGGGCAGGATTTGATGCAATTGAATGACAGAAGACATCCCATGGTTCTGTCAAAACCGCTCCTTCCCATGAACGACCGTAATTAAGTTGGTAGAGTTGACCATCAACGATTGATGATTGAACAGTTTTGACAATTTCTTCGTGTTCGGCATCGGTGCAATTTGAAGATGGTTTCTCGCCAATCAAAACATCGAAAGGAACTGTTTCCAGTGGAGCATTGGATAGACACTCGTTCGCTCTCTCCTTCCAATGAACATCTGTCGATAAAACAACCAACGCATCACGCTCCTTATCATGAACAATACAGTGTTCGATTTCCCACAATACGCAGAGTAGTTCGCCTTCATTTGGAGGATATTGTAATCGTAATGGTTGCGTCATTTGTACCAAATTGTACGATAATGCGCCCGTCCAAAATGGACCATGGAAGGGGACATCTGTCGAATCATCCGGTTTGAATTGCCCGTTGGAACATGTACATATTTTCCTCAATCCAGTTGAAAGCGATGCACTTGTGTACGACACATCAGGTTTCCAGGACGAACCATCCCACGTCTCTCGATCAAATGTAAATGGCAACTTGGTGGCCAAATCAATTTCTCCAGCCAAAGGTGAATGAGGATTTGCTACAGGTACTTGTTCTCTCGACGGTTGTCGGACGATGACCCTTTTTGTTGAAGGCCCACAGAGTAATGAGAAGCGAGAGAGATGGCTGACAGGTCCTGCAGAAACCAGCATGATTTCATCTGGTGAACCAAAATTAGCAGCATCTTCCCCTAAGAGTTCATGTTCCATGAGACAATGCCGAACAGCGTCTAGGGGATTCATCACCACACCTCGGTCCAATGTTCTGTAATGTCGTAGAGTTGTTTGAGCGCTAAAGTACAGGCTTCAAAGAGACGTAATCGATCGTCGCCAACAGGTTCATCATCAATTGACTCAATGCCTACAACACCTACACCCGTTCCGACAGCAACCAATTCGGCACATCGTGCAACCAGACGTTCGTTGAGTTGGCCAGTTTGGATGTGATAACCTGAAGCGATGAGAAATGGGCGAATCAATTCAATTGTGATTGAATCAACAGCAAGTGGTGAATTACTGATCCAAACGACACCATCTTCATCGAGAACAATCGGGGAGCATCGATCTCCATCAATAATTGAATATTCATGTACGAGTAGTGCTACATCAGCCCCTTTCCTTTCTGCTTCCTTTCTTGCTTCAATGTATGCTGACCAAGCACCGTGCTTTGTTCCAGCAACACGCTTTGGCCAACGTGGGCTGGGATGTGTGATCGCATCTATGCATTCGTTTTGAACTGAGAATGGACGATACGTGATGGTGATGTGCGATGAATCTGAAACATCAACTCGAACGAGACCTTCATTCAATTCTGGGGGGCTCAGTTCCAAGTGCTTAACAATCGAACGTTCATCGATGAGTGAATGATCAATTCTCAGTTTCGTTGCATGTTCTTTCAATCGAGCAATATGATGTGAAAGAAGAAAAACACCGTTTACTTTTGAGAATCTCATCGTTGTAAAAACGGATGAGCGAGGGCTCTGACCATCCTCGCTCATGAACCGTCCTTTGCACACTATGCCTTGAGCATCACGGTATCACAACAAGTCATCCAAGAACGATGTGTCGATGGAAGAACTCGATTGTTTCTGCGATGCACCAATATCAAGATCGTTGAGCAATGCATCATCGATCGGCGCTCGTACTGGGCTCATAACCGGCCTTTGTGCAACGTATTGTTCTCGTCCGACGTCCTGTTGTTCAATTCGCTCCGCAGCTCGGAAGAGGGACTCTGTTTGCGCAGGTGTCGTTGGAGGTGGTGGAGGCGTGTTGACTTGTGAAGGTTTGTCCCATGGATCATCACTGATCCCCCATGTCGCAGTTTGAATCTCCCATTCTTTTTCCTTCTGTGATTTCCTGCCTCGTCCTCTGAAGATTGCAAGCAAGAGAACGAGGGAGACAAGAACAAGACCAGCGGCGATGAGATTCGGCGTTGTCAACAAGGATTCGAAGTTGTTTTCAGAACCCGTATCCTTTGTGATTTCCCCGGTCGAATCAACCGCATTGATTTTCTTAGCATCAACGGTTTCTCGAACCACGCCGTCTCCATCGAATGTGGTAACAGAGATGTACCAGTCGGATGTGTTCACAAGGTCAGGGAACGTCTCCGTTGTGATGACGTATGAGTTCGAAGTTGTCGTATTATCAAGCAATGTAGCCTCTGAAATGTCCATGAAATCCTCTGAATTGATGTGGATTTGATAGCCTTCCACATTGAGACTATTGGAATGATTCCACGTCACGAGAATACTGGTTTCTTCAACCCATGCAAGGGTTATGCCTTCAATGCTCGGAAGGTAATTCCCAGGATCGGTGATTCCATCATCAATCGATTGTGCAGATACGACCGTTAGGTCGGTCTTCAACGCATTTGCTGCAGAGTCAACAGGTACAACCGTAACCCACGTTTCCTGTCCTGGAATTACAGGTATGTCGCCAGCAAGTTCTTTGATTGTCGCAGGTAGATCAGGTGTTCGTTCCAAGATAAAGACCGGTGCGTTCGGACCATCAGCTCCAACACCTACGCTTGTGAAGGACCACGATGCAGCATAGACTTCGTATTGATACACATCACTGGCTGTTGATAATTCGAAATCTACGAGCAATGCCGAGCCATCATCCATAGGGCGATCGGTGAGGCTGATGTTGTCCAAACGAGGTGGAGGCGTTGTGTCTTCGAAGTTATTGATTGGAACAACGCTTGCAGAGAGCAAGGAATCGGTGTAAACATTTCCTGCAAGGTCGTGAACAGTGACGGTCACAAACAACTCAATTCCGGGTTGTATAAACTGTGGAGTATCTGCAAGTCCGAACTGATCGCTTTGTGTTCCAACACTATACAAAGCGGCATTCAGTGTCAATTCAATTGGATTCTTGTCTTCATCAATCCATTGCTTATCGATGACAACGCATCCACATCTATCAGGGTCATCGCCGTGGAGATTCCAGAGATAACCAACATCATCAACAGGTTTGTCAGCAGCCCAAATGACGTACTTGCTGAAATCTCCTGCATCAGAAATGGACCACACAACATCGATGGCTGTACCATCATCGTTTGGATGATCGTAGGCTTGAATATTTTCAATTCGAGTTGGTGGCATTGCTGCACCGCCAGAGTTGTCTATTGGTGTAGCGGTTACAATCTGCACATCGTTCGGATTGCTGTTGAGCCAGGTATCAAAGGCAACTACACCGATGTAATATTCGAGATTATCGACAAGGGATAGACCGTCAAGTTGTGAAACAATGGTCGAATTATCGTCGCAATTGTTGACAACGGTTGATTCTGAGAATCCTGCAATAGAGGTAGGGTTGTTTACAAACACTACACCAGTGACCATGTAGACAACGTAGTATGCACAATCATCTGCATCGCTAACATCCCATCCAACGGTGATCCGTCCTCCTTCATCATCAGGCGTATCAATCGCCCATACATTTTCTAGTCGAGATGGAGGGATGCCATCGTCCACGCCTCCGGTAGGAACAACAGGTCCAATGATGGTCGCATTTGCAAGGTCTTCTTGACCAGTGAGATCTACACACGTGAAGCCAAGCCAGTACGGTTTACCAGGTTCTAAATTGAGAATCGTCGTGTTCCCTTCAGTAGGCAAAACGGTCGTACCGACAGACAAACCGAGCACATTGGTCATTGGTTGTGTTGAGGTATAGATGCGTGTCTCAAGGAGATCGAGAGCAGTACAACGTGACCATTCGGTTTCAAGGTCACCCGCGACTCCACCATCGAGCGGTTGAGCCATTGCCCAGGCAGGGGGTGTCGGGACCTCGTTACTTGTTGTTACAGGTCCGAAAACTTGGCTTGGCAAACCATATCGTCCATTGTTGTATTCGACAACAACGAGCGCGTAGTAATCCACACCATCGACCAGTGGAACACCATTTGCTGTTGTAACATCAGCCTTCAATCGGCTGTGGATTGATTCAGATTTGTCGATAATTCGACCAACGAGATCAATATCGGTTGGAAGCGCAGTCCACGGCTGGTCGCTCACGTAAACAAGATATCGGCTGAAGTCGGGGTCGTGAACCAAAGTCCATTCAATGGTTAGTGCACCACCACCATCATCTGGGCGGTCGTACATATCTGAAATTTCAACAGGCGTATCCAAGCGAACCCAGTCATATGTTAATCGAACTTCAAGCGAACCGTTTGTAGGGGCAATGAGTTTAATCGGCACAAATCGTGTTCCGTTGATGAGTTGTCCATTGTTGATAGCAAGTTGCAAACTGTCTTGCACACCGGATGCATTGTCAAGTTCAAGAATCGCATCGTAACGTAATGTGTTCGATTTTGCCCATACTGCGGCATTTGAGATTGGTGAGGTCATAATCAATGGAACGGTTTGGAACATTAGGCCATGCACGCCTGGTTGACCCATAGAAGAATTCAATGCAACTGGATTCTCTGGAGAAACAAGATCAATGCTGTACCCAGGATGCGTCATATTGGAGATGTCCATGTATTGCGAATTGAAACCAATGTTCAGTGGATTTGCGTAGCGAGATGATTGACTCTCCATCTCATCAAAGGCTGTTGCTGGTGTCCAACCCCGAAGTCCCGCATCGGACGTTGTTAACCAGAAACCATTTGCACCAACTGCAACATTTGTCGGATTTTGTACAGTTGCAGACTTTACGCTTGCATGTGAAGGGGTGTGTGCTTCAACGATGGCCATTCCGTTCAAACCCATCAGCATAAGATGGGTTCCATCACTGCTCATTCTGTAGATTGGCCACGAGGGAAGTTGGAAGCTTGCCAATCCATCCTCGAATTCGTT
>PBET01000023.1 GCA_002719815.1 Methanobacteriota archaeon | reverse complement strand
GTCCGTCATCCAGGGGGCTGTGGGGGTTGTGGTGTTGGGGGCCACGGTGGTCACGTTGTGCACGACGGGCACGTATCCGCAAGGTAGCTAGGCCGTGCAGGTTGGACCGATCCTGCACAGCATTGAAGGTGGCCTTCGGAAGCGTGTTGTCTTCGTGTGGCCAAATCATCCCATCCCCTCTCTGCTCTCACCGCTTATTCATTCGTGGTATTCCTTGCTTGGTTGTGTGTCAGCAATTGATTTTGCTACAGCATCATTGAGTTTGTCTTGTAGGTCGAGTTGCTCGACTTTCTTATCGATGTAAAGTTGCAAGCCTTCTGAGGCCGCTTGTTCATGAGTAACTCCGAACAACTCGTATAGGGAGGCGAGTTGAAGTTCCATTTGGCGACCAAGAGGAATTCGAACACTCTTCATTCCAGGAAGTTTTGCTTGACCGTTCAGGAGTTGCTGTATTGCAAGTCGTATGACATCGGATCGGTTGCTCAAACCGTTTGCACCAATGAGCATATCCAAACCCTGCAACGTGTCCGCATCGAGTCGAATCGATACGAGTGTGCTTTGACTGCTCATCTGGGTGTCTCCTTGCTCTAGTGGTAGTGGAGGTAGCATATAAGTGTAATGCAGAATGTATGACAATTGTATTACAAGTAAATCAAACGATTAACTCTAAATCCTGTCGCTCAGTGCAACGTTTGTGCTCGAAGATACCACTGCAAACCGACTCTACCTGCAATTGGTCGAAACTGCTCTTGAAGATTCAATTGTGACCGATGATGAAGCAACAATTCTTCGAATTTTAGCTTCCACACTTGGCGTGACACCCAGTGATACAGCACTCTGCCTTTCCATCGCTCGTGGTGAGGAATTGAATCCCTTCGATGAATCTGATGGAATCGAGTTGTCAATGGGTACTGTCTCAACCTATCAATCTGCATTGATTGCAGCTCTCGATGATGAGGTCATTACTGAAGATGAATGGGCACTCCTTGACCATCTTCGCCGATTGCTCTCGATCCAACCGGATCAACACGCCATGATTGAAGAGGCCATTCATGCAATGGCAGATGTCGATGATCAAGGCCAGCGTCGTATTGAGCGACTCGAACGCTTCATGACAGTGTGTCCTCTCTAAGCCTCGTCAAATCCATTTGAAGGGTGGTCATCCAATGACAACCATTAGAAACACTTTGAGGGTCGACAGGCCTAAGGTGGAAACCCCTTATGCAAATTGTCAAAGAAATCTATGATGCAGTTGTCGCCCGTGATCCTGAACAACCTGAATTCCATCAGGCAGTTTGGGAGGTTCTTGAAAGTCTAGGTCCTGCTTTGGAACGTCATCCAGAGTATGTTGATATCGTCAAGCGGGTTGTTGAACCAGAGCGACTTATCCACTTCCGAGTTCCTTGGGTCGATGATAATGGAAACGAGCACGTTAACCGTGGATTCCGAATCCAATTCAATGGAGCAATTGGTCCATACAAGGGTGGACTTCGATTCCATCCATCCGTCAATGCTTCAATTCTGAAGTTCCTTGCGTTCGAGCAGATTTTCAAGAACAGCCTCACTGGTCTTCCAATGGGCGGTGGAAAAGGTGGTTCAGACTTTAATCCAAAGGGTAAGAGCGATGCTGAAGTTATGCGCTTCTGTCAGTCCTTCATGATGGAACTTTGGCGACACATTGGTCAAGACTGCGACGTTCCTGCTGGGGACATTGGTGTTGGTGGTCGAGAAATCGGCTACATGTACGGAATGTACCGCAAACTCAGAAATGAGTTCCAAGCTGGTGTACTTACTGGAAAGGGCCTTTCATATGGCGGTTCTCTGATTCGGCCAGAAGCAACAGGCTACGGTCTTGTGTACTTCGCTCGTGAGATGCTTGCTGCTCAAGGACAGTCCTTCGAGGGTAAGCTTGTATCGATTTCAGGTTCTGGAAACGTTGCACAATTTGCTTGCGAGAAGGTTCTCGACCTTGGTGGAAAGCCGGTCACAATGTCCGATTCGAGTGGATTCATTCACGATACTGCTGGTATTGACCGAGAAAAGTTGGCTTGGATTATGGATCTCAAGAACAACCGCCGTGGACGTATTTCTGAATATGCTGCACACTTCGATGGCGTTACCTTCACAGCATCCGCACCTGAACCAACTCCAAATGGCCTCTGGGGCGTCAACGTTGATGTTGCCCTGCCATGTGCAACACAGAACGAATTGAACGGTGCTGAAGCACAAATGCTGGTTGATAACAACGTCATGGCTGTTGCAGAAGGTGCGAACATGCCTTGTACACCAGAGGCTGTTGAAGTCTTCCAGAAGAACAACGTTCTCTTTGCTCCAGGTAAGGCAAGCAACGCTGGTGGTGTTGCTACATCCGGTCTTGAAATGAGCCAAAACTCACTTCGCCTTTCATGGACACGTGAAGAGGTTGATGAGAAACTCGATGCGATCATGGTCGGTATTCACAAGGCAGCCTACGAGACTGCAAAGGAATACGGTCGAGATGGAGACTATGTCTTTGGTGCAAACGTTGCAGGTTTCCTCAAGATTGCTGAGGCTATGCAAGCACAAGGTGTTGTTTGATTATACGAAATTCGTTATGAAAATCAACGATCCTATTCCTGCCAATGCAAGTACCAGCAATTGATTCAGCACTGGCCACGTGGTGTCTAGGCCATAGGTCTTATTGTATTCAATGAGTTTCGAATAGTAGACAATTTCCAATATAAACGCTACATTGAACAAAAAGCAACAACTTTGGAAGCCAAATTCCAGATGTGTAAACGCACCATATCCTGTGGATGAACTGAAGTTGAAGAAGGAAATCAGGAAAATAAAAATTGCAAAGGACGTTACAATCGAACTTATTGTACGAGCAGGATGCTTGAATTTTGGTGCTTGAATCAGAATGACTTCAGGTTGTTGTTGGATGCTATCTTGCCCAGGTTTGTTTTGAACTACTGGAGTCGATATGACCACAGAAGAAGGACCCTTCTCTGGTGTGGAATCTGAATCTTTCTTCGACATTCTTTCACTTCATGCAAAGGATCATGTGACCGATTCACCGACTTCGAATACATTTACGCGGAATTCCTGTGTTGTATGTCCTCCATTGGGAAGATAGATCGAATAATAAGCAGTAACGCCGTTATCAAAAATCCATTCAGGGCCACAAGCTCTACCGGCACCATTGCCTGTGCCAGTTCCTCCATCAACAATCACGAAATAGCGCTTCCCAGAAATGAGTTCGGTTGGAAGTGCGATGTCTTCTCCAACTTCCCAAATCGTTACACCGTTCGGAGCTGAATTCACTGTGTCGCCCAAGTAACCCATCCTTCGGAAGATTTGGTCATTATGCTCACACCATAGAACCCAGCCGACCTCATCGGTTTGGACATTTTTTCCGAGGCTTTGGTATTCGATCATAATCAGATAATCATCGTAAGCATCATCGATCCAACCACCGATGAATACCACTTGTGTGTGCCCTTCATTTGTTGCGATTGATACCGTTTCTTCAGCACTTTGCGAAATGCGTTCAAGTTGATTGATCATCACATACATCGATGATGAAACTGCGATGATGATTCCAATAAAGAGAATCATCGCACCAAGTCCAACTTGGGCAAAAGGATCGTTTTGTTTTTCCATTGCAATCAACTCATGAGATCATAACCAGGTGTCACACCTTCGGGGATGTAGAAATCAAGCTCGGCCGTTCGTCCTTTCTCGACAGCGATCACAAAGGTTGCATGCATATCTTCAACCAAATCACAATCGCCGTTTCCGTTGGGGCTTGTAATGTCAATAAGAACGTGGTAGTATGTTTGTGGATTAAATTCATCCAATGAAGCAGCATCATTCGCATTACCGTTGAGATCGGTTGCAGCATCAAAATTACCACTTGAGTAGACAAGTGTATGGGCTGAAGGGTTGGTTGTAGGGCCGTTGATATCAGTGTCATCACACATCATGGCCCATTTGACGTTCGTATCAGCAATTGTACCTCCGGCAAATGGGAACTTGAACATAACATACAATCGGTCATTGGTATTCCCTGTCGAATCAAATTCTTCGACTTCAAAGACCAATACCAATGGGACTGAATTGAGTGTTTCCGATTGTTCGACACTGTGGCTACGTGATTCCATGAACGCTTGCTCAATCATCAATAAGGCCATTCCTGCAACGAGAGCAGAAAACAGGAGAATCATGATCATGCTGACCATAGCACTTAGTGCAATTTCTGCACATGTATCACGCTTGAACGCCTCCTCCATGATGCTACTTGGTTCAAGGAGAATCTAAATCCTTGCCTCTATTCAACCAAATCATTCGGTTTCTTGGAATGGAACCCACTGGTTCGCTTGAGGGTCAAGATAGAACAGAGACCCATCTTCTTGTCGCAACCATCGTACACCATTCTCTTCCCATTCTTGGTTTGAAGCAGATGTTCCTTCCGCTGCCGAATCTTCTTGTTCAAGCATCTGCGTTTCAATTGCACCTTGTGTTGCAGCTTCTTGCGTGAAAGGACTGACCTTCTCAACACCCATCATGTTGTTGCGACGCATGACGCCAAGGCCTGCAAGTGCTCCAAGAACGAGGATCGCCACAACTGTGTAGATGAGGAATCCACCACTTGAGCCGTCATCTTGTGCCTTTGTCTGTGTCGGATCATCAGGGTATGCATCTTGCTTGTTTGGTACGCCATCTCCATCGTCATCTTGCCACTCTTGCGCATCAAGTGGGAATGCGTCAATCAGGTCGCTGTAACCATCGCCATCGGAGTCGATTTGCTCGAGAGCACATCCGTCCTCATCGGCGACACTTGAGACGTTGGTTGCTGGACAGTCGTCACGGTTGTCATACACGCCATCCATGTCGGAATCTCGTTGACTTGCAACGCAACCATTGGCATCGAGTGAAGGGTCGACGATGGTCATTGGGCAAAGATCGTCCTTGTTGGAAATGGTATCGCCATCATCATCAATTTGGCTTGCTGAACAGCCTTCTGCATTCGGTGCTTCACCGGCTGGTGTTGCTGGACAAACGTCCTCATCATTGTAAATCATATCCGAATCATCATCCAATTGCGACGAACTGCAACCGTTCTCATCTACGAGTGAGAGAGGCGGTGTTGCATCACATGTATCGTATGCATCGGATACGCCATCACCATCAACATCCTTCTGCGTCTCTGAGCATCCATTGATGTCAACCGATTCACCTGCAGGCGTGTTGAAACACAGGTCATCGCTGTCAGCAACCAAGTCGTTATCTTGGTCGCGTTGTTCAGCTGAACATCCAAAGATGTTCGCAGGACTTCCGGTTGGTGTCAATGGACATTGGTCAATGTCATCGGTAATACCATCCATATCCGTATCCTTCTCAGAGTCAGCACAACCTGTTGCATCAACGGTTAGTCCAAGCGGAGTCGAAACACAGTCATCGTATGCATCTTTGACACCATCGAGGTCACCGTCCAGCTCTGTATCCGAACAGCCATTGAAATTCACGGTTTCTCCAGCGGGTGTCGTTGGACATACGTCGAGATCGTTTGTGATTCCATCGCCATCATCATCGAGTTGAGTGTCGGCACATCCTGTTGAATCAACGGCCTTTCCAAATGGGGTATTTGGACACAAGTCAGGATTGTTTCCATTGGCATTGTCACCATACCCATCGCCATCAACATCGCTCCATTGCGTGTTGTCGTTCGGGAATTTGTCAGCATTGGCGCCCCCTTGGTTATCACCGAATCCGTCGCCATCAGCATCTTCCCATTGTGTTCCATCTGTTGGGAATGCATCAGGGTTGTTGCCTGCTTGGTTATCACCATAGCCATCGGAGTCGGTATCAGCCCATTGTGTTGCATCGGTTGGGAATCGATCGCCATTGTTGCCGTTACGGTTGTCACCGTAGCCGTCACCATCTGTATCAGCCCATTGTGTGGCATCGGATGGGAAGGCATCAGGGTTGTTGCCGGTTTGGTTATCACCGTAGCCATCACCATCTTGATCGGACCACTGTGTTCCATCGGTTGGGAACGCATCACCGTTTGTTCCTGTAGGGTTGTCACCATAGCCATCTCCATCAGAATCGAACCATTGTGAACTATCGTTGGTCCAAAGGTCTGCGTTGTTTCCTGCTGGATTATCTCCGTAACCGTCACCATCCATGTCGCTCCATTGTGTTGCATCGGTTGGGAATGCGTCTGGGAATGTACCGTTTTGGTTGTCTCCATATCCGTCGCCATCTTGGTCGGACCATTGTGTTCCATCACTTGGGAAATCGTCCGAGTTGTTGCCATTTGGATTGTCGCCATAGCCGTCACCATCTTGGTCGGACCATTGCGACGAATCGTTGACGAAGTCATCCATGTCGTCGTTTACACCATCGCCATCTGTATCTCGTTGGTTGGCTGCACAGCCAAATTGGTCGACGATGGCACCTGCTGGACTTGATGGACATTGATCAACTTCGTTTGCAACACCATCGTAATCAGAATCGAAGGTGAGTGCAAAGCAGAACAGGTCGCCAATGCGTTGCGTTCCATCAGCCTCGTAGAGTTCAGCCAATGCACAGTATGTGCCTGAAGATGTCGGGGTTGTGTAGTTCCACGTACCGAAACTCATTCCCTGGTAGGTAGCCGTTACCGTTGTTAATGCAGATTGCGCAACGGTGGCATTTCCTGAATCGAGAATCTTGATTCGATACTTGTACGTGTCACCGACAACAAGGTCTTGACCACGTGTCGTGACATCGTTGGTCGTTGAATTAACGCTCGAAGATACGCTACTGATGACGATGGACGGAAGTTGTGGGATGAAGAAATCGTCATCAAATGCAGTGAAGTTTTCATTGGTCTCGGGGTTAACGACGGTTCCGTTGACGCTGAGGACGCCCACAAATATGTGGTAATTGGACGTCGTAGGTCCAGCCCAAGTAATGTTGTAGTCGCGGGTCTTAGATTGAGCCGTAAACGTGTACACGTCTTCATCGATGACAGACGCATTCAGAGCAGCATAGACACTGTTGTTGTTGGCAAGGTAGGCTGTAATGAAGAGGTTTTCATCATAGACCATCCATTGGAGATCGTACGTGGTTCCAATGGCGAGTTTTGAAAGGTTAATTTCACCCGTTGTTGACGACGTTGCCGTTATATCGATCATATCGATTTCAAGATCGTCAAATCCAGTTGCGAGAAGGATTCCGTTGGCATCGTAAAGAAGCGTTACAATTTCAAGCGTCGATTCGTTGTTCTCTAGACTGTAATTGACATTGAATGCATACGTAGTCATGTTTGATGAATTGAATGTACCATTACCAAGACTGTACGAGACAGATGTATTTCCAATCATATCTTGTGTCAGAACAGTTGTGTAGTTGTAGGTCGTATTTGCTTGAAGGCCTGCAAAGGAAACCGTAGCGTTGGTCTCGTTCAAAATGTTCACATACGCCAATTCCAAACTTTGACCGCCACCTGGATTATCTGTCTCGATGGTGATATTGTAGGTGATTGGATTGGCCGTTCCAAAGATGAAAGGGTAGACTCTGACGTAGGAGGTAATGTTCTGCGTTGCTGTAAAAGTGAGTGCTTCATTGTCGGTAGTGGATCTACCAGATGTCAAGAATGAACCATTGCTATCTTCCCACTCAACGTCAACATCTTGGATTGCGTGTGAGAATGAGACATTGACGTAGTAGGTGACACCAGTAATCAATTGAACTTCAAAGTAGTCTGAGTCGGTCGATGCGTGAAGCGAGAGATCAGTACATGAGACAGGAAGAATACTTGCCTTGGTTGCAGTCGATTGTGCATCGTTGACTTCGAGAACATCGGAGACGATGTTTCCAGCAGCGTTTGTTCCGTTACCAATGCATGGATTTGGTATGCCTGATGTTGGAGGTGTAGGGGGGTTTGAGGAACTCCAACCTGTCCAAATTCCATTCGTTGTGTTGCCGTTTCCACCTGAGGAACCTGCGATACCGGTTGAACCAGTTCCGTAAGGGGCTCCTCCTGAACCAGCACTACCGCCAGCTGCAGAGATGGTCGAGGTCGATGAAATGGAGAGATTTGTTGCACTATTGGCACGAATGTCAATGGTTCCTCCAGAGCCACCACCACCGCCTTGTCCACCATCATACATTCCAATACAGACTGAACCTGGAGCACAGTAACCATCGGCACCGTCGCCACCATCGCCACCTTGTGCAAGGATTGAACCACCGCCGCTTTGTCCTCCAACCGTCAATTGATTGGCAAGCATGATGATGCTTCCACCAGAACCTGCACCTGCGCCAGAACCACCGTTTCCAGATCCGTTCTGATAGGTGTATCCTTGTTCTCCATCTTGTCCGGAAGCGTCAACTGTTCCGTAGATTTCGATGACTTCTGCATTGATGACAATCTTCCCGCCACCAATTCCTCCAGCAGAGACGAGGTTTCCACTTGAGTCCGTGACCGATCCACCGTTTGATCCTGTTTCATTGCCGACACCATACGATGCTCCACCATTGGCGAAAGTTCCAGAGGATGAGCCTCCAGTACCACCACTCGATGTGTGCCCAGCACCACCACCGCCGTTACCGATGTGACTTGTTGACATCTGGACCGAGCCACCAACACCTTGCGTGTTGATCGGTTGATCATATGCTATAATCGACGCACCACTGACAACGGTTAATGTGTTGACATTGAGGGTGAGGTCGCCAGTAGCGATAATCTCCCCACAGGACGTGATCCCACAACCAACGTAGAGGTCGTCATAGGCATGGGTTCCGTTCAGGTATGTTGTGGTCAAAACTGTAAGATTTGTTGTACCTGCTCCAGGTGGCCCTGCCTCTACGTTTTGTGAATTCATCAGGAGCGATGGCGCTGAGATTGATAGAGAAATCGAGCACATCATCAAGGTGCTAATAATGGCCAAAATTTTCTTCAAACTGGTGTTTTGTCGTTCCGACATACACCAAACAACGAATAGTCGCTTATGTATGTCACCCTCAAATGGCTGTTGGCGCAACGTGGCCATCGTTCTTGTCATCTGGCTTACGGACACGAGACCAAACACCGTTCATCAGTTCTTCATGGTGCTTTTGACAGTAATGGAATCGACGGTAGGCTTCCCGAAACGAATACGCTTTCTTTCCAGTGGCAACAAGGTAGCCTTCGGGCGAGAGGCGAGAAATGATAACACCAATCTCCCCACAACCTGGATAATCACATGCTGGCCCGTCTGTCATACACACACCTCGCCTTCATACCTCTTGAACTGTTGCTTTTCAATCGTCCTCATCCGTCGATTCTGGCTCGATAACCACGAGGGGCACATTGGCCTCAATCGCTTGTCCTTCTTCACAAGCAACATTGATGACGGTTCCATCCACTGGTGCTTGAATTTCGTTTTGCATTTTCATCGCTTCAAGGATAAGAATGACTTGACCCTCTTTGACAACATCACCTTCCTTGACTTCGACGGTGACGACTTTTCCAGGAATGTTTGCCGAGACGGTTCCCGATTTCTTCTTCTTTCCACCGCCTCCACGACGAGCACGAGGTGCTGCCTGAGCATTGGGGACTTCGATGGAGAATGTTTGACCTTCGACTGTTGCATCGTAGGTTCCATCATCATTGAGTTCGATCTCAACTTCGAATTCTTCACCATTGACTTTGACTGTTCTCTTCTCAGGCATCGTATCATCTCCAAGGGCTTCGGTTGCTTCGATAATGCATGAGTGATGAGCGACCCATGTTCATTCTTCGATGATCTTGTGCCCACGCCTCGCCACGTTGTCGGCCACGTTGCGATGCATCATCACCGCTCTCAACGAGGCTCAAGACCGCTGCAATCGCAGCCATTCTTCGTGTTGCTTCATCGGCCATGCTCATTCCTCACAGTGGGATGTTGCCATGCTTCTTTGCAGGTCGAATCTCTTCCTTCTCCAACAACATCAACAAGGCACGGGAAAGCCGAGAACGCGTTTCACTCGGTTCGATGACATCATCGATGTAACCCATAGCAGCTGCTTTGTATGGGTTGGCAAAGGTATCGGTGAAGTCCTGAACCAATCTGTCTCGCTCTTGCTCTTGATTTCGTGCGTTCTTGATTCGCCTTCGGTGGATGATTTCAACTGCTCCATCAGCACCCATCACCGCGAGTTCTGCACTCGGCCATGCCACGTTGTAATCACCTCGAATATGCTTCGATGACATCACATCGTACGCACCACCGTAGGCTTTGCGAAGAATAACGGTCAGTTTTGGAACGGTTGCCTCTGCATAGGCATAGAGGAGTTTTGCCCCATGTCGAATGATTCCACCCCATTCCTGATTGGTCCCTGGAAGGAAACCTGGAACATCTTCAAAGGTCAAGATCGGGATGTTGAACGCATCACAGAATCGAACGAATCGAGCCGCTTTGTCACTTGCATCGATATCGAGACACCCAGCGAGAACCTTTGGTTGGTTGGCAACAACGCCGACGGTATGGCCTGCCAAATGCCCGAATCCACAGACGATGTTCATGGCGTAATCAGCCTGAACTTCCAAGAAGCCGCCATCATCGAGGACTTCTCGAACCACATCGGTCACATCGTAGGGTTTGTTGGTATCTTCAGGAATCATCGTGTCCAATGCTTCGCATGAACGGTCAGGGCTATCGGAAGTCTTGCGTACGGGCGCACGATCCATGTTGTTTGATGGGAACATGTCGCACAGGTCACGGGCGAGTTGAATCGCAGCATCATCGCTTTCAGCAGTAAAGTGCGAGACCCCCGATTTTGAAGCATGGGTCATCGCTCCACCGAGATCTTCGAAGGAAACAACTTCGTTGGTGACTGTCTTGATGACTTCTGGACCGGTGATGAACATGTGTGCTGTTTTGTCGACCATGATGACAAAGTCGGTGATGGCAGGACTGTAAACAGCACCACCAGCACAAGGACCCATGATGACGCTAATTTGAGGAACAACTCCAGATGCACGAACATTGCGGAAGAAGATTTCAGCATAGGAACCAAGTGAGGCTACACCTTCCTGAATTCGAGCACCACCTGAGTCGTTTAGTCCGATAACAGGTCGTCCAGTTTTGAGTGCCATATCGAGGACCTTGCAAATCTTGAGTCCATGCATTTCGCCCAATGATCCACCATAGACGGTGAAATCTTGTGCGAAGGCAAAGACCTCCCGGCCATTGATTTTCCCATGGCCTGTGACAACACCGTCGCCAGGTATCACGTTTTTATCCATGTCAAAATCGCGACATCGATGCTCAACGAGGGCATCAATCTCTTGGAATGTTCCCTCATCGAGCAACATATCGAGTCGCTCACGAGCGGTCATTTTTCCTCGATTGTGTTGTGCATCGATTCGAGCCTGGCCTCCACCCGCTTCGCTTCGAGCCTTTCGAGCACGTAGGTCATTGAGACGTTGTTCTGTCGAGGACACCCTTCTCACCAATACTTGGTTGGCCATAACGCACTTATTCGTTGCCCTTCAAGAATCCGAAAACAATCGACATTACGATGCTCTGAATTGGACCATTTCCCAGTCATCTTTTCCAGCAGGAGGGTCGTTCCAATCAGGATCACCAGGAAGGACCAAGCCATTTCCAATCGATGCCATTTCCATCGCCAAGGATTGATGGGCTTGGATAAGCGTCTCCCATTCAATTTGACCACTTCGAAGTTTGAACCATAACCGTAGATTCTTCCACGACTTGCTCAAACGTTGATACAATTTGAGGTGCAAACGAGCAGAAACAGGCCACCATATGAGGAGGATAAAGGCGACCAATGGCCAAGGAATAGCGGCAAGAACTGGAAGAATAAACCCTGGAAGTCTGAAATCCTGGAGTGGAGAGTCCGCTGAAGCGATAAACCATCCGAGACAAATCGCACAAAACAGCCACCAAATAGGATACAATCCGATCGAATAGAGCAATTTCATCGAGCCTATTCCTGCTTTATTTTCATCAATACTCGATTTCAATGAAACGAAAAATCGGACGAAGAGGTAGGGTACACCCGTGGCGATCATCGCAGACCATGTGACGAAGCCAAGCATCCATGATGCTGACCAAATCCAAAAGGCGAAATTTCTGACAAAGGCAGTCTTGGAAATCTTCTTTTCTCGATCCTTCAACTCCCAAGAGCGAAGTTGAATGCGTTCCATTTCAGCATGATGGGATTTGAATTTCTCTTCAATCTCGAGGGTCTTTTCAGGATCATTGACGGCATAATATTGCCATGCTGCGCGTACTCTTCTCGAACCAAGAACCGCTTCATTGTAGTCGATTTTGGAAACGTTTTCTCCACTTCGTATGGTGTGGATCATGCGCCTTGCCCGCCAGACAAGTTCACGATCTTCCCACGATTCTTGTGCATGACTGATTCGATTCAATTCAGTTTGAAGTGAGGCGGTGACTGAATTGCACCACACACGATCATGTGCTTGTTCACCGAATTGTTCAATTTCTTCTTCGCTTGGAAGAGGGGCTCCTTCTTGATGGGGCAATGGAGGCGTTTCCATCGTTCGATTGATCTGCAAACTAACCCGTTCACGAAACGAATGTTGGTCGCTGTAATGCAATCCGATTGGTACGATGCTTGGAGCGGGCTTTCCGGCCTTTGCAGCTCGTTGATGTGCTTCAAGAAGAATACGTGCAGCTCCTGTTTTTATCTCGACAGCATGCGATTCTGTATGACTCATACCTTCAGGAAAGATAGCAATCCGCTCACCGTTTGCAACGAGTTCTGCGAGCGTGTCGATAAGGGCAGAATTCGCTTTCTTTCGTTCTTCATCAGAACCAACATTGTCCTGAGCACGTTGAACGGGTTGCACATTGATCCATTTCATAATCCTCGATAGAACTGGAATGTTGAACAACGTTGATTTTGCTGCAAACGTCAAACCTCCTGGTAGGGCGGCCATCATCAACATCGGGTCAATCAATCCGCCTGGATGCCAAGCGGTGTAGATGATGCCTCCTTCTTCAGGAAGAGTATCGACGTCGACCGTTGAAATTTCTCGGAACCATGTTTCCAGAATGGCTCGGTTCACTCTGCGAACGCGAAGATACCCTTTGCTGGGTTGAAGGTGAGGGGGGTCCTTTTCCCAAGCCATGCTAGTCGATGGAGGCTCTAGCATTTGATATCATCCCCGAACAATGATGGATGTCTCTTTTTCAACGACTCTTTGATAACCATCAATCCAGTCCACGCGTCATGGACCAACCGTTGCGAATTGTCATCGCTAAGCCGGGACTGGATGGACATGACCGTGGGGCAAAGGTTGTCGCACGGGCATTACGTGATGCTGGCCACGAGGTGATTTACACCGGTTTGCGACGAACACCTGAGCAAATCATCGAAACGGTTCGTGATGAAGATGCGATCTTATTGGGGCTCTCATCACTTTCAGGTGCACATGGTCATTTGTTCCCAAGGATTTGTGAAACACTCCGTGAGCATAACATGGGTGATGTCATCGTATTTGGGGGCGGTATCATTCCAGAGGATGACCGCCCGCCCTTGTTTGAGGCAGGTGTTCGTGCAATCTTTGGTCCGGGTACAACTTCTGAAGAGATGGTCGAATTCATTGCTACTGCGATTCAACGAGATGATGCAGGAGTTGGACACGGTGCAGGTTGGCATTGGAATCCGTCTGAATGAGGGTGAGATTTTGGTCGATCGGATGGATGCCGCAAAAGCAGGTGATAGGCGTGCACTCGCTCGCCTCCTCTCATCGATTGAAAACGGCGAACTTCGGTTTAATGACTCTCATAGTGATGCATCGGACTGGAAAATTCTCGCTCTAACAGGACCTCCTGGTGTTGGAAAATCTTGTCTTCTTGACCGATTGCTCCATGAATGGGTGGATGCAGGTTTGCGGGTTGCTGTTCTTGCAGTCGATCCTTCATCTCCACGTTCAGGAGGTGCACTTCTCGGTGATCGAGTTCGAATGAGTGTTGTCGATGATGAAAACAAGAAGAATTCTGTCTACGTCCGTTCTGTAGCGACCAGAAAAACGAGTGGTTCTGTCCCTCTGGTCGTTCAAGATATGGCGTTTTGTTTGCTTGAAGTTGGTTGGGATAAGGTGGTCATCGAGACTGTAGGTGCTGGTCAATCCGAGGTTCGTTGTGCTGCAGTTGCAGACCGGATCGTATTGGTCGAAGGTCCTGCACGAGGCGATGGTGTTCAAGCAGAAAAAGCAGGTTTGCTCGAATTGGCTGATGCTGTGATTGTCAATAAATCCGATCTTGATGGAGCCCAGCGTCATGCTAATGAATTGCGAGAATCGTTGAATCTTGGACATGAAGAAGCGCCAGAAGTTTATCTCGTGAGTGCACTACATGGAACGGGAATTCCACAGGCATCAGCGATGCTTCTGAGCTTAAATCAATCAATACGTGCAGGTCGGGCACGATGGCGAGAACGACTTCTCTCTCATCATGAACGGCTTCTTCTCGAACATCCTCAATTTGATACGAGTTTGTCAAATTTAGAGGAAGGTTTGATGTCATTTGACGAAGCATACGCTCAATTGAGGAACAAGAATGAGTGATCAAGTCGAATTAACGAATCCAGTTGAATTGTCTGTCGGTGGCATGTCCGGGCATGTCTTGCGACGTGGAATTCATTTGGCAATGTCCTTGCTTCCTTTCTTGTACTTTGAATTTGGAGAAGATGTTGCTGATGCAGTCTCTCTTACACTTGAACAGGTAGTATCTTCCGTCATTCTCATCGCCATTTTTGGAGAGGCTTTGCGATTGAAGATGGGCTGGACCATTATCGGTCAGCGTTCCTATGAAGCCAAACAAGTCTCAGCTCTGGCATGGGGTGCTCTCGGTGTGGGCATGGTTTTTCTTTTGACGCCAGAGCCAGAATACGCTTATCCGCTGATTCTCAGCCTTTCATTGGGTGATCCATTGCTCGGAGAATTACGACGCAAAGGTGTCTCAACCCAAACGGTCATTCTCGCAGGGACAGCCGGGATTGCAGTGATTTGGGCCGCATGTGCGGTTTGGGTTGCAACACCATGGGTTCTTGTCCTATTGATGGCACCGATTTGTGTTGCAGCAGAATGGCCGCGTCTACGTTACATCGACGATAATGCCACGATGTTGCTCATACCCCTCACTATCGTTCTTGTCCTGGAACCATTTTTGGGTATTTTCTGAGACGTTTTCTCCGCCATATTTTAGAGTCGAGTCCACCACGCCTGTTTGTTGATAGCCATGTATGGGGATAATGAATCCAAAGACCCGCCACAGTCGGTGTACTACACGTTCTTCGGCATAGCCGTTATTTTGCTTGCAGTAACTGCGTTCAGGTATCCACTTTGGTGATTGAACTAAAAGCAACTGTATATAGGCAATAGCCGTTTTCTTCGAATCACATGTGTGGAATCTCTGGCATGCTTGGCGCTCCTGAGCCAAGCATCGTCAAGAAGATGAATCAATTGCAACATCACCGAGGTCCCGATGGTTCTGGCATTTGGCATGATGCATCGGTTTGTCTTGGACATACGCGACTTGCCATCGTTGATTTGGAGGGTAGTCCACAACCCATTCACTCTCAATCAGGAAACGTTCTTGTTGCAAATGGCGAAATCTATAATTTTGAATCAATTCGGTCTTCGATACCTGACTATTCATGGAAGACCTTTGGTGATAGTGAAACCATCCTCGCTCTGTATGAAAAGACGCTTCAATCAAATCATCAAGCAACTGCGAAAGATCATGGAGCATGGATTCAACAATTGGATGGAATGTTTGCCTTTGCATTGTGGAATCCGAACAATCAGCAATTGATCCTTGCTCGAGATGAGATGGGTATCAAACCATTGATTCGCTCAAGGATTGGTTCGTCCCTTGTCTTTTCCAGTGAAGTCAAAGCGTTGCGTGCACATTCCGATTTCTATCCGCAATTGGATGAGCATGCACTGATGGCACGTTTGGTTTGGGAATATCCTCTGGATGCAACCACATTGTTTCTTGATGTACATCAAGTTCGTCCAGGTACAGTTGAGGTTTGGTCACTCGTGGATGGAGAACCTGTTCTCGTCGATTCACATCGATTTTCTTCACCAAGCGTCTCGCCTCTTGAATCGTATGATGAGATTCGCGGTGCAAAACAACTCTTGGATGGCTTCATCGATAGTGTTGGTCAACGTTTGATGGCTGATGTTCCGGTTGGAATCGTTCTTTCTGGCGGTCTTGATTCCTCATTGGTTGCAGCTGTAGCCAACGATGCGGCCAATCGATACAATCGGCCTACACCAGAATGTTGGACCGTTGCGGAGAGTGAAGATAATCCGGATTGGATGGCTGCTGAATTGGTTGCCTCCTCATTGGATTTGAACCACCATCAATCAATCATGGAGGAAGATTCGTTTCACAAGCACCTTCCATCCCTGTCTTGGCATGGTGAAGATCTCGATGTATCTGTGTTGTTTTTCCAACCTTTATTCAAGACGATGGCTCAATCGGTTCGGGTTGGACTTTGCGGACAGGGTGCTGATGAACTCCACGCTGGTTATCCTCGGTATGCCGATTTAGAACAACACAAACAAGAACTTAACAAACGAATAAGCATGTTGAATCATCCGTTTACAAGACGATTTGAAGCCGGTGAATTAGACGTTGAGGATGAACGTTGGTGGACAAGCGATCACCGTCCTGAAACGCATCTTGAATCGTTGCATGATACGTTGCAGTTTGAACTTGACCATGGTCAGTTGAGTAATTTTCAACTTCGTCTTGTTGATCGCCATTCAATGGCGCATTCACTGGAAGTTCGCGTTCCATTTTTGGGTCGTTCTCACCGTAACGATGCGATGCAACTTCCAATGGATCAACGATTGCCTTCGATTGGACTTGAGAAGAAGGCGCTTCGAGCCGCGGCCTCACGTACATCTCTTCCAAGAAGCGTGGTCGATCGAAAGAAACTTCCAGCTGGAACTGCGACTTCACCGACCTTACTCTCGCAATGTCTCAATGAATACGCATCACAAATCGATGAGATTGCATCCCGCTGGAACTTCTGTGAACCATTGCTTCGTCATCAACCTGAAATCGCACTTGGACTAGGACTGTTTGAGGCGCTTCATTTGATTGATTACGATCAACCCCAACATCATCGCTCAATCGATGATCTTCTTGCAGAGGTGATTTGATGACGTATCTGCATGAACTGAGCGATGTACTCGAAGAGAAGAGAGATGAAATCACCGCCTGGATGGCAAAGAAGCGAAGTGAAATCAATGTTCCAATCTATGGAAGCGTAGATATTCGTGATGCAGGATGGAAGATTGCTGTCGTTGATGCGAATCAATTTCCAGCGGGTTTCAACAATACATCCGAATCAGATTTTCCTCAATTGACCGAACGAATCGCTGCACATATTGAACGACATCAACCCGGTTGCCAATGGGTTCACATTTACCCCGAATCACATACTCGAAATCAGGGGTATGTTGAGAACTTGCGCACGTTGTATCGATTGGTTGAACGAGCAGGTTATCGCTGTACAATCGGTAATCCCGAATTGGATGGATTCGATGCTTTGAATGGAATACATGGTCCACTTCCACTCAATCAAGTAGCGGTTGTTGATGACGTTTTGATGGTTCAAGGTGAACAACCTGACTTCATCTTGCTGAACAACGATCTCACCGATGGAGGTCTCGAGGGGCTTTCAGCAGCGAGTGTGCTTCCGAGTCCACAGATGGGATGGTATCAGAGGAAAAAGTCACAGCATTTTGACTTCTTGCGCCCACTGGTCGAGGAGATCAGTGAAATCATTGGCATCGACCCGTGGCACATGATTTGCGAATCTTTCGTATCCGAGGAGAAATGCTTGGAGAAGGAATCGTGTCGAATTCAATTAGCAAGTGATGTTGATGTGTTTCTCGCTCATCTTGGTGAACGATATGCATCGCTCGGAATTGAACGTGAGCCAGTTGCCTATGTCAAGAACAATCGAGGTACCTACGGTCTTGGCATCATGACCGTGACCAGTGGTGAGCAGTTGCTCAACTTGTCAAATCGGAAGATGAAGAAATTGATGTATGGAAAAGGAAGTTCAGAGACCGAGGATTTCTTGATTCAAGAAGGTGTTCCTACATTGATGAAAACACAGTCAGGAGCGCCCGTCGAGCCTGTTGTTTACCTCGTTGATGGGGATGCTTCTTCCTGGTTTTACCGTATCAATCACAAAAAAGATGAGATTGGAAATCTCAACTCTCCGAGTGCTCGTTTCATCACATCTGAAGAAGATGCATCGTTCATGACACATGCTCACAATTGGCACGCATTGTTGTCCGAATTGTCCATGCTCGCTATGGGCCTTGAGTATGCTGCTCTCTCACAGGAATAACGAGTGAATCTTAAACAACGTACTCTTGGCAAGTATATGCGTCGTGAGGCTCTCTATGTCCTGACGATTGCTATTGGTTTGTTGATTTCAGCAAAATATGCACAATGGCCTGTTGATATCTGGTGCATCGGGGTCTTTTCCTACATTTATTGGAAAACAGACCGAAAAGAACGGATTGAAATGATTGCTGTACTGGCTTTTGCAACACCCATGGAGTTGTTCTTTAGTGAAGTATGGCTCATCTATGAATATCAACGTGGATTAATGCCATTGTTTGTTCCAGTTGGTCACTACTTCTTGTTTGATCTTGGCCGTCGAGTTGCAAAGCAGATTCCAGAGCGTTCACCAATGATACTGATTCTTATCCTTGTAC
>PBET01000022.1 GCA_002719815.1 Methanobacteriota archaeon | reverse complement strand
TATCATCATCAAAGTCTTCATCGTAATCTCTGCATCCATCCTGATCGTAATCCGTTGATGTGGTACTAATCCAGCCTAGTACACCTTTTTCGCAAGCGTCTGCAATATCGATAATTCCATCGTTGTCATCATCGTCATCACAAGCATCACCAAAAACGTCCGAATCAAAGTTTTCTTGTTCTACGTTGGGTACTCGAGGGCAATTGTCAATCCCATCCAACAGGCCATCCCCGTCAAGATCGGTCTCATAGTGCCAGATGCCTCCATCTTGGCGGCCAATCTCTTGGATGGAGTGATTACCAAAAAGTCCTGAACCTACATAGGTGAAGGTCGTCAAGGTCCCACCAGTGTTGGATGGCGTGATTTCAGACAAGAGGTCTCGGCCCGAACTTCCTGCCACGATAGCCCAATCCCAATTCCCGGTTTGATTTTGCTCAGCGAGGAAAATATCCGTTCCAAAATATGTGTCGTCATCATCATACTCGTCAAGCGTCTCGCTTCCAAGTGTGAACCCTTTCGTGGTGATGCCAGCGTAGATTGTAGACCCTGACGGTGTTCGATAGGCACCACTAAACATTTCATACCCAATTCCTCCTTCCGTATTCACTGCCTTCCAAACGCCATCGGTTGTAATGGTCGCTTGAACACCATCCAGCCATTGGGATGTTTCGGTATAGTATTGACCAAAAGTGGCATTGCCTTCAAAACCACCAAAAATCACAATATCGTTTTCATGGCCAGCAACGCAACCAGTTGTCATATCGTTTCCAATTCCTCCACCTTGTTGCATCCAAACCCATCCACTTTCGTTGTATTTGGCTACAACAATATCCGTTCCACCGTTGGATTCAAAGGTCAAATCCTCAATAATCAAACTACCAAAAAAAGTGAATGTGATGAACGTCTCACCGACTGAGTTCTGACAAAAACCTCCAAAATGTTCAGTACCCGTGGAGGATTCTGTCGAATAATTTAGTTTAGGATAACCGCTTTCATTGAAGATCAGAATGCCTAAACTCGGTTCACTTCCACCTGATAATCCTTGTTGACCCTTTTCGACTTGCTCTTGAAACAAAATCGCTGTATGGATTTGATCATTTTCATCAATATGGATATCGAAAATCCGAACAAGGTCGCGATTACTGATGCTTTCTGCCCATTGCCATCCCGTCAGAAAATCGTACCGGGCGATGAAAGCATTTCCTTCATCGGAATCATCGTCCTTTTCCAAGGCAGGAAGAGAGCCAAGTTGCATGCTGCATTCATTCTCTAGGCTTCCGAGACAATAATTTCCCGAAACGATGAGGTCTCCATCGCTCAACAGAGCGAGATTTGTGACAGAATCGACACCAATACTTCCAAATGATAAACTAAAATTCCACTCATTTGTTTCATTGAGTATGGCAATAAATCCATCCATATCATCGAATGTTGGTTGAGTTGAGTCATGGCCTTCGTCGCCAATCAGAATTCCTGAAGTGAAGGTTCCACCAACAACGGTAGAATTGTTGCTTAATGGTACGTGAGAGGTGATAACATCGTCACGGAATCCTCCTATTGGTACAACCCATCCAAGTGCTTCGACTTCTGAGGAGGTTGAGACAGGTGATTGTTCAGTGAGATGAGATTCGGATTGAATATGCGAAATTGTTGAAAGGAGGAGAAGCAAAACAATGCCAACCGCCCGAATCATGGTTTGATGATGTACTGCCACTTCATGAAGGTGTTGCGTTGCAGTGCATACAGTCCATTGTGACGATTGGTTCAAAGACGGTCGATGTCGAGGCCCAATCATGTCCCAAGGCCGTAAGCCAAAACGTAGCGGCCAGGGGCGTCAGCGAAACCGTCGTCGGTACGGCGGACCGCGCAAGGACAATCTGATTGAACAATCAAAGAAGGAACTTCTCGAATACAATCGACGAGCTAAAGACCGGTTTGATTACAAGAAGACCGGCCTCCAGCCCGTTGGCTTGCCAGATGATCCATCCGATGCAAAATCGTTCTCGTTCACGTGGAAATGCAATCCTGTTCGGCTCTCAGATGAGGAGAAAATGGCCGGTTTTGTTGTTCGTAGAGGCGAGTTCGGGTGGCTTGATGACGATCGTGTCGATGAAATCGCAGAGTTTGCCGAATCGCTTTCGATTTCCGCAGATCAAGCATTGTCACTTCGCTCAGCACTTCTCCAGCAGAAGACCGTCTACGGCCACTCAACCATGCGCAACCGTGGCCGTCAAATCCATCGCGATTACAAGCAGGGGATGTCCGTGGTCGAATTGTCGAAAAAATACGACTTCCCTCCCATGAACATCTTCCGGCAAATTCTCGCTGAGAAAGGATGGTCGAAGACGAAGATCAAAGAAGCCGTCCGCGCACCTTCTCGCTTTTCGACTCGTGAACGCAAAGAATTCGAAGCTGCAGAGGAAGCCGATCGAGTTTCAAACGTGGATCAAAGTGAGACACATCTTCGTGCTGATGTGTTCGAAACCATCCTCGCCGATTGGTTTGAGGAACAAGGCGTCCGACTCCGCCGTCAGCCTGAACTTGTCAAAGAGCAATCGATTGAAATCGGTGGTCCAAAATTGACGCCAGATATTCTGTTCCTCGACCATGTTGAAATCAATGGCCAGCCAGTTGCTTGGATTGATGCGAAGCACTTCTACGGTGCCGACGTAGGATTCCAGCGCAAGAAGATGTCCAAGCAAATGATGCGGTACATCAACGAATGGGGAAGTGGAGCCATCGTGTTCAGACACGGTTTCTCAGAAAATCTGTACATGGCTGGTGTGACCATGTTGGATGCCAGCCCGTTGGACCTCACAGAATTGCAAGATCGTCCTTAGACGAACCGCTGCGATGCGATTCGCGTTACGAGTGAATCCAAATTGACCGAACGAAGACGTTCGGAAAGTTGTCGCAAATCACGCTCATCAAGCGGTTGATTGGCTTTTGCAGGAAGGAGGGCACATGACGTTCCAAGCATGCACAATCGTGCCCTTATCTTTGCTTGAAGATTCAATTCATTGATCACAGATTGGACCGAAGCAAGCATCGATTGTCTGGAAGGTTCTTCCAACATCTTGGACATTCGACCAAACGTTTGTGCTTCCTTCAACAGTTCATTCCAAATGGATGCATCCCATTGCTTCATTGCAAGACGGTCTACCGCAGCATCACCTGCACGCGTAATGCTTGACTTCCAGTCCGGATGGTCGATGTATTCTGACGTATGCTTGGATTCACTGGACTGCCAAACCAAGAGGATATGTGAATCAAGAGAAAAGCTTCGGGCAACGCCTGGTGACGGTGGTGAACCAGGATGCGTTCGTAGTTCAACACCTCCGGCATAGAGTCCAAGAACATCGCCAAGGCCTCCAGAGTACCGTCTCTCGATGTGATGTGCAGCTCGGAAGTACTGTGGAGCAGATCCTTTTCCAGTCATCTGAAAACAAGCCAAAGCCAGTGCTGAAAGTCCTGCAGCAGACATACCGAACCCTTGGCTGAGTGGTAATTCAAGGTCAACGTGAATGGAATAATTGGCATCCTTTGGAAGAAGACGTGCTTGACGTAGTTCGTCGATGAGATCGTCGTACATTTGCTCACTGAGCGATTCATTCGATATCTGCGCATTGATCGTAACGTCAGTCGTTCCTTTCGATTTGATTTCTGGAATGTCTTGATCCCAACCAGCCATCTCTTGACCTGCCTCGATGACCTCGCTTCGCCCCGATTCTTGAATCGATACGGAAACACCATGCTCAAGACAAATTCCCGCTCCTCGACTTCCTTGGTTTCGAGGAAGAAGAGCATCATCATGAATTGAAAACAGTAAGGTGATGTGTCCACCAACCTGAACTGTTGCCATGGTCAAGCCATCTCACAGTGAATCATCAAGATGGCGGAAGGTCCGATATCCGAATCAAGCAAAGGCTCGTCCGAGATCGTCACCGAGGTCGGTGAAGCGAGACTTCAATTCCTCAATGGCGCCGTTGAAGACAGCTTCAGGAGCCAGTGAACCATCGGTCTCGAAAGAGAAGACGAAACTGCCGTCAACCTTGTTGAGAACAATCGCCTCATCGAAGTCTGCATCTCGGCCAGTACCGTGACCGACTTGATGAAGAGCCTTCTCGAGATCGAGAACGGTTGAAATATCGTCGCATTTCTTGTTGTTGAAGAGTTTCGCATCAATGGCTCGACCATCGCTGGTCTTGAGATCAAGATCGAAGAGAACGGAGGCCTTCTTTGGCTTCTTGAGTTCAGCTACGTAGCGTGGTTGGAAGGTGACTGCAGATGCAGCAGACCACTTGGCGTGGTCACGCCCTCGACCGAGTGTTGCGAACGCAATGAACTCGAGGAACTGTCCCTGAGCGAGGTAGGTAATTGGGATGGATTGCATTTCTTCGCTGATATCGAACGTAGGATCGGATACGTTGGTCAAGTCTCCTGCACGAACAACACGGTATGGCTCATCGCTGTCTGAGGATGGGCCTTGAACGTTGAGTGTGTACAAGACTTGGCACAATGGGCAGCCGCGGTCTTCTTCAGCCATGTCCATGCAATTTGGACAGTCATCAGGAGCAACAATGCTGTTCTCTGGGCAGGTAGGAATTGGTATCATAGCGAGACGGTGCGCAATAACTTCGTCCGGAAGTGCGTTCACCGACTCAAAAATTTCGACACGGTTGTTGTCTTGGTTTACACCGAGCGTGAACATGACTTTGTCGATGGCCATCTTTGGTACATCGGCAATGATCGCACGACGAAGTGCGTTTATCTGAGATGCATCAGCATCTTCGATGAGAATCTTCATTTTGTTTCCTTGTGGATACCCGTCAACAACGCTTGCTTTCATCTTCATTCCTCCAAATCAGACACGTCGTCCACGACGCCCACCCTTTTTCTTGGTGCCGTCGTGAGCGATTGGTGTAACATCCTCGATACGAGTGATGGTCATACCTGCACGTGTCAGTGCCCGAATAGCCGCTTGTGCACCAGGTCCGGTGTTGTTGGACTTGTTACCGCCAGGTGCACGATACTTGACGATGAGTTGTGTGAATTCCTTGTCCTTGAGCATGTCAGCGAGACGCTCAGCAGCACGGGTTGCAGCGAATTGTCCGCCACTGTCCTTGGACGACTTGACAACTTGTCCACCGGAGCATGTTCCAATGGTTTCAGCACCGGTCAAATCGGTTGCTGTCATGAGGATGTTGTTGTAGGAAGAGAAGATGTTGACGATGGCTCGACGTGTCATCAGGCCTCACCTCCATCTTCTGCGCTTGGTGCTGCTGCAGCAGCTTCAGCGACTTCGTCAGCGAATGGCTTGGTCGCTTCTGGGTCGACTTCTTCCTCATCGACAGCATACTCAGCCATTTCACGGCGTCCGTCAATGGCCTTGCGAATGTCATGATCCGGGTTGTTGAGTTCGCTTGATGGATGGTATTGGATGATTTCTTCCTCGTCACGAGTGACTGGGTAGGATGGAATCGTAACCTTTTGGTCACCAATGCAAATGTGACCGTGGGTCACGAGTTGTCGTGCTTGCTTGAGAGAGCAAGCAAGACCCTTGTAGTAGACTTGTGCTTGGAGGCGTCGGTTGAGGATGTCTTCAGCACTGAGCGAGAGAATATCGTCAAGGGATGCTTCCTTGGTGATGAGGCCCTTGTGATGGAGGGAGCGGAGAAGATCGTCCATCTCACGCATTCCATGACCTTCGGTGGTGTCGACCATACCAATCAAGCGCATGGCTTGACGTCGGTGACGGCGGAGCTGAGACTTGGCCTTCCAAATCTCACGCATGTTCTTCAAGCCGTGATTGGCTTGGATGAGGTGCTCCTCTTCGATTCGTGCCTTCTTCCATGGATGTGGAGGCGTATCGAACTTTGGTCTGGAAAACTTTGGCTCACCCATACTTCATCACCCTCATGCTTTCTTTCGGCTTACACCGAGTGTGAGGCCACCACGGCCGTTACTTCGTCCACGCTGACCACGGACCTTGTTGCCGCTCGCGTGGCGAACACCACGGTAGCACTTCATGGTTCGAAGACGGTTGATGTCTTCTTCGAGAGTAAGTTTGACCTCTTGTCCGGTCAAGTGGATGTCGTTGCCGGTTTCGATATCGGCTGCACGGTTGACCATCCAGTAAGGAACGTTGTTGACGTAATCTTCGATTGCAAGTCGGAGTGTTTCTTGTTGCTCAGGACTGAGGTGGCCAGCCATTCGAGCAGGATCGAAACCGGTTGCTTTGCAGATTTGAATGGCACTACGTACGCCGATTCCCTTGACCGATGTCAATGCGGATGAGAGAGGCTTGAGACCGTCCATATCCGTATCAGCCATTCGGAGAATGTATGAAAAATCGTCGCCGAGTTCCTCTTCTTTTCCTTTTGCCATTGTTGTCCACCTAACGTTGCGACATGATGTCGAGCAGTTTTCCGACCAACCTCCCCTATATCAAGACCGCGATGCAGGGGTCCGATTTCAGGTATCAGAATTCTGAGGATATTGGANGCAAAGGAGCAGATGATTTGAGGTCGTATGNCGGGTCAAAAACGCCTTCCTGCGACCTTGTCGGTTGCGAAGTTGTCGATCGATGCTTCCTTGCAATCGAGGTTGAAGTGCAGCATCGAGACCACATCGAATCGTTAACGCCGAAATATCGTTCTCAAGGGCGATTGCAACAATGGCATCGATGTTAGCTTCATCGAGGGGCAAATCGAGAATGTCGACAACCCGTCCTGAAGCGACAACAAATGGATGCATATCGTCCTTGAGTGGCCCATTGTGATGAATTCGTGGACGACGAGGGGATGATTCGGCCCAGCGAACATCAGCAGCAGAACTCAATTGTTCAGCCAGCCATGCATCGACCAGTCCACTCTCGACAAGGGCTGCATCGATGATGGTAACCCATTCATTTCGCCGAGCTGTTTGCAATCCAATACGCGTTTGTTCGATGGATTCATGCTCTTGAATCACAGCATCTTCGCCCCCAAAGGTACGTGATAGTCGAACAAATCGCTTGGATACATCGGGTGTTGAAACGCCCCCAAGCCACAACTCGAGTCGGTCGACTCGTCCACCACCTCGAGACATCCATGTCCACGTTTTTCCAATGCCTGGCCAGAACGATTCGACGATGGCTTCGACACCATCGCGGAGTTCTTGCGTCAATCGGGGCGACAGGTCCAGAACGATGCATGGTCCACGTTTTGTTGAGGCTAAATAGGGCTTCCAAGCTTCAAACACACTCGGAAGATTCGGTTGCATTTCATCCAAACCATGCGTTCGAGAATTACGAGGTCGGGCTGGATCCAACATCAAGAGTGCAACACTGTTCGCCTCAAGCCCCACAGTCGAAGCGATTTCGTCACTCGCAGTTCCATCAGTAGCGAGAACAAGTGATCGACGATGCCATCCCTGTTCGAACGTTGAGTAGCGATGTGCAATGGTGTTGAGGTTCAGACAACTGGCAATGGCTCGGTCACGATCAAGTTCGATTCCGAGCGCTGGTTGTTTCAATCGAGACGCATAGGCGGCGAGTTGGATTCCAGAACCACANGCACAATCCAAGAGCCATCCGGATGGCAGATGAAACCGTGCAATATGTTCAGCACGAGTCATCGCAACTTGCCAAGGTGTTGCAAGTGGCTTTCCTTCACGGGCATGATAGAACAAGAGTTCCTTGAGCGAAGCATCGGGAACGGCTTGACCCGTTTCAACCTGCTCGGATGGAACCAATACGTCCAATCGTGTCACCTACTGGGTAATATCTGAACGCGTCAAGATGCTTTCAAACGGAATACCGGCTTCTGCAAAGGCTTCAACACCACCTTCTTCTCGATCGAGAATGCTGATGACTGCAAGGACTTCACAGGATGTCGTCTTTCGGATTCGCTCAACCGCTTGAATCGATGAACCTCCAGTCGTCGTCACATCTTCGAGAATGACAATGCTTCCTCCTGAAGCGATCGATGCACCCTCAATGCCTGGTGGATTGTTGGTTTTTCGACCACCGCGACCCTTTGGCGATTTTCGAACCATGAATCCCTTACGATGATCCGAATCGGAGCCAGTGATGACAATGGCCGTGAGTGGAACAGCACCCAACTCAAGGCCGCCAACAAAATCGGGGTTGAGGGCATCCAATCGATGATTAAACAATCGAGCCAAAAGTTTGGACGATTCGGTATGCATCATGACCGGTTTCATGTCAAAAAACCAACGTGAGTGACGTCCCGAGGCGAGTGTAAANGCATCATCAGAGCCTCCATCGAGGAAAGCAAGTTCGCGAACCATCTCAACCAATCGATTCCATTCCGGAAGTGCTCTTATTGATTCATGAACGCTCATGCACCAACGGTGAAGCATGCAATGAATGAATGTTGGGTTTGAAAACACGATACGTGTCCGCCGATTGCATCATAAAGTCTCGACATTAACGTCCAATTGGGGGTCGCGTCGTATGTCATCAGAACCGTCGACCAATGAACTGAACCCCTTGCTCGGTATCGANGTACCTCGTCTNGAAAAAGAGATGGAACGCTATCAACAACTTCTCGATGAACACGCAGACCATGCCTACAGAATTGCTGAAGAGGCTCGAAAGCTTGGTCTTGATCCAAAACCTTTCGTTGAAATTCCACGAGCGAACGATCTGGCTGGACGAACTGAGAAACTTCTCATCGAACATCTGGAATCGTATCCAGTCGCCGANGATATTCGTGCATTACTCGCTGAACATGACCGTGAAACTACCTCGATTATGATGGCCCAACGGGTTGCAAAAGGATTTCGCGAGAAAGGCTACGACATGGTCAAATCGATCGATGTTGGACTTCGNGTGGGCCTTGCCATCCTCACCGAAGCGGTTCTCGTTGCACCGCTCGAAGGGATTAGCGAGGTGCGATTGCTCAACAATGTCGATGGGTCGCCATTTGTTTCGGTTCATTTCGCAGGACCGATTCGTGCGGCNGGCGGTACAGCGCAAGCCCTCGCCGTTTTGATCGCCGATATGATTCGACGCGAATTGAAGGTTGGACCATACGTTCCAAGTGATGGAGAAGTTGAGCGAGTTAAGGAAGAATTTGGCCTCTATCGGGGCAATCTTCAGTACCGTCCTTCACCCGCAGAAATCGAAGAGATTGTCCGTGCTTGTCCAGTGATGATCAACGGTGAATCGACCGAATCGATTGAATGTGCTGGATATGGTCGTGTTCGCAACATCGATGAAGCACGAATTCGCGGTGGTGTTTTGCTCGTTATCGGTGAAGGAATGTGTCTCAAAGCGCCGAAAATTCAGAAGCATACCGAGCGATTGAACGTGCCTGGATGGGATTTTATCTCGAAGTTTGCATCCAAAGGAAAAGAAGACAAAGGCGGTTCGAAGAAGGACGGATTCAAGAGTCGTCGAGTCGCTCCAATTGACAAATTCATGAAGGATATCATCGCAGGTCGGCCTATCTTTGGTGGCCCTCAGCAACCAGGTGGTTTCCGTTTGCGCTATGGACGAGGCCGTCCGTCAGGACTTGCTGCTGCGTCGCTCAACCCAGCCTCGATGTTGGTCCTTGACGATTTCATCACCATTGGAACACAGATGAAAATTGAACGGCCAGGAAAAGCATGTGCTGTCACTCCAAGTGCTGATTCNGAAGGGCCATGGGTGGTTCTGTCATCAGGGCAGTTTTTACGTATTGATNAAAGCGAAAAACTGCGAAAAATACGCCCAGATATTCGCTCGATTTGGGACAATGGCGAGATTGTCATTGGCTATGGAGAGTTCATGGAGAACAACAAGAAACTCGTTCCTGCTGGGTACACCAGCGATTGGTGGGCAAGCGACCTCATCGATGCGTTGCAAACACAAGATGACGTGGATGCTTTTGCAACAATCTGCAAGGATCGAGGGCCTTNTCCTGATGGCGTTCCNGGTGCGAAGGACGTGCCCGATGCCAATGCACAATTCCATGTCCGTCGCCGTTGGCATCGATATCTCTCGAGATTGGCCCTTGATTTCGATCAAGCCTTTGCTGTTGCTGAACGTTGGCGAACAGCATTCCCCCCACCACACAATCCTTGGTTCCTCGATTTACCGATCGAATGGGTTCCTGCTTTCTTGGACGTGATAAAACAGGGTTCAATCGAAGCCTCATCCGCACTCAACGTTGAAGTTGAACATCCGTACGATGCTTCCTCCTGGCTTCGATTCAAGGATGCTGCAAAAGGTTGGGATGCCACGGCCATGGACAAATTGCAACCTGAAGAACTCCCGCCACTGAACGAGATTCACCCGATTGGTCTTGATCGCTTGCCAGAAGAACCCATTTTTGAGAATGCAATACCCGAAGGCTGGACATTGATGCAACATGGATTGGTCAAAGGGGCCTTGTTGCTGCTCGGCGTTTCACATCATCATGATGGTGACGACATTGTGGCAACGTGTGGCTGGGAATCGATGGTCAATGCTCTTGGCTATTCGGTTCGAAACGGCAACTTGCATCAGAATGTTGATTTGAAAACCTTGGTCGAACAGCGGATCNTNGAACTACGTAATTGCAACACNGTCCTTCGTAACGAAGCTNCACGTTTGAACGAGTTNAAGAAGCAACGTGCGACCGTTCGCATCGCTGCTGAAACCGAAGCGCGTCAACAAGGCTTAGGCATCGCAGAGACCGACCAAGTCGGCCAAAAAGCAGCAGATTCTGTTGAAGACCCTGGTCCAGAAGATGCTGCCCTTTACACCTCATCACTCCGCATTCATGATGACCATGTGGTCGATGGAATCCTACCGCTGATTCGACAAATATCGACGGTTCGATGGGAGCATGCCGCACCACAACGAGTTGGTTGTCGAATGGGGCGACCAGAAAAGTCAGCACCACGTGAAATGTCGCCTCGCTCCCATACCTTGTTCCCAATCGCATTGGAAGGCGGAAATCAACGATTGATTTCCAACGCATCTGCAAAAGGTTCGATACGCGTTCAAATGGGCAAGCGAATTTGTTCCAAGTGTGGGAAGGAATCACCGTTCATTCGATGTCATCACCGCNTGNTCGATGAATCTGGTATTCCCAAGGTTGGAGAAACATGTGGAGGGCGAACCGACATGAAAGAGTCGTCCGGAAAAAGTCGACGTCGAGGTGAAATGCAAAGCGTTCCACTCGATTCAATCCTTGAAGATGCACAACTGAAAATCGGCATGGGCCGATTACCAAGTCAAGTGAAGTGTGTGAAGGAATTGAAGAGTCGAAATCAAACACCTGAACCGATTGAAAAGGGTCTGATTCGAGCAAAGTATGACCTTCCAGTGTTTCGAGATGGAACCATTCGCTTCGACATGAGTGATGTTCCTGTTACACACTTCAAACCGAAGGAAATCGATGTTGATTGGAAACGATTGCACGCCCTCGGTTACACACATGATTGGGAAGGCAATCCGTTGGAAANCGATGATCAGATGCTGGAATTGTTTCCACAAGATTTCATCGTTGCTGAAAATGCTGCTGATTATTTCCTAAGGACGGCACAATTCGTTGACGAAGTTCTCGAAAAATTCTATGGCTTGGAGCCCTACTACAATGCGACGACGAAGGATGATTTGGTTGGCCAACTCATCTGCGCTCTTGCTCCACACACCTCCGGCGGTGTGCTTTCGCGAATCATCGGATGGGCGGATTGTTCAGGCGGCTATGCGCATCCACTCTTCCATGCTGCAAAGCGACGGAATTGCGATGGTGATGAGGATGCCATTATGCTCTTGATGGATGGTTTGTTGAATTTCAGTCGTGAAATTTTGCCTGCAAATCGAGGTGGGCAAATGGATGCTCCACTGGTCTTGACCACACGACTCAATCCAACAGAGATCGACAAAGAAGCATTGAACGTCGATTCTGCATGGTTCTACGAACGTCAATTCTACGAAGCGACGTTGCAACAACCACATCCAAAGGAGATTGCAGATTCAATGGATTTCGTTGAGCGACGACTTGGAACCATTGCAGCCGTTCGCGGCTATGGCTACACGCACGATTGCGAACGCATCGATGAAGGCCCTGAACTGTCCGCCTACAAGACGCTTGCAACCATGATCGACAAGATGAACGGTCAACTCAACCTTTGTCAGCGCCTTCGAGCCATCGATGCTCGTACCGTAGCATCCTCTGTTATTCGTTCGCACTTCCTCCCCGATCTTCGTGGTAATCTCAACGCCTATGGACGACAAAAAGTCCGTTGTTTGAAGTGTGGCCATTCCTATCGTCGCATGCCACTCGCTGGTCAATGCATTCAACCACAGAAAGCGGCTGGTCGCGGACTTTCCGCTCATGGTGTTGCCAAAAGCGAGGGTGGCCTCTGCAATGGTCGTCTCGCCCTCACCGTATCCGAAGGAGCGGTTCGCAAGTACATCGAAGTGACCAAGCACGTCATGGATACCTACGGTGTTGACACATACACGCGTCAAAACATGGAATGGCTTGCTGGAAGTGTTGAGTCACTGTTCAACAACGATCGTGCTCGTCAAATGTCATTGACAGATTTCCTGTGATTACAACACAATCGGTTCACGCCAAGGAGATTCATCCATCTCCTCATGGCCATCGACTTCAGGCATTCCGATGCGTGCTTTACGGAATTCTCTTGGCTTATCGTCCTTGATTTCAGAATCTTCAATTTTCTTAGCGATGAACGTTCGAAGAGCAGTTTCTCCAAAGGCGACAACAACCAACAGCATTGAAAGAAGGATATGCCCAAGTGTTGCAACGGGTGCAAATGGAGCAATATCGAGCGTTTGTATGGCGATGATGTTGTCCCCAATCGTCGTATTGAGCGTGTATTCACCCGGAGGTACTTCCTTCTCAATGGTCACAACTTCGTTGGTTGAACCCGACCAACTGGCGACAACGTTGTTTGAGGCATCAAGCAATGCCCACGATACGTTGGCCTCTCGTGACGGGTCATCTCGATGTACAAATTCTGTCGTCATCGAAATCGGTAGATCCGCATCGCTACCAAAGACGGCCTGAATCGAAACATCTCGTTCGGATTGAAACTCAAACCCACGATCGTTCAATTGCTTTGATGCCTCATTTGTGGCAACATTTGCCCAAATAATGTTGATGAGGAGGAACGCAACAACCCACAACGAAATGTTGAGCATTCGTTTCCGTTCCATGAGATTTACTCTCCTTCTGAGTTTATGAGATAGTGTTCAACGCCCAAGCGTCGCATGGACTCTCGCATCCACGCTAATTTTTCCAACTTGCGGACTGGATTTGTTGAGCCCGACCAAGGTCCAACGCTATCGGTTCGAAAGCCAATGCATTCAACAGAATCCAACGAACGACCCATCATTTGAATGAAACAGAGCGCACGATCGCCATCGGTAAATCCACCGGGATTGAACATGCCATCATAGTCGGTCATCGATTGATGCGTGAGCGTTAACGATGGAGGTTGTTCAAAGACCGCCCAGGTCGCAACAAGTTCCCTCCAAATATCACGATTATCACCATGTGCATGCAGGACGATATGAACGCCAGATTGGGCAGCGATGTCAAGGTGTTCTGCTCCATCGCCATCGCTAACGACACAAAGAATTCTTGATTGATCATCAATCGCTCCAACGGCTCCATCGGCAGCAACAAACAACGCATCTGGAAACTCGTGTGCTACGATCGATTCGCTTCCAGCACCGACCACAATCAACCGTTTTGCTGAATGCATCCTCTCTTGGAGGCGAAGAAGTTGCAAATGACGAGATGCGATCGACCATGCAGAATGTCCAAAGGGTTCTGGCTCGGAGAAGTGTTGGGCCATTTCTCGAGCTGATGTTTCATCGGCTTCCAACGACCAACCAAAGGCTGATCGCACCTCCTCTTGCAATGCGCGTACATCCTCAGCAACAGGATTGAACACAAACCTTCCACTTCGACGTTGTTCAAGAAAGATATGGATTGTCAAGTTCATATGATATCGGGTTTGTTCATAGATTGTGCCGAAGCCAACCACGCAACCAACCATCACCGATGAGATAACGCTGGCGCGTTATCCATTTTTGCCACAGGCAAGCGGTTGGATTCAACAGATGGCTGCGAAACACAACATCAGTCTTGACGACCTGCTCGAAGGATCGTTGATGGAACCTGCACGAAAACGCGCCCGTATTCGACTTGTTGACAGTGTTCAATCGAAGGATGGGGTGGAATTGAGTGGAGGCGACATCCATACCGAAGAGGGGCGATTGATCGAAGCGTTCTCGTTTTACTACGCTCGTCTCGTTATCTGTGCATCCGAAGATGAACGGCTCCTCGCTCGATGGGCACAAGCTGAGGCAGCACGTGCAGAACATCTCCTGATTCGAGACAGTCAGAATCTTCACACCATCGCCAACACCTACATCTCAGTTCTTGAACAATCCAGTGGAGACCAAACGTCACAACGAGGGATGGTTGCAACCGATATCCAATCATTGCGTCAAAGTCAGGATGGTCTCGAATGGAAGTTAAGCCTCTCCGATTTTATCGAAGTCTGTCCACGGATTACGGGCAATCGATGGCGATTACCAAACTGTGACATCGATGCGGGCATGGTCCGTTTGCACAATGAACAGAAATACTCCTCGACGGCAAAACTCGCTCGTTTGTTGCGTGAACACATCAAGTCCGATGTTGAACAAGAAGGTCTTGAGAAAATGCGAGAGGTGACAACCGACCTTGCAATTCGCCTTGCTGAACCTGTCGGTATGGTTCGAAATCTTCTCGCTCAGAAAACCAGCGATGCGATTGCATTGGTTGGAGCGGAAGAAGACGATTGGCCTCCATGCATGCGCAAAGCGGTTGCAGATCTTTCCGCTGGTGTCAACGTCAATCACTTTGGAAGACTCTTCCTCGCATCGATGGCATCAACGCTTGCCTTACCACAGGAAGCCTGTGTGGACTTCTTCCGCGGTGCTCCGGATTTTGATGAAGGAACTACAACCTACCAAGTTGGTCACGTCTATCAGCATGGATACACGCCTTCAGGTTGTGGAAAACTCAAGGTCAATCACAACTGTCCAGTCCTGCCTGGTGATGATCGATTGTGCGACCAACCATGGCTAGATCATCCGCTGAAATACATCCGAGCAACACAGCGTAGGAAACACCGTCAACAACAAGCCGAAGCATCGCAAGAACGTAAGGAAGAACCCTCTGAAGAAGCAAGAGTTTGAAGTGGAGGAGTGTCTACCATCATACAGGGAGCAGCATGGCACGAGTCCTAGTTTTGACGGTTGACCGAGACAACGATCTCGGGATTAAGACCTCAATTCGCGGTCCTGTTGTTGGTCGCAGGCAGGTCCTTACAGCGGCGTTGAAACTCGGCATTGCTGACCCCGAAGAGAGCGATACCAACGCCATTCTCGGCGCACTTTCTCAGCACGATGCACTCCTTGAAAACGGTGCAGATGAGGATGAGGTCGAAGTTGCAATTCTCACCGGAGATGAGAAGGTCGGTGTTCGTTCCGACCGTGCAATCGCCGCTCAACTCGAGGAAGTCGTTTCAGCCTACCAACCGGACGAGGCCATTCTCATCACCGATGGTGCAGAAGATGAATCGGTTCTCCCAATCATTCAATCGCAAGTTCGAATCGATCATGTCGAGAAGATCATCGTCAAGCAATCCAAGGGTATTGAAGGAACCTACTATTACATCGTCAAGGCGCTTGAAGACCCGAAATGGCGTGCTCGATTCATGATTCCACTCGGTCTAGTTCTCGCCATTTTTGGCCTTGGAATTATGCTTCCGAACGAAATTGGTGGCATTGTTATCGGCAGCCTTCCACTGCTTCTCGGTTTGTTCATCTTTGCAAAAGGTGCTGGAATCGAAACAACGGTCAACAGAGTCATTCAGGAAATGCGAGAAAACGCCGATGCTGCGATGTTCTCATCGTTGTTGTGGACGGCGACCGTCTTCAGTGCGATCTTTGCTGGTGCTGAAGGTTGGCAAACCTTCGATGATCTCGTCGATACCGAGACAACAAAATCAGTCCTTTGGATGCAAGTTGCCAACTCTTCGCTCGCATGGATTGTTATCGCTTTCCTGACTTCAACAGCTGGTTTCATGTTACTACGTCTCAAGCGTGGAAGTTTCTCAGGTTCGTTGATCGTCTTGAGCATCTTCGGCATGGTCGTCTATTCCTTTGTCAACACGTCGTTGCAAATCGCCATCGATATCCTACAAGGAAATGCCTACGAATTCAACGTTCAGAACATCACCAACACGCTCTCCGTTCCATTCGGATGGATTGCTGTGCTTTGGGTTACGATGACCGTCATCAAAGGATTGCGACAAAAGCAAGCACAATCCGAGCGCTACTGGGGTATCTAAGTCGAAGCAATTCGCACGCACCTATCCTCAAACCTCAAATTGAGGAAGCATAACGCACGACCATGAGTACCATCTCACCGCAGGATTTGCAACGATTGGCAGGATTGCAAGGGTACGATTTGACGCTCGAAATCGATGCAATGGCGCGAAAGTATGGGATGAGTCCTGAGCAGATTGTAACGGTTCTCCGTGCGTTCAGTCAACCACAACAGCCATCACAACAACCGTTCGAACCTGTTGCAAGCAAAACCGTTCCTCAACTTCCAACCCAGCCACGTCACATTGCAATGGACGGATTACGTTTCGATTACGATCCAACTGCTGGAGCAAAGGATAAGCGCGCACAAGTCAATCAAGCCATCGTGTGTCCTGGCTGTGGCGTAGCACTCGGAATACCGAGTCGTCGACCGATCAAAATCAAATGTCCACAATGCCTGCATGAAGCCATCTATCATTGAATGCGAGCATTGATTTATTGGGTTCATGTGAACAATGTATGGACCTTACGGATACGCCACGAATGTGGCCATATGAGCCATCTAATTCGCCGCTTCCTCTACCTCCACAGCCACTTGTTGCTACCCAACAACGATTGTACTGGGTCAATGCTGAACAGATCGATGCAGATGCAATGTCTGCGGATGAACTCAAGTCCGCCGTTGCTGGATGGAAGACGGATTCTGGGATGACCATCGATGCAATCCTTCAGCAAGAAGGAGCGCCTTTGATGCAGGAACGACGAATGATTCTCCTTCTCGGAGAACTCGCCAATCCATGCAGACTTGCCGATGTTCGGGCAGGTCCAGTACCAATCATCAATGTACGAATCGATGATTTCTGTCGAACGTGGACCGATACGCTCGACCCACGAATGATGAATCCTGGTGTTCATCATGTCACTGCTGCACGTACGCATGGTTGGTGGGAAGCAGCCCATCTTGGCTTTGCAACGATGCCTCAGATTCGTCAACTGATGGAATATCTTGAGGATGGTTCACGAGGAAAATGGAAACCTGGTAAACTCGCTGAAGGTCAATTGCATGTCTTGCATGATTCGACCCTTGCTCCACCAACCATCGATGATTTGGTGTGGGATGGGGAAAGCGAGCGTGTTGAAATCGAACGACCAGCATTCGATGGACCTGCCCTTCCTCTTGAGGAGGTCTTCACACCACTCCACACGCGTCAAGGATGTTACAATCATCGTGGACGACTGGCTCGATGTGTTCACCATCAACATCGATCGTTTCACAACAACATCTTCCGAAGAGGCTCTGCTCGACAATGGGATGATGTCATTTCAATCCAGAAGCGCTAAGAAAAGCCTCATGAGTCTCAAGCGCCTCGCTATGTTGAGAGGGATTTGATGATTATCGCACCAAGCGTCCTAACAGCCAACCTTGCAGCTCTTGGTTCCGCGTGCGATGAAGCCGTTGAAGCAGGTCTTGACTGGCTTCATCTCGATGTTATGGACGGCAACTTCGTTCCAAATCTGACATTCGGCCCTCCAGTCATCAAGCAACTTCGCCAACACCTTGGCGATGGTCCTATTTTTGATGCACACCTGATGGTTGAGAATGCTGAATCAATGTATCAAGACTACATTGATGCTGGTTGCAATCATCTCACCGTCCACGTTGAAGCGGTCAAGCATCTTCATCGCCTCTTGCATGCCATTCGTGATGCTGGAGCAACCGCAGGCGTCGTCCTCAATCCAGGTACACCTGTTGAAGCTGCACTTGAAGTGCTGCCTGATGTTGACCTCGTTCTCATCATGAGCGTCAATCCTGGCTTTGGAGGGCAATCGTTTATTCCAACGGTTGAATCAAAAATCCGAACATTGCGAAAAGCCATTGACGAGCAAGTCGCTGCTGGTGGACGCAACGTCCAACTGCAAATCGATGGAGGCGTCAAAGCCCACAACATCGCTATGCTACGAGAATGGGGTGTGACCAATGCCGTTGTTGGTTCAGGATTGTTCAATGCAAAGGCGAGTGTTGCTGACAACTTGACAATGCTTCATCAAGCCCTCAATGACTGAGTGATTTGATGAAGATCCTCTTGGTGACGCTTCTTCACCCTCTGCCAACCAATGCGGCCAGAGGGGCATTTGTAGCCGATCATGCCCAATTGTTACGAGACATGGGCCATGATGTTCGTATCATCAATCCTCTTCCAAGACTTCTGAAGTATATGGAACAGAGTCGTTCCACATTAACAGGTGTATCAAAGGCGCCAAAAACATTCGAACATAATGACTTCGAAATTTACGCACCTCGATATGTTGCTTATACCGATCATCCCTACCCTTGGTTAACATCAAGAAGCATACGAAATCGTCAACGTTCCATCGAGAAATGGCTTGGAAGTTGGCGACCGGACCACATCGTTGCTCACACGCTTTGGCCTGTTGGCGAACTTGCTCGTTCACTAGCAAATCGCTGGAAGGTGCCTTGGACTGGCGTTGTTCACGGCCATGATGTTGATGTTGGGCTGACGCATTCAACCACCGGAAAACGCATCAAATCGCTCATGGAATCAGCTGATTCGATGGTCTTCGTTAGCGACCGGCTACGAACGACGACACAGGACCTTGGCGTTCAAGTAAAGAAAACCTACATCATTGCCTGTCACAGCGAAATGGACGGTGAATGGGCACGACCAATGAAGAAATGGAAGGGACGATGGCGACGAGAGTCGATTGACATCCTCTTTCCAGCCGACCCTCGTCGCCCCGAAAAGAACCACTACCTTGCATTACAAACAGGCGAAATCCTTGAACAACGCGGATGGATTGTTGGCATGACAACGCTCAAACAACAACCTCGTAGCATCGTCTGGGACCGAATGATCGTCGCTGATGTAACACTCATCACCTCATATCGCGAATCTGGACCATTGGTTGCAAGAGAATCCATTCTGTGTGGAACACCTGTCGTTTCGACCAATGTCGGTGATGTAGCAACCTATCTTCCAAGCGAATTCGTTCTTGATGATCCAACACCAGAAGCGTTGGCTGATGCGTGTGAAGCAGCCTTGGAAACCGATTGGAGTTCGTCACCAATCATTCTGCCTCATCGGGTTTCAGCAGAGAAGGTGTCGCAACAGTGGTCTTCATTGCTTCAAGGCCTTGAGGAAGAAGAATGAACAAACCAAGGCCTGTCAACGCCCAATAGGATTGTTGTGAAAGTGCAACACAAGTCACAACAACAAGCAGAAGTGTTGCACACCATTGGATGCCTCGTTGCATAAACGCTGAGAATCTCCGACTGAGTACAATGCCACCCATCAGCATCACGAATGAAGAAGCGACAGATGCATAGGCAGCCATTTCAATCGCCAAACCAGCACTTGTTTCTGCTCCTCGCCCAATCAAGAACAACCCGAAAACAGTCGAAGAGAGAACCACGGTGAAAATCAACAGCGTGAACAACCATGGTCGCTCTCCAGCTTGTAGCGCCGTATAGGAAGGAACTGATAGCACGGTCATGGCCCAACCAATCAGTAGAAGCATGAACACATCTCGAGCGGATGCGCCCAAGGTTCCATCAAAATATTCTGCAGGAAATCCAACAGGCAAGAGGATCCAAACGATGGTTGCTCCTGCAACAAGACCAACAGGAACAAGACCGAAACAAATCCGTTCAACACGATCAAGATGTTGGTTAAAGCGTAGTGCGTCGTTTCGAGATGCTCCCAGTACTGGAAGCAATGCGGACCTCATCGCTTGAGGAACAAGCAATCCTGCCAACCAGGCAAGTTGCGCAACATGGAATAATGCAACCTCATCATACCCCAGTTCATTGGCTAGAATAAATTTCTCAATTCGAATAACATACGGCAAAACGCCGAGTGTGATCGCAAACGGAAGCGCTGCAAGCAAGATGCTTTTGTTGTTCACCCAAACACTTCCGAGTACCGATGATTCAATACGTTCATCACTACTTCCACAGATTCGATACGCTCCAATCAAGGCCAGAAGAAGGCCAACGATCGCGCCAAGAAGGAAGACCGTTGCATAAGCGACAACATCGGTTGAAGCAAGAGAGAACAGTAGAGCATAGCCAATCGTTGTCACAATGCGTTCGATCACTTTTGTCAACGATTCAAAGCGTGCATCACCAGCAGCACGTAATGCTGTTCGTGGAGCATACGAAGCAATATGCACCAATGCAACACCTGCTCCAAGCAACATCAGTGTATCGTGTGAACTCTGGGTGAGAACAATCCATACTGCAATCGGTGCAAAAAGAAGCATTGCAAGACCTTGCAAACGATAGATCCGAACCATTCCTGGCCAAATCGCCGATGGATTTCTTGGACCATCTCGAGCAAGAAGTGTTGGTAATCCCAAGTCGAGAAGAAGAAACAATGTCGCAAACAGATCGATTGCAATTACGAACAAACCGTACGATTCTGAGAGCAATGCACGAGCAAGAATCAATTGCCCAACAAAGGCGAGCAAGACGGCGACAACATCTGCAGAAGCCAACCAAACACTGTCACGACCGAAGGAGGGTCGCCGAGATTGGTCGCTCATGGATTCCTCGAATCCGTGAGGATGCATGAACACATGGGTAAAATGCAATGGGAGAGGAAGTTCTGCTGGAACAATGTGATTCTCTGAACAAGGGATTTGGGCTTGGCATTACTGATTCAATCCCAGATGAGATCGCTTTCTGTGAATTCATCGATGAGAACCTGATCAGAACCTGTGTTTTGAACAATTCGAACATACAAATCACAACCTGAACTGCAATCGGTATCCCAGGCTTCTGCTCGTCCAAACGAAATTGAATTTCCTGGGCGAACCTTGTCACTTCCCATTTGAGGTATATAGGAGCAGACTCCATCATATCCATCGTAAAAGCATTCAATTTCTGAACCTTCATTGACCGATATGAAAAATTGCAATTCGGAGATGCGGAGTTCTTCCCATTTGCTGGTTTCAAGTGTTAGATCGAAAAACGAATCATCTTTTTGAAACGAAAAACTGTATTCGTTCTTGAATTCATTGTCGCACCAACTCGGGACATCAACTGAATTAACCATCGAATACCAAGTATCGTGAGCATCTTCGTTCCAGTTATCTCCACTAAAATCAAATCGGCCTTTATTGACCATTGCAACACAGGATTCACCAGAGTTCTCTGTCAAGTCGTATTCATACACCTCTCCGTCACCGTAATCTTTAGTGAGGACGCCTTCAACAATGGCCAAGAACATGACACTGCCATCAATTTTCATCTTCATGACTGCATTTGATTTTTCATCATAGGGAAATTCTCCAGAGGTGACTGTACGTTCGTATGTCGTGGTAACCTCGTCACCTGATTTTGTCCATGA
>PBET01000021.1 GCA_002719815.1 Methanobacteriota archaeon | reverse complement strand
CTGCAGTGTATGGGAAGTGACCCGGAGCGTTCTCTTTGCTGAGCCACTCAAACAATTCACCATCATCAGCAAAGGTTGGTAAAGCAACACGGGAAATGTTGGAGTGGGTAAGTGATTCGGTCGTCGTTTGGACCGAGAACGGCTTACCACGAACGTGGTAGGTATATTCACCACTTCGGTACTCATCAGCCAAGGTTCGGTAGTTTGCGAGATCTTCACGAGCCGTTCCAATCTCTTCCAAGAGTTCGGAAATTTGTTCGTCCACATCCTTTGCAATGGATGGAACGTGTTCCTTTGCTGATTCAAGATGTTGGCAAAGACGGAGTTTCTGAGCAATGGCCGCGTTCTCATCGTGGTAGGTACGAATCGTTGCAGCAATGTCCGAAAGGTAGTGAACACGCTCTGGTGGGATGACACCTTTGCGTTCACCAACAATTTCCATCGGAGCTCGTGCCTCAAATCCAACCATGGCTGACAGCTTCTGCCACAATGCATCGACACCAGGGTCTGCGAATTGGCTCGCAATGGTTGCAACAACAGGTAGTTCCTCATCAGCAACATCGAACAGATTNCNNTTGCGNCGNACCTGCTTNCGAATNGCTCGAAGNGCATCCTCNCTNCCACGNTTCTCGTANTTGTTGAGAACNACCAANTCNGCAACATCNAGCATNTCGATCTTTTCNANTTGNGTATGCGCACCGAATTCTGCNGTCATNACGTAGAGTGAATGGTCGGCAACNGANGTGATAGCATCGCTTCCTTGGCCGATTCCGCTCGTCTCACAGAAGATGAGGTCNAANCCAACCGCCTTTGCAACNTCGATGGCNCGATCGAGNTTGGCACTGATTTCNGAACCACTNCCNCNNCTNGCAAGNCTNCGCATGTAGAGGTCNTTGTTGGANAGNGAATTCATTCGAATACGGTCGCCNAGAAGNGCNCCACCNGTTCGNTTTCGTGTTGGGTCAACACANAGCAGGCAGACTTTTTTNCCTGGNTTGTCTCGTTGAATACGNAGCATNAATTCNTCNAGNAGNCTNGANTTTCCTGCACCACCTGTNCCTGTAAATCCAATGACAGGNACATCGTNGGATGANGANCGACANGCTTCGANTGTCTNCTTGAAGGTCGCNTCATCNGCNGATTCNGAGAGTGTGAGAAGNAGTCCNANCTTGGCCATNTCTTCNGGNGTNACTGGGCCATCNAGGCTCTTCATNCGAGCATCTGATGTCAANTCGACNTCNTGTGCNATACCCATCAAATGGTGAATCATGCCNAAGAGNCCCATGGTTCGNCCATCATCAGGCGAGTAAATNTTGGAGATNCCTGCTTGGTGCAGTTCACGAATTTCNGGNGGTGTNATGGTNCCNCCNCCNCCACCAAAGATACGNACNTGCTCGCANCCNGCNTCATCCANCANTTGNCGAATGTATGTGAAATACTCAACGTGACCGCCTTGNTANGANGTTANNGCAACAGCNTGTGCATCNTCTTGNATGGCNCAATCAACNACNTCCTTTGCAGATCGATCATGTCCAAGATGGATGACTTCTGCACCNGAGGCTTGNATGAGNCTTCGCATNACNTTGATGGCNGCATCATGGCCATCAAACAGNGANGCTGCAGTGATGACACGNACCGGTCCTGTGCTTGTTTCAAACACCGGTTGCTCCTCAGCATCTTCGGCCATGAACATCCGAAGCAAATGGAGTTCATGAAATCAAGGGTGCGTCTAGACTTGAGAGATTTCATCATCAGCAAGTGGAGGAAGGCCTTGCTTTGCTCGGATATAGTCGGTATAGTTGCCGTAGTAAACCTTGATTTTACCACTCTCAATTTCCCAGATTCGATTGACGACTTGGTCGAGGAACCAACGATCGTGAGAAACGGTGATGAGCGATCCTTCGTAGCCAATCAGTGCCTCTTCAAGCGTTTCTTTGGATTCCATATCCAAGTGGTTGGTCGGCTCGTCCATCAGCAAGAGGTTGTTATCTTCAAGCAAGAGTTTGAGCAAAGCAACACGAGCGCGCTCTCCTCCAGAAAGTTGCTTGAGTTTGGTTCCAACTTGATCGCTTGAAAACTGGAAGCGTCCCAGAGCAGCACGAATGTCTCCATACTGGTAATCAGGGCGCAATTTCTGAATTTGTTCAACAGGATTCAGCTCGAAGTCGAGTGTTGCGTGGTCTTGATGGAAATAACCGATGACAGTACCGGGTGAAACATCGATCTTTCCAGAATCAAGTTTCAATTCCTCATTGATGATTTTGAGCAATGTCGTCTTTCCTTGACCGTTTCCGCCAACGATTCCGATACGATCACCCTTGCGGACTTCGAGTGTTTGGTTGTCGAGGATTGGTCGCTCAAGTCCTTCGAACGTTTTGGTCGCATCAACAAGTTCCAAAACGTCCATGCTCGCTTTATCGATGGCATCGAGTTTGAGAATCAATGGCTTTCGCTTCTTTGGTACGCGTGCCTTCAATGCCTTGAGTTCTTGTTGCATACGCGTGATCATCTTGTGCTTTGCTGAGATCGACTTGTCGTATTTGTTGGCTCGCTTCATTTGCTGAATAGCGCCTGTCGTCGATTGAATCTTCTTTTCGAGATTACCAATTCGCTCATTGAGTGCTTGTTCACTGGCAACTTTCTGAACGATAAATTGACTGTAGTTGCCTTTCCATGGCCATGCTCGTAGGTTGTCGATTTCGACGATCCTGTTGCAGACTTGGTCAAGGAAATATCGATCGTGTGAAACGATGAGTTGTGCTCCCTTGAAATCCTTCAGGAAGGCTTCCAACCACTCTGTGGTTTGAATGTCAAGGTGGTTGGTCGGCTCGTCAAGGAAGATGACATCGATTCCTTGGAGTCCTACAAGTTGGCGAGCAAGAGCGAGTTTTGCTTTTTCTCCACCAGACAATTGGGCAACGGGCATGTCCATTGGATGTTGGTCAAGACCGAGACGTTCGAGAATGCCTTTGGCAATTCCAGCAACGTTGCCACCGCCTGAAGATGCGAGTGTCTGTTGAAGTTCGGAATATCGTTCCATGACTGGCTCCCAGTCACCTTCGTAGAAGGATGGGTCAATCATTTGCGCTTCAATCGAAGCGATTTCATCTTCCAACTCTTGGAATTGTCGACCCTTTCGCCCAAGCTCCTCTTCAATGGTTGAATCGGATTCAATGTCTCGGATTTGGGTTAGGTACGCGATACGGATGCCAGGTGCAAATTCGATTTCTCCAACATCTTGCTTTTGATCACTAACTGTATTGAGCAGCGTTGTCTTTCCTGCACCATTGTGGCCCACAATTCCAATTCGATCACCATCATTGACAATGAGGTTGATGTCTTGTAGAACATCGGTCGGTCCGAAACTTCTGTCAACGCCTTCGACGGTAATGAGTTCACGAACCATGGTGGGTCACCAAACCAAGCCCATCGATGGGGCTTCAAAACCCAATCGGTTGAATTGGCTTCACTTGATGGCAGCGATGGAATCCTCGTGGCGTGCCAACAGGTTTCGCAACTTGACCTTCATCGATGGTGTCATGAGGTCGTTGTCCGTGGTCCATTCTTCGTGATCGAGGATGATGGTTGCTGGAATCTCGTAACCCTTCCATGTAGGAGCTTGCATTGCATTGGCCTTCAATTCGGAGAGCATCCAGTCACGGGTTGATTGTCGAGCACAAATCTCCTCATCGCTTCCTGATGCGTCTACGCCAGCAGAACTCAATGCAGCCTTCATTGCTTCAAGGTTCGGGTGAACGATGAGGTAGGTCTTGAGCATGTTTCGTCCATCGAGAGCAGCTTGCTCAACAAGTGGTGAAAGTTTGACGTTCTCTTCGAGTGGAGCAGGTGAAACATACTTTCCATTCTCGAGTTTGAATTGGCTCTTAACACGGCCAGTAATGGAGAGGTAACCATCTGCTGAGAGTTTACCAAGGTCACCTGTGCGGAATGTTCCAGGTTCCATGATAACTTCCTTGGTTGCCTCTTCGTTGTTCCAGTAACCGAGCATGACGTTTGGTCCAGTAACGATGATTTCGCCTTCATCAGGTCGATCAGGATCGTCCCATGCATCGGTATCGATGGTGACCTTGACACCGTTGGCAACTCGTCCAACGCATCGAAGTTTCGAAGTNCCNGGNCCNGACCATCCGTTCGCAGCAACCAGTGGTGAGGTTTCGGTCAATCCGTAGCCTTCGTAACAACTGAATCCGACCATTTGGATGAATTCAGCAACATCAGGAGACAATGCAGCAGCACCGGACATACAGAAACGGATGTTTCCACCAAATCGGGCACGGACCTTGGACCAAACCAACTTGTCGTAGAGTTTGTCAAAGAAGCCCTTTGGAGGTACTGCATCACATTCGACACCAGCCTTGGCGATTCGCTTTGCAGCGGATTTCTTGGCCTTACCAATCAGGACCTTCTTCAAACCAGTTGCAGCTTCGAACTGTGAGTTAACACGATCGTAGAACTTGTTCCATACACGAGGTACAGCGAGAAGAACTGCAGGCTTGATTTCGATACATTCGTCTGCAATCTTGGTCAGGTCTGAGATGAGGTTGATGTGAACACCACATCGAATCATCCAATGAAGATCNAAGGTGCTACCAAAGGAGTGGGCCCATGGTAGGAACGCAGCGTTCTTGTCACCGACGTAAATCTTGAACGCGGACTGAACACAAAGGATNTTGGAAAGCGTATTCCAGTTGGTCAGCATGACGCCCTTTGGGTTTCCAGTTGTTCCAGATGTGTAGATGAGCGTGTTGAGCGCGAATGGATCATCAGCAACATCAATCGCTTCTTCGCTGGCTCGTCCAGCGGCTACGAATTCAGACCATTGATGGACAGTGACACCTTCAGGAGGAAGTTCGTTTGCTGGTTCGTCACCAAGCAAGAGAACACCGCATCGTGGCCACTTTGATGCATCATCTGGCAGATTGGCAACGAGTTTGTCGAGAACTTCCGTATCTGCAACAGCAAGGAGCGAAGGCTCTGAATCACCAAGGATGTAAGCCCATTCAGCACCGTGCTGGTGTGTGTACATGGCGGTGTAGGCTGCACCAAGGGCGTTTGTACCGTAGGAAATGGCAGCCCATTCGACGGAGTTGTTGAGGATCATAGCGACTCGATCACCAGCGTTGACACCAACATCTCGAAGTTGCTTNCCAACTGCGGTTGCAAGTTCACCGAATTCTTGGTAGGTAAGGTGGACACGAGGCATACCTGGTCCTGGAATGTATCCAAAACATGGATGACTGCTAAAGCGTTCTGCACTTGTCATCAGCATTTGATAGAGCGTCCGNGGGTCGTCTCCTTCGGGCTGTGCCCACTGGCGGTCGTTTGGCTGTCGTTCCCAAGCAAGTTGTTGTTGCATGGATAACGGTGTGCATTACTACACTTAATTTCATCCCCGATTCTTGATGGTTAAGGGATTTTTGAAATTGCATTGGCTCGCCAATCCGCTCCACCATTGCGATTCGCAAGTGGAGATGCTGGACTTGGGTGCCACATCGAATCGATATGAACATCGTTCAATACGGATTGAGCACGCTTTTTTGCGTAGTTGCCAACACCAACGACCGACTCGATGGCCATAATGTCAACGACCGATTTGAGATGTTTGTCGCATGCTTTCAGAACGGGTTCAATGGTTGCTTTTGGAAGATCAACGGGTGTTACATTACGTCCTGTTTCTCCAAGAATGAGAAGCGGACAGTGATTCACGACGTAAATATTTGAAAAAATGGCTTCAGTCGAACCGTAGTGATCGGATAACATCAACCAAAATCGCGTTCCTGAGACTTCTTGACGTTCCATCGATAAACCTTCAATCGGTCGTTTTGGATGAGCTCCTGGAGGCGTTCGTACATCCCGTTCTTTGATTTGTAAAATGTCTCGAGCCATCGCAGTTGCTCCAAATGGAACACCTGTTTGCGCCATTCCATATGGCCCTGGATTCATTCCCAGAAGAAGCGTTGTAGCACCAAATTCGCTCCATTGTTCGATAAACTGCTCATGATAGGCCCATGCATAATCGAGCGGATTTGTGACGTGTGCGACCGACTTGTGTTTCAAGATACGGTTAATTCCTCGATTACAATCTTCTGAAAGGCGCAATGCAGCATCCTTCAATTGTTCTGAGATGGATTCTACCATGGAAGTTCGTCCCCTGTATACTCGAAGAATCGCCCGCTTCGTTCCTCTGTCTGTTGATCGATCAAGCCAATGAGGCCTTCAACAGATACAGAAGCAGGAACTGGAGCACGTTCACCACCCATGTCGGTCTTTGCCCAACCAGGGTGATAGGATGTCACCGTAATGTTGTCATGTTGTCCTTCAACAGCTAGGATCTTACTGATCATGTTCAATCCTGTCTTGCTGGTTCGATACGCATACGACCGACCGCTCATGCAATCATCAATCGAACCCATGAGACTTGAAATGTTGGCGATCTTCGTTGGCGTTGAACCTTGAAGCAATGGCCAGAGTGCTTGTGAAACCCGTAATGGGCCAATGGTGTTCACATTCAACACATCGAGTGAAAGTTCTGGGTCAACCTCCTCGATGGATTGCCATCGTCCATCCATTCGCCCAGCATTGTTNACCAGAACATCGATTGAATCCGTGACCGATTTGATGTGCTTTGCGAATTCGTTGACCGATGTTGTCGAGGCAACATCGAGTTGAAACACAGACATTTGTGCATGTTCAAATTCCATTGATTCTGGATGTCGAACACCTGCAAAAACCGTGTGTCCAGCAGCAAGGAGTTGCTTCGCAAATTCAAGCCCAAGTCCTCTGTTTGCACCAGTAATGACCCATGTCGCCATAGGAAGACGTGGCCAAGGGGATTCATTGAGATTACTTGTCGCTCAATACCGACAACATGGTGGAATNGAGATTGACCTTTGCGGCATCAAAGATTGCTTCAAGCGATGGATTCTCCTGTTTACGCATTAATTTTGCACGAGAAGAAATGAGATTCCATGCTGCTTTTTTTCCGATTCCTGGAATTGCTTCGAGTTGTTTTTCTGTAATGGTGTTGATGTTTAATCCGGTTTCAACACCCGTGATTGAACGTGCGCCATGTCCTGTGATCATGATGTTTGAAGTGGATTCAAGCGGAATGTGATATGGGNCGCCAATGAGGATTGGATACGCACCAATTTGGCGACCAAACGTAAGGCCAGCCCGTCCATGCACCTGATCACCTGTGTGCTCTTCGCTNAGGTGAATAGGTAGTCGCGTTCGGCCATCATGNGTTTCCCAATGAACGTCTTTGAGAACGTGTCCAAGAGGAAACAATTCCTGAAGGAGGGGTGAATCGATGGTATCGCGAACTGCAGACTTGAAACGCTTGAAGTCATCTTCAGGGATTTCTTGGAAGCCNTCGCCCTCGACTTGACGAATGTTGATTCTTCTCAACAAGAGTCCTTCATTTCTTAATTCTTGGAGAAGATTGAGATTCATATCGTACGTTTCACTACGTTCACCATTGAGCCCTGCAATGAAATTCAATCCAGGTAGCAGTTTTGGTAGTCCTCTCTCGCCTCGTTCCCGACCGTATTGATTGATGAGTCGAAGTGCTGTCTTCAATTGATTGGAATCACAATTTAACCAATTTTCAACATGAACGTTTGGATCGGCTGATTCGAGACCAAACGATAGAACCGCTCCATCAGAAAGCGTCTCAACCAGCGTTTTGGTGATCTCAGTTGAAGGTTCAATATTCTCCGCNATGATGGATGGGTTTCCGTTATCGGTATGGAGGATGTTCAAACGCTCATCCTCTCGTAATCCATGGAGCAACTTTGCAATTGGTTCAGGATTTGGAATCGGATATTCAAGTTCCTTCACGCCTTCAGCCATGTAAGTGTAGGTATCGGTCATTCCACCGAGGCGAACATGTTGAACGCCAGCATCATGTGCAAGTTTGACCTCTTCGATGATGTCTTCTGGTGTACGCCAAATCGGTACACCTTTCTTTGGCTCAATACAGAATTTGCATCCGCGCTTGAATCGCACACAGCCCTGATACACTTCGACTTCGTAGGTCAACGGGCCAGGTTTTTCCTCAGTTCCGAGATCAGGATGTCGGAGAACAGCTTTGCTTTTCGCTCCATGTTGTGCCCAAGAGGTCCACTGTTCGCTCGTTCGACGTTCGTGTTTCCAAGAACCTGTTTTGAGAAAACCATTCAGTGTAGCATCTGTATCTTGAACTGCAAGGAAGAGATTGGAACGAAGTGGAAGCCATCCTTGCTGTTTCCAACCTCGTACGGCCCAACCACCGAAGAGGGCTGGAATGTNACGAGGTAAGCCGCGAATTAATTCAGTCGATTCCTTCCTCGAAATCGGTGTTCCTCGGATGTAACGGCCTGGAACAACAGCACCTGCAATGCAGACAAATCCTTCCAAATCACGAAGATGATTCGCTCGTTCTTCTTCAGANAACAATCGCCACTGATCGATGGTGAGATAGGTATAATCGATCTTGTGTTGCTCCAATACACCACAGACATATCGGATATGGAAGCCAACGTAGGGAGGAACACCGAATGCTGCAGGTTCATCCTCATAGCCATCGAGAACGAGCCATGAAGGAGAATCGTTCTCAACCATGAACCTCGTCCTGACTACCCCCACATAGCCTTATGTCCACAAAAATCGAAGACAGAGGGTATTTTGAACAAACGAATCATCGTCGCTTCTTCTGTCCTTTTTCTTCTTGAATCGCTCTCAATTCACGAGATGATTTCCCACCTTGTGGCTTTTTCTTACCACCTGATTGTGAAATGTCAACCTTCAGTCGTCGACCGTTAAGTTCCTGTCCGTTGAGAGCTTTGACAACCTCATCGCCCTTGTCTTTCTCATCGATAAAGACGAAAGCAAATCCTTTCGGTTTTCCGCCCTTGTCTGTTGCAATCGCAATTTCAGTGATGGTTGCCTTGTCGCCAAAGAATGCGGTGATGGCTTTCTCATCCGCATCGAATGGGAGGTTGCCAACGTAGAGTTTCAAGCCCTTTGCAGGACCTTTCGAACGCTTTTCTTTGTTGTCAGCATCACGCACACCGATCCGACGTCCATGCAGGCGATGACCATCGAGTTCCTTGATTGCAGCATTAGCATGTGCCTTATCGGTGTAGGTGACAAATCCAAATCCTCTGGATGCGCCTGAATCGTCGGTCATGACGATACAGTCGGTCATGTCACCATGCTTTCCAAACAATTCACGAAGTTTCTCGGTGTCAACTTCTCGAGGAAGCCCGCCAACGAAGAGGCGACATCCAGGTGCAGCCTTTCGTCCTCGGCCACCTCCTTGACCTTGACCTTCAAATCGGAAGTATGTGCGCTCACGTCCATCTTCTCGAACGTCTGCAGCAATGTATGTAGCACGACCGGATGATCCATGCGCAAAGAGTTGTTCAGCCTCCTTCCCCCATCGCTTTCCTGAGAGATTGAGTGCGGATGCACCCTGATCCAACTCGGCCCAACCTGCTCCAAAGTTATCGGCAAGCGCCCGATAACCTTCGTACCCACAACTTGGGCAGGAAACGTTCCAATCACCGTTGACATGGGCCTTGAGCGTATCGCCACACGATGGGCAAATTGCATGGAGTACGCCGCAATCGGCACGCTCTCGGAAATCAAGTCGAACNACGGGCTNAACTTCGGTGACAACCGCTCGTGCAACGTCGCGTCGACGCACTGCATCTGCAACGGTGTGGAGGAATCGATCGACGATTCGAGTCACATGGAAGTGTCCATGAAGTTGGTGAGGAAGAACATCACCGTTCTTGCCTTCAACAACAAGAATTCGAGCCTCTCCACCTTTTTCTTGCAACTTTTCAAAAACACAGAGAACGGTATCACCAATCTCAATGTTGACAATGGATTTTGAAGCATCGACGATGATTTGACCATCTTCGATACGCATGTATCCTGTTGTCGTTGCCACGATTCGATCATCGATGGCTGTCGTTCCTTCGCCGGCTTGATGTTCGCCAACGGTTCCAATCTCTGTTCCGGGGGTGACGAGGCTCGTCGTCATAATTTCAACTCGCTGCACAGTTCACCGAGGCTTCGATGTCTTGTGCTGNTTTGATGCGAGCGATGCTCCCTTTTCAACCCCTCACATGGGGAAGCATCACTTCAGCTTCTCAAGTCGATAGCAACGAATGCGTGTTGAAGCCTTGTTCTTTGAATGGTGTGCATAGGCCGCAGGAAGTCGAAAATCATCTTGATAGATCGAGTGCAATTCATACCCATTGTCGATTGCAAGAGGTAGCAAATGCTCAGCATCGATGCTGTGAATGAAATGAACCAATGGAATCTCCATTGCAAAGATGGTCTCGAAGAAGGCACGATCTGCACGAGGCGTTTGTACGCCCCATGGTGGATTCATGACCACCATGTCGATCGTTGCATCAAGACGCAATGGGCTTCCATTGANTGTTGCTTCAAGGATGGTACACATTGCTTCTCCTTCAACATCCTTCACATTCTGTTGTAGAATTTCAACGGTTTCTGCATCGCATTCAACCATGGTGACGTGTTCTGCTCCGAGAAACGCAGCACCAATACCAAGAACACCATTTCCAGCACCCAAATCGAGAACGCGTTTACCTGCAAACCCATCGCCAAGGTCGATTTTGGTCAGCCATGCAGCTGCGAGGTTTCCTTCAGTGGGATATTGCTCAAGTTCAACGGAATGACATGGATGCGGATGAAGCGAAGAGAGTTGCATCGCAAGATGCCGTTGTCGCATGCATTCACCAACGTCGTTGCTGTCCGAATTGTTGATTGTTGAATTGTTGCTGTTGTTGCATTTGTGCAGCATATTGCGCCTGTTGCATGGCTTGTTGATTGCTCATCATGATGGCGATTTGGCGGATTTGTTCTGCTTCCATTCTCAACCTTTGAATAAGTTGTTCACCAGGTTGCTGGTTGCCACAGAAACGGCAAAACCGCATGCTATCATGAAGCGATTGTCCACAACTCACACAGAAAGCCATTGTTTCACCATTTCAACGAAAAACGCCGTCCTATTTCATCCTTGTTCAATGAACTTGAACTCAGTATTGGACTTGTCCTCTCAATTTCAGTTAACTGAGGTGAGTTCCATAAAGACAGGCCAGGTTTCAAATCCGACTGCAGCGGCTCGTTCGTTGATCGAATCCCATCGTGGATCATCGACCATATCGCTCGGTTCTACACCTTGAGCAATGAGTTCCGAAACGAGGGCTCGGAATTCAATCTCAATCTCTGATTGAGGTTCTTCTGGTTCAGGTTCTGGAATGGTTTCATCTGGTGTTGGTTCAGGTGAAGGAGTTGGTAATGGAACATCTTCTTGCAATTCATCACCAGCCGCTTGCATTTCCTCAAATCCATCGGTTGTTGCTTTAACAATGGCTTCAGTGACCGATTGAGGCCCGTCCGCATCATCCGCTTCAACTGTAGGTAGAGGTACGGACTGATGTTCAGCAATCTCTACTTCACTTGCATCGATTGTTTCAGCGATCTGTTCAGGTTTTNGCACAACTGGTTCTTCCACAACAGGTTCGGGTGTTGCTGGTTCTGCTGCCCGACCAACACCGAGAATTTCGGCTTGTTGACGGGCTAGTTCTGCTGCTTGTCGTCGAGGAAGACTTACGAAACACTTGTTGGGAATCGATGTTGGTGGGAATGGGAGATAATATCGGTCAATTGCAGGGAGGCTCGGATGTCGAAAACAGATCATGGTGATGTTCTCAAATCCTCGTTGCGCAGGTACGTCGACAGAAAATGGAACAGGTTGGACGGAAATTGAACTACGAACCCATTTCTCTGTTGTGACCATGTGTTGCATCCATGGTCCAAGATCGGTTGCTGCTAAATCGAGAAATTGGAAGGATGCATCACGAGGGTTCAGTCCTTGTTCCTCGAGCAGCCTTGCCTCAGCACGGGGGCGGTGAAAGACACCGATGACTGGTTGGCCATGTTCGACCATATCGCCATGCATTTCCAGAATCTTTCGTTCTTTTCTCGGACAAATCAGCATCACCTGCATACGAAGTGATTCAGGGTCGTAGATGTCATGCCATCGTTCCTTCGCTTCTGAAAGGAGCCCATCGATGGTTGTTCCCGGAATCATTGCTGTAATACCCATGCGCTCACGATACCTTTGATGAAGAAGGGGGATTTATGTCTACTGATGGAATCAAGTTGTTCTGGTAAGCCAATTCTGCGAGCAAGAGCACGCCACCAGCAGCACCACGAATTGTATTGTGCGATAGTGCACGGAATGAGATTCGACCATCGACAACATCGATGAGTTGAACTGTTGTTGTCATCCCAGCTTTGAGGTCGCTGGATGGGTCGATGGACTCCATCGTTTGACCGTTCCAAAGGAATGCTTGACGGGTTGGCTCGGACTGAACAACAACCATCGGAATTTCTGGTTGGCTGGGGAGTTGAAGAAGGTGCTCTGAATATCCATTAGACAACAATTCATCGATTTCTTCGTAGGTTGGCGAATTTGCAACGTGGACCTCCACATTCACGATGTGACCGTCTCTTTCATCAACTCGTTCGCATTGAACATCCCATTCGATTCCTTCGACACGTAGGATCTTTTCAGCCTCTTCAACGATCTTTTCAGCCTCACCTTCAATCTCGTTTCCAACTGCCTTTGATCTTAATTCCTCATCGAGTAGAAGTTTCCAACCTGCACCCGATAATGCTTGCTCGCTTCGAACGACCACCTTTTCAATCGCATGTTGTTGTGTTAACAAAAACAGTGGATGAAGCACTGGAATCAATGTACAGTTTGTTGCACATGCATGAAGGGCTGCTCCATCGGATGGTCCTATCAATGCCTCAGGGTTGACATCAGCAACGATAAGCGGCACGTTTGGATGCATTCGGTAAGCGCTTGCATTTGAAAAGACGTGGATTCCTGCTTCAACAAGACGCTTTTCAATTTCGAGAGCTGGCTGGCTTGGTAGTGCACTAAATGCAAGTTGGACATTTTCTTTCAACAGAGTATTGGTNAGTTGTTCGGAATGGATATCAATAATTCGAAGTTCACTTTCTTCAATCGATTGTGGGCGAGGTTCATCGAGATGCCAATCAAAATCCGAAAGCAATGTGCCACCTGATTGTCCAGCGACGGCAACCAATTCGAACCATGGATGCATTGCAATCCGTTGTTGCATCCGTTGTGAAACAAGACCAGAGGCGCCAAGGATTGCAACCCCGACACTTGCCATGTTGGTGACTTGAAGACGATTGATTTAGTCCCTTGCTTTCTTGGTTTGAANCAAAGCATATCTTCAAGTGCTCGGCATTCAAGGAAGCCCCATGGAGAACACTACCATCCAAGCCTTTGCCCACTGTGACGGCCCTTGTGGCGTCTACGACCCTGCGAGTGCACGCGTTGCAGCAGAAGCCGTGCAATCGATGACCAAGAAAATGGTCGCACTTAGCAGCGGAGATGCTGACAAATCATCCGCCTCATACATTAATACCATGAGCCGCTATGCCGCCATCAAGGAAGAAGAAGCACAGAAGTGCAAGGATGAATTACTTGTCCTGTGGACCGATTTCTTCAAGCCACAACATCTTGAATCCAATCCTGATCTCCACACCACCTTCTGGATGGCTGCAAAACTTTGTTCCGCTTGCAAAGTTGAAGTTTCGGAACAACACGCTCAGGAATTGATGGACGCTGTTGAAGAAATTCACAACATGTTCTGGGCTACAAAGGGACGAGACGTCTCTTGGGTCCGTGCAAGCTGAGGCGATTCGTTGGAAGCATTGGCCATTGTCGTGAGTGGCGACAGCATGTGGCCCACGCTGAAGAACGGTGATGTCATTCAAGCAGTNCCATATGATGGACAAGACCTGCACGTTGATGATTTACTGGTTTTTTATGATCCTCGAGATTCATCCAGAGTTTGCATTAAACGTTTGAAACGAATTGAAGCAAATGGTTACTTTGTCGAAGGCGATAACCCTGATCCAACGGCTTCAACGGATTCGCATAATTATGGGCTCATCTCTGAAGATTCAGTGATTGGGTTCAAACGCTAATTTTCCATCACCGAGTTCTTCCTCAACGGGAAGAGGGAACAGTTTGCGAACGAGGAGTTTCCGAAGAATCGATGAACCATCTCGAAGTGAACCGAGTTTTGCTTCCCCTATTCGTGCTCCATATGAGACTGGAATGTTTGCGAGAGGGATGCCAGAGATTGCGCATTGAGCATACATTTCGGCTTCGATTTCAAAATCCATGCTGTTGAGATTCATTCGTAGAAGCGCTTGACGATCAAAGAGCCAGTAGCCACTGCAGACATCATGAATCTCAAGTCCATGCAGAATCACTGCGGACCATGTAAGGATATGATTTCCAATCCAATTGAGTGGTGACATCGCATCTTTGGTCATCAACGAATTCAATCGATTTCCAACAACAACATGTCCAGGAAGAAGTTGTTCGAGCATGGGCAACATGTCGTTTGGACTGTAAGTTTGGTCTGCATCGAACATGACAACTGCATCGTACGTATTGCGAATAGCGTGGTCAATACCAACTCGAACCGCTTCACCTTTTCCACGACTTGGTTGAACGATGACATTGCAACCCGCATCAATTCCAATTTGACGGGACGCATCTGTGCTTTTCCCATCAACGATGAGGACCTCTGCACCCCACCCCTTCTTCTCAAGCGCTTCGTATGGAATCGTTTTCAATATGACATCCAAACCCTCTGCCTCATTGAGCACGGGCAGGAGAATCATGAGACGTTTCACATGAACGCCTTCCTTGTTGTTGTTTTTCATGCCTTCGCATCATTGATGCGTTTCAGTTCGATATGATGCAATCTCAGGCCAGTGGAATCAAAAATTTCTGAACTTCGTCCTGAAAAGCCAAGTGGATTGATCCAAGTGGTTCCATCTTCTTCCAGCGTGATTGCAAAATCGAAGGTTGTGTTGAGTTTGGCGTTCATGCATTGGTGATTCCAACCTGGGTTTGCTTCAACTGGGACGGATTGGCCATTCAATGCAATTTGATAGGATTCAAATGAACCAATTTGTTCGTAAACAATGCATACTTGATAGGTGCCAACGGTGTTGGAATCGTTCACAACATTGTCCCATGAATAGTATCCTTTTCCGATGAGATTCATCCGCTCAGTTCCACGATCTAACGGGTCATTAAATCGATGATTTCGCCAAGGGTCTTCCTCAAGTTGGCAACCTTTCGTCGTCTCACAAACGGTAGTGTTCAACGCAATGAAGTCAAGAACACGCGAAGGGGAGGGGACGTCCCATAATTTCCAATATCGTGCACCTTCAAAGGACTGTTCCATACTCCAGTAGGGTGAAGGTCCAAGCGTGAGTGCAATTGTTCCAATAGGGCTTGATAGAGCATAACCAATTCCTAGCTGTCGCAATGTTTGGACATCATCCATTCGAAGAGCAGTTGTTGCTTGAGCCTGTATGCTCTCATCGAGTGTCAGCAAGCCAAGTGTTGGAACGCTACTGGTTTGAAATGATGGATTGAACGCAAAAGCATGACCCCAGTGAATGTTTTCAGTGTAAACAAATTGATCTGGAGGGTGGTTTGCAAGATACTCTCGAAGTTGAATATCACCTGATGTTGTGGCATGGAGTTCATCGTGTTCGGACAACTGAACCATCAATCCAACTGCGAACAAAGAGCCCATAAGGAGAATGACAAGGAAGATTGTGCTGTACAAAGGTCGAATGAATGGATCCATTTCTAAACCAAACCAGGATGCTTCTTCATCGATGTTCGTCAATGAAGTCGAACGACTTGCGAGTAAACCAACAATGATTGCAAGAGGTATGTGGTATGCATGCAATGCCATCGAATAAAGCGTGTACGATAAGAGGCTCAAGACTTGGATGTTTGCAAGCCCTTCAACCAAGTGAATGAACGAAAATAGCCACAGTATGAAGAACCAACATGAAAGCAAACGAATTTCAAGACTCTGTCGGCCAAGATAGATACATGCACCTGCGATAAGCATCAAAGGACCATTGTACATGAGCATCGGTTTCCCTCCTTGCCAACCATATTCAGCAAAGACAGGCTCACTCAACATTCTTGGTGCGAAGAANAGAAGCGCGATGACAAACATCGCACTGATGATGAAGATTGACGTCAAGAAAATAGGCTTCCTGTTGACCTTTTCATCCTCTGATAATCGTTGACGCATCAACAGACTTGCAACGAGTAAAGCTGCAAGATACATAGCTCCCGTGGGGTGTATCAATACGGTGCAAAAGGAGAGAAATACGAACGCAGTGATGTGATAGCGTAAGGACTGATGCAACGGTCGAAGAACGATCATCAGGCCGGTGATTAATCCGAGTTGACTTGCTACGGTTGGATAACCTGAGTCAAACACTTTTGCAAACAGTGCAAACGAAGCCCCCATTGCAAGAACGCTGGAAGCCCCTGCTCCGAGCCGATCCATGCACCCCCAGATTCCAATCAGAATTCCAAACAGTGAGAGATGGCCGAGAACGAGAATGCTTTCTTCTATGGATGCGCCAGTGATGTTTGAAAGCCAAGCGAGCAAGGTTGGAAACGCAGGCGGATATGTCCAAACGCCTGAATTTGGTGCTGGAACGTCGAACGTGCCTGTTTGTCCAACACTTGTTGCAAGCGTGCTGAAACCAATCCAATCCACGCCGAATGGTCGATCAAACATCAACAATGGAATCAATGTCAGAAAACAAAAACATCCAGCAGCGATTTGAAGGATTGGATTGCGATTCGCTTGAAACCACTGTTGGGCTGCAACTTCTTGTTCAATTTCAGGTTCAGATTCACTCAAAACAATACCGTGAATGGCCGCTTCCATCTTCTGCCATTGAGTGTATGTTGATTTTTCAACATGGACCTTGCGAAAGAGAAAGGCGATTGAGACCGCATTGACAAGCATCAACATCATGGTCAGGTTCGTAACGGTCCAGAGATTGACAACGAACAACAATCCGGAAACGCCGTACAATGTCAGAAGACCAATTGGGAAGCATAACAGGGCTTTTCGGAATGTATCGGCAGATGCATCAAGGATGCGAAGGAGTGCAAGCCCAGGGGCGATTGTGGGGAGAATCAGTATCAGCACAACCTCCCACATAGAACGTGGCTTCTTNTTGCACTCCATCAAGTTCATGCATGAACTCTTAGAGGAGAATCCCTTCTTCGGGTCATGTGGGGTTGCACCGATTTGGCTGGGACAGGAAACAACCAGTTCCACCCAATCGTTCAACTGCCAAGCGAGTATTGGGTGCTCAATCTCCAGAAACCACAGAGTGATTGGAACCAACATTTCGAGTATACCATTGGTCGGTACGATGAGGATCGAAAAGGAATGTACACGCAAGCACTGTTCGGAGGCGAGCGAACCATCCATGTTGGGCTTGATATCGGAGGCCCTGCAATGACACCGGTCTTCGCATTCGAAGATGGCATCATTCACAGTTTTGCTGACAACGATGAAGATGGTTCCTACGGTCCGACGATCATCACTGAACATCAACTTATCATCGAAGGGCAACGTCGTAGAATTTGGCTTCTCCATGGCCATTTATCTCGTCAGTCGTTGTTCGGTCTCAATGTGGGTACTCGTATCAACAAAGGCGACCAAATAGCTTCGATTGGTGAAGAACATGAGAATGGCGGTTGGCCTCCACATGTTCATCTTCAACTGTCGTTTGTTGAGCCTTCTGAGCCCGATTTGCAAGGTGTTGTCTCCCCTGAAAACAGAGAACAAGCTCTCGGGATGTATCCTGATCCGAGAAACATCTTGGGAAACTTATACTGAGGCATCATCTGCAAGGTANGCCTTCAATGCTTGAATTGGGCGAATCGCTGAAGGATCCTTTCCGTGAAGGAAGGCAAGTGCAATGGTGAGCCAATCCATCACAATGCAATGGTGAAGGAGCGCTTCGAGCAATGATGTTCCCTCGCCATGAATCTTCCAAGCATAATCGGTTGGCGTATGTTCAATCATCCAATCGATACGACGTCGAACGCGCTGATGCATTCCATCCCACGTCAAGAACAAGGTTGCTTGATTGATACGTTCAGGGTCTGCATCATCGGATAGTCCTCCCCATGCAACGATTTCGTTATGGTTCATTTCTGGAACAATCCCAATTCGCCCAAATCGACCAGAATTCTCGTTCAATTGATTCTTGAATCGCACCAGAGCAGGTTGCATGTCATTTGATCCGAGCAAAGCGATAGGATGATCCATTAATGCCATGGCAAGGTCGAGCAAAGGCGCTCCTGATGGTTTACGAAAATCATTGGACTGAGATGCATATTCCAAACGAACCATCATTGCTTCCCGCTCTTCCTGGGATTGAGATGGAAGTATGCCAATTGTTTCTATCAGGGCAAGTTGTCGAGAAAAGAGATGGCCAAAAGCTGTTCGTGGAGGCTGTCCTCCGGTGGATGGAATCAAATGACAGTCATCATACAATTCGCATAAACCTGCAAGAATTCCACCTGTTGCAATGACGATCACGGTTGCTCCTTGTTTCAAAGCGGATTCGGTTGCTGCAACTGTTTCTTCGGTGTTCCCGCTGTGCGATGTGGCCAATATTAACCAGTCATTTGTCCACCATGATGGAAGTTCATAGGTACGGTTAACGACCAATGGTTTGGAACCATCTGCATCTGCGAGGCGTGCGAGGAAATCACCACCTGCTGCAGAACCTCCCATTCCAAAACAAAGTACGCCTTTCCAGTTGCGCGATTGAATGGAATGAAGCCACGACAAACGTTCCTCAGTAACCACAGAAAAGCCGATCTCAAGATCGGAGACAAAGGATTCTGTGAACCCAATCATGTCCTCAGTGTCCAATTGCTGACAGAGTTCATCGATGTTCAACGTCTCATCGCCCATGGCTGTATGGAAGGTTTGACCTTCATATGCACTCCTATGATTTAGCGTGGTCAAGTGCCATATCATGGAGTGCGATGAATTCACCATCGATTTTTGCAAGACGTAATTGTGAATCTCCATTGAAATCCCATGGAAGTCGAACCGATGTCATCTGCCAGTTGCCTGGATCGAGGAACTCTGCNGCTGAATCGTCAAGGTTGAGAATGTCCACGAGCAAATGATCTTTCATTTGAGCAAGCACCGTTACGCCATCCAAATCACGCCACGTAGCTCCTGTACGTTCTTGACGCGAAATTCGCTCCATAATCGCTCCATCCTTGCTCCATGAACTTGGACGCCACAAATCACCTCGCCAACGAACAACATCTCCGAGATCATAGCCCGGTTTTCGATACAAAAGCGTAAGACGAGTCACATCAANACCATCTTTACGGCCGACCGTAGAATTTGTTTCCGTGACTTGCCCTCCCCACGTTTCAGTCAGATGTCGGCCCCATGCGCGTGCTAATCCTTTCGAACCCATCACAACATCATAACCTCCAGTAACTGGCCCTTCATTTGTAATGAAGAACATCGGGTCATCGCTGAGATTTTCGATGACTGCATCAAGACTCGAACGCAGATTGTTCAACTCTTCTTCCTCGAGCCGACGACCGGTCGAACGTAGTTGGACAGTCGCCTCGAAGTAATTCCCTGCACGACGGGTGCAGGTTAAGCAGACGCCGTTCGAACGTCGTGCTCGCATCGTATGCTCTTCTGTGTATAGCAAATCATCGATGACACCTTCCATTTGCATGTGAATCAACGTATGTCGGTCCGAAACAATTTGAGGCTCAAATCCTAGACCAATTTCTTCGGCATCTTGATGAAACGCTACATTGCGTTGAATCAGTTCATCCCAAAGCGTGTCTTCTGGAATGCTCACCCATCGACCTTGGATGTCGATGAGTCCACAACGCGCACATTGGGTGAAATTCGTATTTTCAGGAACATTCGCCAGTTTGGTTCGTTTGCGAGTGCATGCCTCACACATTCGGTCCGAGAAAAGGGGTGGGTCGCTACCACAAACGAGACAAAAATCGCCTCCAAGTTCTCGATTCATGGATTTCACTCCTCTTCGTTTTTGTTTCGACGAACGTGTTGTTCAACTGCCTGAATTCGTTGTTCAAGATCGCTGCTTCGTGTAAAGACGGTCCATGTCCAGATGCCGATTGCGATGAGCATCCCAAGGTAGGCGACTGCAAGATATGTCAAACCCTCCGCCATAATCAACACCTAATCCATTGGTTCTTGAATGCTTTCCAATCGTTGTTCAAGGGAGGTAATTCGCATGCTCATGAGAATGTGGCCAATGATAAACGTCGTGAAGGAGAGTGCGCCGATGAGAAGAATAAGTGCCATCTCTCCGTTCAGACTACCACTGTCTCCCCCGCCAACAACTGGACCAGGGTGACGAATTTGCCACAATCGAGTTGCAACATATGTGACTGGTACGAGGACGAAACCAAACAGTCCAAAGGTCGAAAACGTGTCTCTGGTTTCAACACCGTCTGGTTGTGAAGGTCGCCCTAGAACCAAAAACAAGGCAAGGAACGTGAGCAAACCGAACGTGTTCAAACGAACATCGGTCCAATCCCAAGGAACTCCCCATTCAGCAGAACCCCACACCATGCCACTCCAAACCGTCATCAGTCCAGTAGCAAGCCCGGCTTCTGCACCGGCAACATGCATTCTCCAGCCAAGATCCGATCGTCGAAAGAACCACATTGCTGAACCGAGAAAGAGGACGCCGAATGCGATGAATGCTGCCCAAGCAGCTGGAACATGCCAGTAGAAGATACGCTGAGCNTCAGGCGACTCAAAGGCGTTGATGGATACACTTGGTGCCTTGAGGAATGCGAGGGCAAGTGTAAGACCAATGCCTACGAATCCGAGCAGAAGCACATATTCTGCAATTCGTTTGGTCATAGCCGTTCCACCCAATCTTTTGCTTTGAAGCATTGCATTCATAGCAGGTTTGAATCTGTTATCCATTGAACGATGAGTGCAAATGGAAGAATAAGAATCGGTGTCAAAATTCTCGTGTATGCGGCCTTTGGACGGGCCAATCTTGAGGTTGCCAAGTCCATCCATCGAACAACCGCCATCGTTGTAATCGTCACCAAACCTCCAATGAGAACCAATTGCCAAGAAAGGTCTGCATCGAATCCAAGTTGTGCAAGCGCTGTCAAACCTGTGCCGAGAACGAACCCATGTGCATAGGAGTGAGGGATTCCTTGTCGATGTGCTTTCCACCAATCAAGTGCTCGATGTTCATGAAGCATCGAAATCATGTTATCGCCAACAAGACCTGCGGCGAAAGCGGCACTCAAGAACAATCCAGATGCTTGAATGAGATTGGAATCAGTGGCTGCTGGATCAACAAGCGCAAGGAGAATGCCTAAGGTGAGAAAACCTGCTATTCCATTGCTTGCAACCGTTGCAAGTGTTCGCTGATTCAAAGCTAAACTTGTCCGTATGGCCACATGCTTGCGAACTGCATCGGTTTTTGTGTCATGATGTGGAAGTAGTTCGGACTCACGGACATCGTTTGGAATCATCTCATTTCCATTGAATACATCTGTTGCACATGCGACGAAATCTGCATGATGACTTGCGAGAAGAAGAGCGTGACCCCTTTTCCGAAGCGCGTGAAGGTCTTCGACAAGTTTTGCTCTTGATGCTTCATCAAGTCCTGCGCCTGGCTCGTCAAGAAGGATCAACTTTGCTTGTTCTCCGACAAATCCCGGTAGAATGCCTGCGAGCATGGCGACCTTTCGTCGCTGCCCTCCCGACAAATGTGCAACCAAATCATGGCGACGGTGAAGAAGGTTGTAGCGTTCAAGCCATGGTGTCACATCGACTCGCCCGTCTGTGAGATCCATTGCATTGAGAAGGTGNTCCTCAACACGCTGGCTTCCGATGCACCCATCGGATTGCAACGTCAAACCAAAGGCGTGATTTGGTCGTTTTGAGCGACCCGAAGCGTCAATGAGCAACGCATTGTGATGTCGAACTTCACCTGATTCAAGAGGCAATAATCCTGCAGCAACCTCGATGATTGTCGATTTCCCTGCGCCATTTGCACCATTAAGCAGGACCAACTGTCCTTGTTTTAATTCGAGATGAAGGTTCTTCAAGACAATCGAAGAACCGCGACGCACTGTGACGTCATCGAGTCTAAGAAGTGTCTCGCTCATATCCCTGCCAAAACCCACACATGAATGAATGCTACGTCAGGACAAGACCCATATTCGTGCAAAGATTGGGAGGTGTATGGGGCAGTTGTATCTCACAACATTCGGTGCCTCAGAATGGTTGATTCTCATTCTTTGGCTGTTCGCAGTTGCAACACCAATCGCCTATTCCTTTCGCAACAAAACACCTATTGCACTCGGTATATCGGTAGGATTGCTTCTTGGCTACATCGTTCAGTACGCATTTGTTGTTCTTGCGTCCTACGGCGTGGAATTAAAATTCGTATGGTTTGACTTCNGGCTGATTCCAAACCGCCTAGATTCAGTCGTTCACATTCCCACACTGTTCACTGCTGGTTTTCTTCACAGCATGAACGACGTGACGCACGTTCTTGGAAATGTATTGGTCATTGCTTTGGTCGGAATACCGCTGGAACAACGTCTTGGAACGAAACGCTTCACGATGATCTATGTTGCAGGATTGCTTGGTGGCTCCATCGCATGGGTGTGGTTCAATTACGAATCAGGAACGCCTTCATGGGGTGCTTCAGGTGCCGCATATGGTCTTCTCGGAGCTTACTTGTCCGGCTGGCCAAAAGATGAAATTCCATTCCCACTCATTCTCATTCGTCCATGGCCAGTGACCGTCATCGCGTTGTTTTATTTCGGATTTGAATTGATTCGTGCGTTCAATACCGTTGGCTTAGGTGGCGCTTCGACCGTGGCGCACATGGCGCACATCGGTGGATTCGTCCTTGCTTATGCTCTGCTCCCATTGGTTGCGAGGGGAGGGCCGTATCCGATGGGGATTGTCGATGGTGGGCCGAAAGGATTTGGCTCATCTCGTGCGGGTTTTGATCAAATGAAATCTTCGATGGCGGATATTTCGATGATGGACGACCCTTGGACTGAATTGGGGCTTGAAGTTCCGAAAAAACTCCGAGAACCTCTTCGGAAATTACGAGAAGCTGGCGATGAAGCAGAAACACGGATTGCATGGATGGAACACATCTCAGAAGCGGGTGATTGTCCTGTTTGTCTTGCCCCTCTTGGCATGGTTGAACGACGGACTGGGCCTCAATTGCAATGTTCAAAAGAACCGAAACATCTCTCTTGGCCAAAACTGCCCTAATTTGGTGAATTGAATAAACGTTGAAGCGATACCATCAAAATATATCGATTTGTGGTTNTGTATGGCGATTATGAGCGGAGCGTCTACATTTTCCAATCCAAGGCAGGCATTGTTCTTGGTTTTGCTGATGCTTCTCCTGCCTTTGGCATCGCAATCACAGGCCATTGACAACACGCCAGTCATCGAGGAACCAACGCACGCACCACCGATTCTCGTTGAGGGCCTTCCNCCTCTTGTNTGTGGTGAAGAACTCTGCGATCGTCCGCTGCGAATGTTTGACCGTGACGGTCGTGAAGCGCACAGAGAGTATGGTTGGTGGCAAGCGTATGGCCCTGACCTTGATTGGAATGGCATGGACGACCGTCTTCAGCGCGTCATGGGTGGTATGGAGTCCATTTCTCCAACANCCATTCTTGGACCAGATGGTCGAAAAACTGTAGCGATTGTTGTTGACTATGCCTGGTATCCTACGTTTGATGAACGTGATGAACTCATATCCGTTCTCAAGGAGCATGGTTGGATAGGAATGAAAGAAGGTGCTTTCTTCGAAGTTATTGAGAGCATTGATGCAATCGCCGTCGACAAAGTCCCTGTTTCAGCATTGATGGACATCTATCATCTCGAAGGTGTTGTTGTTGTTGAAATGCAAAATGTCATGGTTCCATTCAATGATGTAGCCACTCGGGCTGCACTTACCCGTTCTTCAGCAGAATACAATGACATAGGTTTCGCTAAGGATTATACTGGTTCCGGTGTTATCATCGCAGTCCTCGATACAGGTGTCGATAACGAACACCGATCATTGAATGATTTTGATGATGTGGACGATGCTCCCGATCTTGATCCAACCTCATATTCGGACCAGAAATGGTTTGCCGGATATGATGCAACTGCAACAACGCCTGACGAATCAGGTCAAACAGATCCCGATGACAACAACGGGCATGGCACCCACGTCGCAGGCTCTGCGCTCGGAACTGGTGATGCATCAAGAATCCACATGGGCACTGGACCGGGAGCAGGTCTTGTCGATGTCAAAGTTTTGAGTGGTACTGGGGCTACGAATGCCCAGTACTCATATCGTGGTCTTCAATGGGTTCTCAACAATACCGATACGGACTGGGGTGTTAACTCAACATACAACGGCATACAAATCGCTTCTATGTCCTATGGTTCTGTCGAAAGCAACCCTCTCGATCCAGGGAACGGAGATAACGGTTCCAGTGCTGATGCAGCTCTTGTGAATATTCTCTCCAATGCGGGTGTTGTTTGTGTTGTTGCAATGGGGAATGATGGTGCCAACCGAGTGCCGTCACCAGCCAGTGCTGATGAAGCAATCTCCATTGGCTCTGTTGATGACCAAGGGACGGTTAATCGAGAAGATGACATCTATTCCTCATTCTCGAATTATGGCCCCAGACTTGACGATGGTGACGGTAATTCGTCCGATGAAGAGAAGCCAGATCTTACAGCATACGGTACAAACATCATGTCGGCACAAGCAGTTGCTGGTGGGTTCACAACACCATTGCCAGGAGGTGGTGGAAACATGGCGGGTGATGGATACGAGGAAAAGTCCGGAACGAGTATGGCAACTCCAATTGCTTCGGGTATTGTTGCAATGATGCTGGAGGCCGATCCTTCGTTGACGCCAAGGGACGTCAAGGAGATCCTACGAAATTCTGCTGAGCCTCGAGGCGAGGCAACGAATCCTGGATCTCGTTGGAATGCGTATTTTGGATATGGAATCATCGATGCATCCTGCGCAATATCTCTCCTTAAAAACTCAAATTGTGCAAAAGGTTTAGTCTATGCGGAAAGTGAAGTCAATGCAAGTTTCCCCGTTCATGGTGCATGGATGATGGCGAACACAATGACTCGATTTTCTGGCGAGGTAAATACCTCTGAAGCCGATTACAAGGAAGTGCAAATCTACATTGAACAGCATTTCCCGTTTGTTGATGTATTGCCAAAAGGCGGCCCAGATGAACCTGACGGAGATGGTTTGCATGACAGACCTCCTGAAGTGTTGCTGAATTGGACAACGGTCAACGGAACAATGGATTATTGGTTTTATGATTTTGAAATCCCGAATTCATGGGTGGAATCAAACGATTTAGGTTTGCTTCTGAAAGCCATTGCATACGATGAAGATGGAAATCAATCGGGTACTGCGCAACGAGTTTACCAAGTCGGTCGAACAGGAATGGCTCTCAATTCACCGATTTCCCGGAATGTACTGACTGGAACCGTTCAGGTGACAGGCAGCGTTGAGGGTGTTGAGCACGATCGAATCGAATACAAAGTCGACGATGGCGAATGGAAAACTGGTACAACGTTGACCAACCACTCAGGACCAGGTCAAGATGGCTATTCTTCATGGAACTTTATGTGGGATACCTCCGAAGTGGGCGACGGTTTCCACGAATTCTATGTACGGATGGTAAATAAGACCGGTTTTGAAAGTCCGATTTCTCAGAGAACATATACGACGGACAACATTCCTCCAGCACCATCGCTCCGATTCCAAGGTGATATTGAGTTGTTNGACCAGAAACTTCCGGCAGAATCCGCCTATGCTGGAAGTTTACTTGAGGTGAAATTCGATGTGTACAATGCAGGCGACAAGGTTGCGAACGATATCTTTGTTCGTCTTGTTGCTCCAGGCGAAGCGTCGGAGATTTATCCTTCCCAAGGTATCATCCCGTCGCTTGAAAAGGGTGAAACCGTTGGTGTGACTCTCTATTGGGAAGCGACCGTTCCCGGATTGCATGATGTCAAGATTGAACTTGATCCAAACGATGTGCAAGGGGATCCAGAACCTGATGACAATGTCCTCACGTTCCCATTTGAAATTCGTGAACGTCCAAATCAGGCAGTTCTTCGATATCTACCAGGCGCTGTGACAACGGTACCAAATGTTCCTTTGGTGAATGAAGACTATACCATAAGCGTTCGAGTTGATAATTTGGGCCTATCAAATGCAATCGCATTAGAGGTGGACTTGGAGTATTTCGTGCCAGATGTAGGTTTCCAAGCGATTGATACCGAGAAGATTGGGTTTGTTCCAGGGGCTACGGTTGAAACGGGTTCAGAAACCGTCCAATTCACCCATCGAAGCAAAGANGTAGGCGCCGTTCTTTACCGAGCAACGTTGTCGGGTGATGGTGTTGAGAGCGAATTTAGTCAGCATCTGTTCACGGTTGCGGTTAGCGATGTATCTTCGGGCCAATGTTGTACAACACTTTCTCTGTCAGAAGAGGAGTATCCTGTCGCCTTTGCTGGAATTGAAAGTTCAACACTTCTCTTCACGACCATCGACGGTGAACTGCATGTTCGTTCGATGACAAAGGATTTGCAATTACTTACAGACACACTTGTTGACAAAAACTGGGGTGGAGAAATTGATGTTCTTGTCAGAAACGATGGGCTTGTGCATGCAGCTTGGACAAGTCGGACGCAATCTCAACAAGGCTACTTCCTCAACGATGTTGCCATGACATCGTTTTCAGTTACTGGGCAGATGCTTCCAATCCATCACCATCTTATGCCATTGAAGATATCAGAAGGCCAGTATTGGGGAATCGATCTCGCACAAGAAGATGATACTGTTGTCCTATCCGGCTATTTCAGAAACATATCGACAGGTGGCTCATGGACGGATCTCACATCGATTTTTAGTATTCATTCATCATCCCCAGACGTTGGGGAAAATTGGACCGACATGCAGATACATATTCCGGTGATTGACATCCATCCCGATGACGGTGATCAATTGGCTACTGTACTCTTGGATGATGAATTGCATGTCCTCTATCAAGAACTACGAGATGATGTAACAGGTATTGAGCGAAGTGGCCTCATGTACTCCAGAGGTGAGTTAACTTCAAGCCAGTGGAGTTATCAGTCATCGCTCGGTGATGAGGCAAAATCTGCTCAACTCGGAACATTGCCTATTGGTGATGAAACGATGTTCTTTGCCGCTTGGATTGAAGGTACTGGAAACGAAGCATCGATCGCAGTTCTTGCTTCCCAGGGTACGTGGACGGAAGATGTTGAACGTACGCCAGCTCCCGGTGCGATGACGTTACTGTTCAACCCTCGTGATGATGTGATCGAAGTTGTGTATGATGAAATCACGGTACGTGGAGAAGTTGCTCGATATGGATTGCTTACCATCGGTGAGACAAGCGGTGAGGAAGTTCCTGTGATTGGCCTTGGTAACATCGTCTCTGAAAAGAAGAGTTTGCTTGGATACAGTATGAATGAACAGGATGGAATCCTGTTTACAGTATCGGCAACTGGACGCTTCTCAATGCAAAAATTCCTCATGGATTCGCCCCAAGAGAAAGCTGAGCCACAGTCATTCCTCGAACAGTTCCTCGAACCTCTTCCTGGTTCGGATGAATTCAAAGTGAAAGTCTTCATGGGTGTTGTTTCGATCTTGTTCATCATTTTCATTCTCGTTGTAATCTCACTACGTTCAAGCAGGAAGCGAGAAGATGTTGATGACGTTGTTCTAACGGACGATGATGAAGTAGCAATTATGATTCAAGTGCAAGATGATGAGCCTGAGGAAGAACTGGTCGCTTCAGTTCCAATCAGTGGTCCAGTCGAAGTCGAGATGGAAGAGCCAACGCTTGCTGATGAATTGGAAGCAAAGAGCAACGCTGGTGAAGGAAATGCTCGTTTGAATCGACGCATGAAGCGAAAGCAAGATCGGGAAGTTGCTGAGATTGTGGCAAAAGGCTTGCCTCCTTTGCCGACACCTGCTGAATTGCCCCCATTGCCACAGGTTGACCTTCCGGACTTGCCTCTTCCAACTGANGGCGCTCTTCCTCCATTGGGTGAATTGCCACCGCTTCGCCGTCAGGCAACCTGCCCCTCNTGCAAGGCAAACTTCCCTGTAACCGACATCACACGTGCCCAAGTCACATGTCCAATCTGTTCGGAACGTTTCAATTTGTGAAGTGACAAAATGTGCGGAATCTTTGGATACATTGGGCATCAAAATGCCTCTTCATTGCTCGTCAAAGGGTTGTTGCGACTCGAATATCGAGGTTATGATTCGAGTGGTATCGTCGTAAAAAACGGTAAACTGGAATCGTACAAAGATATTGGAAAAATTTCTGAGATGGCTTCATCATTACCGACGCTCAAAGGATCAATTGGCATTGCCCACACTCGCTGGGCAACACATGGAGGTGTAACAAAGGAGAATGCACATCCTCATCTAAGCAACGATGGTAACGTTGCCATCGTACATAATGGAATCTTACAAAACTCAGATTCATTACGAAAGCGATTGGTTGACTTAGGTATCGAATTGAATTCAGAAACCGATTCGGAGGTTTTTTGCCATTTCATCTCAATGGATTTGGAACAAGGAAAAACACCCCTAGAAGCTCTTCAAAATGTCCTCTCAATCGCTCGTGGAACATGGGGGCTTTGTGTGCTTTTCCTTGAACATGATTTTGTTTTGTGTGCTCGAAATGGTTCTCCGTTGATCATCGGGCGCGGGAAAGATGAGATGTTCATCTCAAGCGATCCTCATGCAATACGTGAACATACGGATCAATTGGTTGCATTAGAGGATGGACAAATTGCACAAGTTGATGCACATCAATTTCAAGTGATGAAAGTCGATGGTAAGAAAGTCAAATCCAGCCTCTTGCATTTGGAAGAGGAATGGGGNGAGAGTGAATTAGGAAGTTATCCGCATTTTATGTTGAAGGAAATACATGAGCAATCCCAGTCGTTGCAACATTGCATTTCNGGACGGTTGCGTTCGGCAGAAGGAACGTCTGTATTGGGTGGTCTTCAAGTTCAACACCAAGAGTTAGCACAACTTCCTCACGTTCGTTTGATTGGTTGCGGTACTGCCTTGCACGCTGCTCAAATTGGACAAGTTCTCATCGAACAATGGGCACGTATTCCTGCAGTATCGCATATTGCAAGTGAATTCAATGCAAACGATCCGGTCATCAATCCAAAAGCACTCCATCTTGCTATCTCACAATCCGGTGAGACCGCAGATACACTCTCTGCAGTCAAGGAGATTCAACGTAAAGGTGCTGATGTTTATGGTATTGTCAATGTTGTCGGTTCAACCATTGCTCGACAATGTGGAAAAGGGGTTTACATTCACTCAGGTCCTGAGCAATCGGTCGCTTCAACCAAGGCGTTCACGAATATGGTTGGTGCACTTGCTCTTTTCTCACTCCAATTAGGACGAAGCCGTCATCTTTCGAAAACAAAAGGCAAGTCCATCGTAAAAGAAATGCGAAATCTTCCTGAAAAAATCCGGACCTATCTTGAGAATCCTGGGCCGATTGAAGAAGCGGTTCAATTGGTAACGCAAGCAAAGAGTGTCCTGTTCTTAGGTCGTGGTATCTCTTCGCCNGTAGCGTCCGAAGGTGCTCTTAAATTGATGGAGATTGCCTACATTCCATGTCTTGCCTATCCTGCTGGTGAAATGAAACATGGTCCTATTGCACTTATTGAGGAGCATTCACCGGTTGTTGTGATTGCTCCAAACGATGGGGTTCAAGATNGAACATTGAATGCAATTCATGAATGTAAGGCTCGAGGTGCGAAGATTATTTTGATTCATGAGCAAGGTGACCCAATTTCAGAAGTTGGTGACGTAAGTATTGCCATTCCTCCAACAATACCAATGTTGACGCCATTGCTAAGTGTACTTCCAACACAATTGATTGCGTATCATGCCGCATTGGCCTTGGGCAATGATGTCGATCGACCAAGGAACTTAGCGAAATCGGTCACTGTTGAGTGATTAAAGGACCGTAAATCGTTGTTCATCCTGCTTCCAGTTGAACGGTTTGTAACCTAAAGCATGTCGAGTGTGACGCATCTTGATGATGCCTAATTTACGTTGAACATCATCGTCTTTCCGATCCATGACCAAATGGATGACCCCATCCGACAAGTAATCTTCAACTCCATACTCGCCGAATTGCTTGTGATTCTCGCCTGTCATTTCGCATATGAAGAAGGATGTGAGCTCAAGCCGTCGAACTGCTTCAAACAGCCTAAAGATTTCATCACGAGGATTTTCCATTTTTGTCAGTGTGAAGAATGCGCCTAGTGAATCGAACACAAGTAATTCAAATCCAATTGATTTTCTGTAATTGGTCAGTTGTTTGATGAGTTGCCCCATCCAATCGACACGATTGCTCATCCCTTGTTCATCGAGTTGGACGCGCAAATCGGACAAATCGATAATTGCGATTCGATTGCGAACGCGGGCATCATCTACATTCATACCCATGTTTGACATGTGGGCGCGAAGGGACTCTTTTCCTTGTTCAAGTGTAACGTAAATTCCACTTGTCTCACCGTAAAGAACAGCATTGTAAAGCATCGAAAATGTGACACTGGATTTCATTGCACCNGATGCACCTGCTACGATGCAGATGTGGCCTTTTGGAATGCCACCTTGCATATTCTCGTCCAATCCTTCAACGTGTGTTGGAATCCTTTCCATGATGTCCATAACTGCGCCCCGCTTCAAGGAAGACCATTCCACACTTGAAATTCACCCCCGTTTTGTTTGAAAACGCTGATGTGATTACTCGGACTGGGTCATGTATGCGCATTCTATTGGCATCTGCTTCAAAACGTCGTGGCTCGATCCTGCGCCAGCGTTATGAAACCATTGAACAGATCGCTCTCCAGGGTGTTGATGAATCGGTTTCAAGAGCCCCTGTGGCTGAACAAGTTCGAGAGGTCGTGTCACGGAAATCACAAGCGGTTATGACTGATGATTCCTACGATGTTATCATTGTCGCAGATACGCTCGTTGAAGACCCTGATGATGAATTGCAAGCTTTAGGCCAACCCGATTCCAAAGAGAATGCAACGGCTATGTTGCTTCGATTACGCGGACGTCGTCACCGCGTTTGGTCTGCAACAATGGTTTTCTCGATGGGTCAATGGCGAACCAGTATCGAGCATGCAATCGTTGAAATTGAAGCGTATTCGGATGATGCTTTCATCGATTTGATCGAATCCGACTCGTGGGTTGGTAAAGCAGGTGGCTATGATTTAGCAGGAGAGATGGGAGCATATGCTGCACTTGTTGAAGGGGCTGAATCAACGGTCCTCGGGTTTACACAAGAATCCTTGGAGTATCTCGACGAGCTTCAGTCTTTATTTTCCATGAGTCGGTCGTAAAACATGGGTATTCGATGCCAGTTATCAGCAGGAAACACAGTGTGGCGGATAAAGAGTACAGCGAGGAGTATTGATGCAATACTCTGCGTTGCAATCCAGATGTAGACCGGCAAGTATTCACCATCGAGCAATACTGCTCCATCATACAACGACCATGTCATCAGTGCTCCTGAAAGAAGGAACATGAAGACAAGGTGCCAGTGTGTAATACGAGTTGAAGGCGAATAATGGAGATGATCTTCGTGNAGATAAATTGCAAAACCACAAACAATGAAGAAACAAGAATAAACGATAAGTAACCAGTGTGCAGGCTGAATGTACTCAATGCCCGCATGACCGGTCCAAATAGGTGCGATGGAGACCACTGAGAGAAGTGGTAAGAGAAGATAACCGGCCAAGACGAATCGAGAATGTGGTTTTGCAAATTGGCCAATGGAAAATCTCATCACTTTCAATGGGTTTATCATGAAGAAAATATTGAGCAAGAGAACAGCAAACCAGACATCAATGATGTTTTCTGAAACAATGCCCCTCACTCGCAGGAAAGTAATGATGATGTAGCCGATACCTAGGAGTAAGAGCATCAAAAATCGGAGTGGAAGTGTTGCGGGATTTGTGACATTCCACCCCAACCTCCGATTAAAGTGAGAGAGGAGTGTTGTTGACATCATCATTGTACAAAAAATGGCGACAATAAATGCAACACCGACTTGGATCATGCCATCGATGTCACGCATGAACCAAGAGGTTGCAATAAACAACGAACAAATCACGAGCACGAGTCCTGGTGCGTAGGAAAAGATTCCAACTTCACCAGCATTTCCTTTTTGTTGAACAATATCCATCGAGGAAGAGGTCAATGTGAGCAATGCAAGGCACATGAGAATGATGCCAATGCCAGCGAGTTCAACGAAAAGATTCCAACTGCCTGAATAAATTCCTATGTGAATNAACAACTGCCCAATTCCATTGAGTTGTAAGAAGTGTCGCATCGTCGTTTTTTCGAATGAGGGGATGTTGTAGACAAGAGGCAATGTATCGAATGCAATTCCAGCGAGGATGCCCATGACTGGGCCTAATGCAAACAACGTGATGAGGACATAGTTCATCATTGCGAGGCGGTCGCCGTTCTCAAACAACTCATATGGAGAATAAAAAGCGAGCCAAGTAAGAAGAAATACGAGTGCGATAAAGAAGAACATCGAGGAAGTAAACAGTTCAAGGTAGGAACCTGCAAACTGATTACGGTCTTTCATTTGTTCACCTCATGAAATGTTCAGGAGTGGTGTAAGACCAAGTTCGTGCTTTTCAATATCAACGACAACATCTGCACCGGGAATCATGAGCAATTTATCCTCTGAATCGAGCGCAAATACGCCAACACCCGTTTGTTCGCACATCATGCGCAACTCACGCCGACAGGCTTGTTGGTGGGATTCCATGTGGACAAGTGTGCGCAGGTCGACAATGACAGTATCGCCCTGCAGAACCCGTTGCGCAATACCTCGTGTGTGGATTCGATGCTTTTCATCTGGTTTAACATAGCGAAGAGCACGACTTGCTCGTATACGATGCCGAGTACCATGATTGAAGAGATCGTGAAAGGGTTCGCCATCAGGTGTAAGTGGTCCATTCCAAACGTGCGCTTCGAGGGGTTGAGGCTTGGCTTCAACAACGTCTTCCATAACAAGTTCAGGCGTCAATTCTGGCTCATTTGTTAATGACGGTGTTGCTTGTTGTGCGCTAGGCTCTTGCGTCCGAGGTGCTACGCTGGCATCTGGATCTGGGAGTCCAAAAAACTGCCACAAGTTTCCCATGTTCATCACAAGTCCAAATCATCCAACAGACTGGATAGATTTGTGTTGTCAGCAGGTGATGGAGTCATTGAAGGTGTCGGTTGAGAAGGTGTCACAACCGGTTGATTTGCAGCAAGGTATTGTTCGCCATAGTAAGCCCATTGTTCCATGGTCCATCCTGCAGGTAAGCCTGTTGCAGGCAGAGGTGGTCCTTGATTGGCAACGACTGGTTGTTCAGCAACAGGTTGCACCACAGGCTGTTGAGGCTCAGTTTGCACCATTGGCTGTTCGTAAGCGGGCATCTCAGATGCCGAATAGCTTGGCAATGGTGTTGCATCCCATGCTTTGCTGGTCGCCGTATCAAGACTGTCAGGTTCTGGCCTGCGCGTAATCACAAGGAATGAAGCGAGAACAATCACCAAACCAATCAAGCACATGATGACGATTGACATCACTGGAGAAATACCAAGCGAATCACTGAATTCCTCGAGGAAACCTTCTGGTGGTTTTTCAGCAACAACGATGGTGATGCTCTTCGTATCCGTTGCGAGGTCATCATCTGTAACTGTGAGATTGATGGTCCATGTTCCAACAGGAAGGTCCGTAATGGACACAGCAGGTCCGGCTTCGCCCAAATCCTGCTCACCTCGCCATTCAAAGTTCCAAACATAGAGCATGTTGATCAGGTCGGATGGGGAATCCTTCGTACCCAGTGATGTGAGATTCAACGTATCGCCTTCAACGAGGTTATCAAGCGACCCATTGAGGTAAGAAATCTCTGCAACAGGTAATTCATTTCGAATTTTAACAACTGCAGACAATGAAGCCATTGCACCGTCATCATCCTTCACCCAAGCAGTGACGGTGTGATACTCGGGGACGCTTGTCTCCCACGTGTACTCAAAGTGTGTTCCGGAGACGTCGCAATCGTTGTTGAGTGTTCCATCAAGATCAGCATCACGCGTTCCGTCAATATCCCAACAGACCTCAAGCGATTCGAGATCGGATGCTGTATCACTTACGACTACATCAAATTCAACGGTATAATCCTCATCGACAGCCAATCCATCAAGGCGATTAATCGCATTGAGGAAGTTGGCTTCAGCAGTAATGGTTGGAGCCACGTTTTCGATGGTGACCTTTGCAAGTGAAACACCGGAGGTCGCTCCATTATCGTCAACAGAACGAACGGAAACGATGTGCTCTCCAGATGTTGGCCATGATGTTGCAACATCCGAGGCCGAACCATCCGTTGAAACTGTGAAATTATCGAGAATGTCACTGAGGTTCCAATCAATGATCAATCCATCTTTATCGTTGAGTGTATCATCACCTTGCGCTCGAAGAATCACCGTCTGGTCTTCTTGAAGCACCCATGTCCCATTAGCATCGAATGGCGTGTTTACACCGCCAATCCATACCTCAATTTCTCCGATGGTTGGGGCGACATTCAGGACTTGGATGGATGAAATCACTTCGATTTGTTCACCATCATCGTCTTCTCCAATGGCCCGAATAGGAATGGTCCCTTCTTCGGTTGTTGTGAATGTGCACGTTGGTTGGGTCAATCCTTCGTTACAAATTAAATCAGGCCAGGAGACTTTGATGATGTTCGATTGGTCACCTGAAATCGTATCGATGTCTCCACTATCAGTTGCGTCGATTGTGATTTCACTTCCCACTTCGACTTCAGCCGGATGACTGAGGTTAATGTATGGCGCACGATTGAGAATCGTGATGTTATTGAAAAGGACGGTTGAATCAAGTTCATCATCGGTTACCGTCGTACGTAATTCCCAATCTCCTCCATCAGACCAATTCCAAAACATGGCACAATCGGGTGTTGTAATCACATCAACGAGACCGGGTCTCGATTCAATTTCGAACTTGCATTCAACATCGCCACCATCAGGATCAATGGAAGCCCGAGCGTCGATAAAGACCTGTTCAAAGGTATAATTTCCCGAATCGATGGTAATCGACGCATTTGGAGCTCGACCAATGAAGATGTCCACTGTTGCTTGGTTGTTGCTTCGATTGGCATCCCCTGTAATCAACTCATCAGGATCGACGGTAAACGTCAGGGTTTGATTGCCAATTGTTGCGCCCTCTGGGACGATCCAATTCACATCAATTCGTTGTTCACTGTATGCATCGATCGATGGAACTGCTTGACGGGATGATTCACCACCAGGGACGATGACCTCCATTTCAGTGGAGGGTGATGGGAGGACGCCTCGATTTTGCGCTGGAAGTGAGAAACTCAATTGATCACCTGGAAGTGCATTGTATCCGATCGACTTGGAGAGCGTGGAGGTCTCACCATCTCTTGTTCTCGTTACAATGATCGACTCTTCTTGAGCGACCAAGTCGATTCCTACAACGGAAAGGTCGATGACAACTGTTGCAACGCCAATGATCTCCTGTACAGGGTCCCAAACGATGACACCGTTGCTGCTGTAATCATCACTTGCATTGGTATCATCGACAACATTTGAGACGTTGATTGATTCTTCAATTTGGCCACTGCTGTTGGTTATTGGATTCAGAAGTGTTCCTGCCATCTCGTAGCGTAATTGCAGATTTTTGTTGACCTCTGGCACGCCATTTGGAGCGACGGAATAGGTGGCATAAATCTTGGACATGGAATCGGGCAGTGTTGCAATAAATTGTGTATCGACTTCGATATCGACGTTTCGATCGCCTGGATTCTTGGACTTGTCAACACCGAATGAATCAGCTGGTTGGTACTCCTTGAGCAACCAATCGATGGTAAATCCTGCTGCGTTTGAAATTCGAATCCAAGAGTTGAATCGAACTGCTGGACAATACCAGTTGAATCCAGAACTTACACCGGTTGCGTTCCATTCATTGACTTTGTAGGAATCATCGCATCCTTCGTACTTGATGGTGTCCCCATCCTCGGTCGGGACNCCAGATTGGGTCACCTGCCATGAATTGTTTTCAGCGCCGTTGGTATCAAACTCTGAAGGATCGAAGAAATCGGATGNGCCGCTTACAGAGGTTCCAGACATGAACGGCATGTACCATTGATCACCAGTGCGCAGTGGGAAATCATAACGCTCCTTGGGAGGGTCATAGTATGTGTCGAAGGTAATGTCTGCGATGTTTTGTCGGAAAATTCCGAGGTTGTATGGTACAAAATCAACATCGAGTTCAAATTCTGAATTGATGACTGCCTGGTCACGAACGCGTATGATATCTTCGCCAGTGTAGCCTATGTCAAGTCGACCAGTGACGAGTCCAAATCCGGGTACATCCAAGGTTGCACCGCTGTTTCCTGAGGAAAAATCTCCTTCGATTTTCAATTTGTAAGCCAGCGTCTGTACGCCATTGACGGTAATGAAGAAGATATCCTCCACTTCGTATTCTGTATCGCCCGTGAGCGTGTTGAGGCTTGCAGAGACATTGGCTTGTGCGATGAGTTGTGCAACATCGAACTTTGTTTCATACGTCCATTTATCACCAATTCTCCAACTTGGTACGTCCGTTGACGTTCCACTGCCTGAAGATGCGTAGATTTCATCGGACGCTTCGAGCATCTTCTGCTCTTGTGTGACAGCATGTGTCAACGACGAAAATGCGAGAAGAAATAACACCAACAATGCCGGAAGACGGTTCGCCATGTGGTAATGTCTTCTTGCTTGTACTTAGGAATTGTCAACCTGTGAGTCTAGCCATTGTTGGCCATAATGCTCCCATTGTTCCATCGACCAGCCTTCAGGAAGACCTGATTCAGGGAGAGGTGGAGCGTTTGAGGTTATATCGTTTGAAACCAATCCATCGAATGCCCGTTCGATTGGAGGATCATTGGGTCGATTTCTTCGAGCCGATATTTCATGCGGCATCAAGCCGACTTCATCATCACCAAAAATNGCGTTTTGTCGTTCATCAAGACGATCCATCGCTCGTTGTTGGCGACCTGACCGTCGACGCCTCGTCATCATCGCCAGAAGGATGATCAAGAACGTGAGCAAGGAAAGTTGGTACATTGGATTGGCTTCTTCACCTGCCAATGAGGCACTGATGTCTTCGACGAAGGTGCGGTCAGGTTCACCGACTACAACGGTGATCACCCTGGTTCCAGGTCGTTCAGGATTTTCGTCCCAAGCCATGATTCGGATTGTGTACGACCCCTCTCGCTTGAAGACGTGCTCAATTTTCTTTCCGATTTCATCAGCATCGTTGTCTTTGATTCCATCTCCATTCATGTCGATGGACGTGTCGAGATCCCAGATGACTGTAATTTGATCGAGATCATTCAGCGAATCAATCGTCGCACTCGCATCCAAAACACAGCGTTCAAGGGCTCGACAACTGATCTCATTGGTTCGAACGATTGGCGGAATATTGAGCACTTCGATGGAGAGAACTTCACTCACTCGGACTCCATCATCGTCTGTNACGTGATAGATGACCGTATGCGTGCCGCTGGTATTCCAATGCCATACAAGTTCATCTCCAATGACATCGCAATCATCATCTGCACCGCCGATGTCATTTGAATCAAGACCCGGGTCTGTATCCCAACAGCGAATCAGCGTGTCATAATCCGATGGCGTATCGGTTGCATTTCCAACCAATCGGACTTCCTCTCCTTCGGCGAGGGGTAAGACCTCCTCGAGTGGTTGAACGACTGGTGGAACGTTGGCGACGCTTACCCATCGCTCGTACGTGCCGCTGCTCGCTCCTTCAGAATCACTGACCTCCAGTCGCATTCGATGAAGACCTGCTGTTTCCCACATCATGTCAAATTCTGATACTCTTCCATCGAAGGTTTTGATGAGATTTGATTGTGCATCATCAGGCCACCAGCGATGCGTTAATCCATCCAAATCATCGATGGAATCCAATGCCTGGCCACGCAATTGAACGACTTGATCTTCCTGAACGTGCCAAGTCTGTTGCACATCCATTGGAATCGGGCCACTCTCATTTGTCATTGTCACGGACAAACCATGCGGATTGATGTTGGTGAATCGAATATCGATGCTTGCCATCGTCATCGCACTGTCATCATCGACACCAACAGCTTGGAAGGTATGCCATCCCTCAGTCATTGCCGTGGTCGTACAGACTCTCGTGTAATAGCCCTCTTCACAGATAGCGTTCGGCCAATAGATGTCAACAACGCCCGGGAATGGGTCCTCTGAATCAGTATCATTTGCATAGGCATACAGGGTCACAGGATGTTCAACCTTGACTTCATTTCGTGCACTCACGACTTCGATGTTGGGTGCGCGATTGAGAATAACAACATCGAGAATCGCTTCGACTTGGTCTTGTTCTTCATCTGTAATGGTTACTTCAACAGGGTAATCTCCGTCGTTCGTCCATGTCCAGTTGAGCATACAGTCAATGGATTCTACTTTCGTCCATTCCGATGTTCGCGTTCCATCATACCATGGTACATTGAACAAACAGGACACATTTCCGCCATCCTCATCGAAACTTCCTGAAGCATTGATGATCGCTTCTACGTTGGTATAGACTTCGATCGGTTCCAATACGGCCGTCGGTAAGCGACCAATGAACAACTCAATTTCGCCGATATCGTTGTCTGCATCAGCGTCAGCTGTGTTGACTTGCAATGGATCCGCTTCCCATCGAATAGGAATGGTTCCAATCGATGCATCTTGGGGGACCGTCCATGTGAAATCCACCTTGTGCGATTCGTACGTGGCCAATGAAGGAAGTTCAAGATCAAAAATCGATGCATCTGGATGGTAGATTCTCAGTTGCGATGGCGTCGAGGAGGTAATCCCTTTGTTAACAACGGCCACTTCGATGGTGAGTTCATCACCAGGGAGAACATTGTAACCTGATAGGGAACTAACAGTGCTGACAACACCGCTTCGATTTCGTATGACGACTGCACGTTCCTCGTCTGCGATCAAATCCAATCCAACGAGGTATTCATCGAGCGTGATGGTCGCAGATCCGACATAATTGCCGGATTTTGCCATAATGCCATGACTTGCCCAATCTGTATTTGTGGCGGAATAATCAATGCTATTTCCTGAATCAATGGTTGTGCTGGCCGACCCATTGGAAGCGGTGTAAACCGTTGTTGAGACTCCATCATAGGCAATTTCGACGGCAACGCCATCGACAGTTCCAAAACAAGAAGGACTGAGATGGGCCCAAACGTCCATCGGTGAATCAAGCGCTGTTAAGGAACGTTCTGGTTGAACATCGATGCAGGTTGGTCGAGTACCCGGATCGCCGTTGCTTTCAACACCTGTTGCACCTACTGGGATGTATTGCTTCAAGCGGAAATCAATGGTCAAACCGACGTCCTCTTCGGTATGTCGCCAAGCGTAATTGTTGACGGCTGGACAGTACCATCGATAGCCGGTTGAAAGGCCGTCTGAATTCCAAGAAGAGAGTTCATACGACGCATCGCATCCACTGTACGCGATTCCAGCACCGATTGAATTTCGTGGTTGGCCTACATCCGTTACTTCCCATGTCGTGGTGTTCGTATCGGTTTCTGGAGGCGGGAACGGTGTGATGTAGTCACTTTGTCCTGACCATGTCGAGGATGAAGTCGTGAGCGATGTCCAGCGTTCCCCATAGCGTAGAGGGAAATCATAGGCTTCGGTAGCAGGACTGTATTCGTTGGTGATGGTAATATCGCCAAGAATCTGTGTAAGCGAACCAATGCCATATGGTATGAATTTGATGTAAAGATCGAGGTCATTTTTGACGGTCGCAAAATCGCTTACTCGGAGGTATTCCGTTTGCGTGAACTGGATTTCTGCATTTCCTGTAAATCCTTCCAGTTCAACACCGCTTTTATCAAAATCAGCGGTCATTCGTAATTTGTAGACCCATTCTGTCCGATTGTCAAATTGAAGTTCGAGGATATCGGTCACTTCTGCAGTTGAATCGCCTTGAATTTCTCCAACAGTTGCCGAAACACCGGTATCTGTAATGAGAATTGAAGGGTCAAACGCACCCGCATAAATCCACTTGTCTCCAATTCTCCAAGTGGGTACATCTGAGACGCCAGGATCGCTTCCACTTCGATGAATCGCTTCCGCATCCTCGAGTTGGACATGATGCGTGATGAGCGGTAGTTGACTAAATCCAAACATCAAACCGAGCACGAGCAACGTCAGGATACGTGACTTGAGCGCTCCGCCCATGATTGGGCTTGAACGTTCTTGCACATGAAAGGTGCGACGTTGGCTTCAGAGAAGGTCAGCAAGTTCGTCCTTGATGATTTCAACAGCTTCCAAAATCTCATCCTTGTGTCGAGCACCGGTAATGACCATCTTACCGCTGCCGAAAATCAAACAGACGACCTTCGGATAATCGAGTCGATAAATGAGGCCAGGGAATTGCTCAGGCTCGTACTCGACCTTGTCGAATGGAAGGTGGAACGTGAGGTTGTTAAGATTCAACTTTCTTGGCTCACCAGCGAGAGGAGCGCCCGTGAACTTGTCGTTTCCATCATAGTCTTCAGGATAATGAAGNGCGTAGGTTGCAACCATGTTTTGGACTTCGATTTCAACGTCCTTGAGATCCCAAGTTGTGATGCCAGCGGCTCGAAGGTCCTTGATCATGCGATCAATTCCAGTGTGAATGTTGTCCTCGTCCTTTCCTCCAGTACAAACGGCTCGTCCTGAGCGGAACATAAGGATGGCAAGTTTTGGGTCTTGTACACGATAAACAACACCAGGGAATTGCTCAGGTTCATACTCGCAGTTGAGTTGAATTGCAATGTCTGGGAGGTCGAGTTCTTCGGCTACACGGGTACTTGCTACAACATTGACGACTGTCAAACGCTCTTCATCGGTGGTCATGGGTTGTGGCTTTAAGCCCGCCTATATAAAGGAAAGGCTGACGATTTGATGGGTTACCTATTAGTATAGGTCGTTAGGTTATATGTTCCATGACAAGGCCTGGCTCGTTAAAATTGGTGATAAACGCCCTGCCGCCTTCCATTTCGATCGCCCCTACTGTCTCCTCAGGTCGCCTTGTTAATGCTATCATGCAACCTCCTCCGCCAGCACCCGTCATCTTTACGCCTAAACTGGATGGTGCAGCCGCACGAATCAACCGTTCAAGTTCGGGAGATGAAACACCAAGGGAACGTAGAACGATGTGATTCTCCGTCATCGCTTGTCCAACCGCTTCCATGTTCCCATCTTGAAGTGCTTGGATGCCTCGACGAGCAATGGCTCCGATGGTATCCAATTCGACTTTTCGTTCAGGATGTTGGCGAATCAATGTCGCAACTTGTTTAACCATCGCTGAAGTTGAACCATGAACGCCTGTGTTTCCAACGACGAGCGAAACATCTTCTGGAATTGATGCTTTGAAGGTATGNAGATGCCATTGCAACGTCTTGCCATCGACATTCATTGTGCGGGTTTCAATGAAGTCAAGCCCGTCCTCGATCGTATCGGAAAGAACGACAAAGCCTCCATAGGAACTCGTTGCAGTATCGAGTGGACTGGCACGTCCGCCTTGTGCAGTCGCTTCGGCTTGATGGGAGATGGTGCTGGCCTGTGCTTGATTCAATGACTCATCTCGAAGTTGTTGAAGCGCACCGCAAAGTGCGACCGATAGTGCAGCAGAAGAACCAAGTCCGGATGCTTTTGGAATCGTTCCACGAATTCGGATGTGCAACGGTTCGTTGCGTTCAGTTGAAAGTTGGTTACGGATGTACTCGATGTGTGGATGTTTTCGAGGGTTGAATGTTCGACCATCAAGTCGCCACGTGTCAAAGGTTTCTTCTTTTTCGAGTTCGATTGTCATTCGTTGATTGATGCTGCAAGCCAGTGCAGGTTGGCCATAGACAACAGCATGCTCTCCAAAAAGGATGCACTTGCCCGGAGCACTGGCCTTCACCATGTTCCTTGCACACCCATCACAACCATTAGGATTGGTGTTGTTTCCATCGTTGGGTTGAAGCATTGAATGTGCTTGGGTGGTTTCATGATGGAACACCCACTCGATGTGACCTATGCAGGAATCAAGGGATACTACCTGCTTCTCNTCCTTGGTGGAATCTCGATTGCTTTCTTCCTGTATCAGGTTCAAAAAGCAACACGTCTCGTCCTTTTAGGGGCTCCAGACAAGCGATTTGACTCGTGGGGTAAGCGCTTGAAAGAAACCCTCACAGTTTGGCTTGGTCAACGAAAGGTTCTGGAAGATAAGGTTGCAGGAACCATGCACGTTCTGATGTTTTGGGGTTTCCTGATGCTCTCATCCGATATGCTTGATCTTGCCACAGCAAACCGATTTAGCGAGCACATTCTTCCTGAAGCATTGAATGGAATTTGGAATGGAATGGTTGAGTTGGGCTATACTAGCGCCCTCATCGGTTGCTTCCTTGCATTGAATCGTCGAGTGTTGTTCACGCCCGAGAAGCTGAAAGGAAAATCACAACTTGAGGGCAACGTCATTCTTCTTCTGATTATGACAATCTGTACGACATCGTACATTGTCGAAGCGGGTGAAGACCCTCATCCAACNTGGGAGATGATCGGTGCTTGGGTTGCTGATACATTTGCTCCATCACAGGCAACCATCAACGCTGCATATTGGGCGCACATGGTTGCCATCTGCACCTTCTTGTTCCTGATTCCATTGTCAAAGCACATGCACTTGGTGATGGCGCTTCCAAACGTAGCCTTCTTTGATACTGAACCAATGGCGAAGATGCGCCCTCTTGCAACAGATGAGAACGGTTCAGCGGTATCGCTTGAGGAATTAGATCTCGAATCCTTTGGCGCAGCGAATTACACCCAACTTACGTGGCGAAGTCTCATCGATGGATGGGCGTGTACCTCCTGTGCACGCTGTCAAGATGTTTGTCCAGCCTATGCGAGTGGTAAGGCATTGAATCCGATGCAAATCGTTCACGATGTTCGNTACTATGCGAACGAACATGCTTCCCAACTTTTCGCTGGAGAAACACCGGAGGAAGACATCATCGCCCGATTCGGCGAAGAATCCATCTGGGCTTGTACAACCTGTCACGCTTGTGTTGACGTATGTCCTGTCAACATCGAACACGTTCCGAAATTGACCGACGCTCGCCGACATTTGATGATGGAACGTATGGAGTTTGATGAAGCGGTCGAAGACACAATCATGCCGCTTATGGCGACCATTGAGAACCTTGAATCGGATTCAAATCCATACGGTCTGCCTTCCCATGAGCGAGGCGATTGGGCTGCGGATTTGGATGTCAAAGTTGCAGAACCTGCTGAGTACATCTACTTCGCAGGATGTGCGGCTTCGTTTGATGAACGCAACAAAAAAGTCGCTCGCGATACCATTTCCATCATGAAGGAAGCAGGACTCGATGTCGGTATTCTTGGTATGCAAGAAGGATGCAGTGGCGATGCTGCTCGACGTGCTGGAAACGAATATCTGTTCCAGATGCTCGCTGAAACCAACTTGGAAACCTTCAACGAACTCGGTGTCAAGAAGGTGGTTGCTTCTTGCCCACATTGTTTCCATACGCTTGGAAAGGAGTACAAGGATTACGGTGGCGAAGATATCGAGGTCATGCATCATTCACAATTGATTTCTCATCTGCAAAACGAGGGTAAACTGCCTCAACCAAAGCACGATGGTTCTGTCACCTATCATGACCCATGTTATCTTGGCCGAATTGGTGGAGAATACGATGCGCCTCGCGATGCCATTGGTGGTGTTGATATTGAAACCGAACGCAGTGGTCGAGGTTCCTTCTGTTGCGGTGCTGGTGGCGCTCAAATGTGGATGGAAGAGCATGTACCCGAAGGCAATGACCGTGTCAACATCATTCGTGCGAAGGAGTTGGCTTCTACTGGTGCAGATACCGTCGCTGTTGGTTGCCCATTCTGCTCAACGATGGTAACCGATGGATTGTCTGCNATCGATGCTGAAATGGATGTCAAGGATATTGCTGAGTTGGTTTGGGAACAAATCAAAGCCAATGATGCGAANATCGAANAAGCCAAAGCGGCCTGATGAATCGATGATTTCCGATGAATCAAGAGGCATTGCTCGCTTGGTACCGTCGCATACAGCGACCACTTCCTTGGCGATTAGAACCAAGCCCATGGTCGATTCTCCTCTCTGAAATTCTTCTCCAACAAACGCAAATGGAACGTGGAATTGTCTATCACAAGAATTTACTTGATCGATTTCCAACGATTCAATCGATGGCTGAATCAAGCGTCGATGACGTTCTCCATTTGTGGCAGGGAGCAGGCTATTACGCTCGAGCGCGTCGTTTGCATGCACTCTCCATCGAAGTCATGCAGTCGCATGGAGGTCAACTTCCTGACCAGTATGACGAATTACTCACACTTCCTGGTATTGGCCCCTATACGGCAGCAGCGGTTGCTTCAATCGCTTTCAATCAACCCGAGGCTTGTGTTGATGGAAACATTCGACGCGTCATGGCACGTCAAACAAACAGCGATGAGCCACCACCAAAAGACGTACAATCGTTTGCAGACCAACACTTGGTACGTGAATCGCCAGGTGACTGGAATCAAGCGATGATGGAATTGGGTGCACTCGTATGTAAGCCACGCAATCCGCTTTGTGAACAATGTCCAATTGCAGAAACCTGTCAAGGACGTTCTCGTCCACATGAATTGCCTCGTCCAAAGAAGACCAAGAAGACCGTTGTTGAGTACGACTGTATTGTTCAAATCGATGAACGTGGCAATCCAGAATTGCATCAACGGCCACAAACAGGATTGTTTGCAGGCTTGTGGGGGCCGAGAATGGAGGAGAATTTGCAGACAAAGGATTGCGAATACATTGGTAAACTTCGGCATCAATTGTCTCATCGAGAGATGATTGTCTCCGTATGGAAAGGTGTAGGGTCGAAGGGGATAGACCCTCAGACTGTGGCGCTCTCATCACTCGATCGACGTATCCTCGAGTTGGCTGGAATCGTCGTGAACATCCCATGAAAAGGAAGCCAGACATCCGAGCAACGAAAAGAACAGAATAAATTCAGCTGGTGCCGCAACATCGATCCAAGGCTGCAATGCATCGAGTGGAATAATGTTGGAATCTGAATCAAGTTCCTCTCGACGTTGTCGGACTCCTCTTCCGATTGAAATCGTCATCACCAGGAGTGAAATCAAGGCTCCTGCCAATGAAAGCAAACGCAATTTCTTACCCTTTGGATGTGGATTTGGTAGTGCGAAGTGCGTGAGAAATGCCCAACAAAATCCTCCATGAAAAACCACCATTGAGGTGTAGATATGAAGTGATATATGGTCGTACATATCGGCGAATGCGAGTACTGCAAGATGGGTTGAACTCAACACTCCAAGTATGGTCGCAAAGAGCAGAATTCGGGGCCGTGCCTTTTCCTTCAACAGGAAAAACAAACGTATTGAAAGGAGGCATTGGAAACATGCGGATACAAACAAACCAGAGGTAAAGACCACGCGTTCGAGTCCTGGATGGTCTGCTTCTGAAATGAAAAATGGAACATCTCGAACGTTTCCTGCAAGTACGTGAATGAGTACTGCAGCGATGATGGTGAACAACGGAATTATCCAAGCCAATTTGATGAGATGAACATCACGAAGTGTTTTCGTAGAGAAAACAATTCCGCCCTCGCCCTTCAAATCCATCATCGTGTTCGTCCAATCCTCAACGCTTTCACGTATAATCTTCAAGTGAGAGTGCCGACACCGCGAAGTTGTTCACATGCCGTTACGAGTACATGATACACGTCGTCGGGAAAAAGTCGTGTTTACCACGCAGTCACCAGGGCGCGTCTCGATGTACGTTTGTGGTGTAACCGTTTACGACCGTTGTCATCTCGGTCATGCACGATGTTACATCGCCTTTGATTTGGTTCATCGTTGGCTTGAAGCATCAGGCTATGATGTTGATTATGTTCAAAATTTCACGGATATTGATGATAAAATCATCATTCGATCCATCGAAACAGGCGAAGATTGGAGGGCGATCGTCGAACGAAACATCGAGACCTATTATCAGGACATGGATTCTCTCAACATTCTCCGTGCAGATCACTATCCTCGGTGTACCGAATACGTCGAATCAATGATTCACATCATCGAAGATTTGATCGAGAAAAACCACGCATATGTTGCCAACGATGGTGTCTATTTCCATGTTGATTCAGCACCAGAAAAATATGGGCAATTAACTGGCCAATCCATCGATGCGGTTCGACAAGGCGCTGGTGGTCGAGTCGATAAAACAGGGAGTGGAAAGCGTGATCACAAGGATTTCGCTTTGTGGAAGCAAGCCAAACCCGGTGAGCCAACCTGGCCATCTCCATGGGGTGAAGGCCGTCCAGGTTGGCACATTGAATGCAGTGCAATGAGTCTCGATCATTTTGGTACGTCTTTCGACATTCATGGTGGCGGGCATGACTTACGTTTCCCTCATCATGAGGCTGAAATCTTCCAAAGTGAATGTCATACAGGACATGCACCTCTTGCTGGGTACTGGTTGCACAATGGTTTCGTCAACATCGATGGCGAAAAGATGAGTAAATCCCTTGGTAATTTCTGGACTATACAAGACATCATCGAAAAGGTCGATCCGCTTGTTCTTCGGCTTGCGCTCGTGAACGCACATTATCGTTCACCAATCGACATGAATGAACAACTTCTCAATGATGCACAGCGAAATCACGACCGTATTCTCAGTGTCTATGAATCAGCATTACGAATGGCTACGGATGGACGTCAACATCAACTTCCAACACCTGACTTGACAAGCACTGATCCATTAACGAAATCACTCGGATTGCTTGAGCGACTTGCAGAAGGTTTTGCTCAAGCCATGGATGATGATTTCAACAGTCGAGAAGCTGTAGCAAAGGTTCTCGCTGCAACCAAACAATTGCAACACTTGATGTCGCTCGGAACGGATGAAGGCGATAAGCGAGCCATTGCAACGTATGCAAAAGATTGGCTCGAAGAAACTGCAGGAACGATTCTTGGAATACTCCCGACACCTGATGTTCTTCTAGCTGAACCTGAAGAAGACCCTCGAAAAGCAGAGATTGCTGAACAAGTTGAAGCATTGCTCGCAGAACGAGCCGAAGCTCGTTCAAACAAAGATTGGCCTCGTGCGGATGCAATCCGAGATCAACTGAATGCGTTGGGCGTTGTCGTCAAAGATACTGCAGATGGACCTGTTTGGGATTTGCAATAATCACTCTTCTTCGCTTGAAGGCGGAGGTGCGAGTGGTGGTAATTCTGGAACGAAGGTCTTGTTATTCTCCTGCCATTCCTTTTCGATGACGACGGTTTGGTCAACGCCCATGTCCTCTTCTTCATCGACTGAACGTGTGATTAAACCAACTGCGATAAGGAGCAGAATGACGAGCACAAGCAGGAGTGATTTCGCTCCAAACAAGGATGATTCATCGGTTGATGCATCTTCAACATCTTCTCCGAGGATGCAGTTTGGAGGACATTCAGCATCTCGCCCTTCCTCTCCACCAGTCTCATTGGTTGTATTGTTTGGCGTTTCATCACTCGGATCAGTAGGGTCAATGGTTGAACCACCTGAGTGGTTTTGAGGTTCAAGAACAACGTTCACGCCAATTCGATCACCATTCTCCATTGGAATGTTGTAGTAATCTTCCAATTGTTCAAGATTGATGTGGGTGTTCGCGTGTTCGGATTGCGTGATGATATCGAAGTGACGTGTATCATCGGTCGTGAAGATGCTGTTGAGTGCATTGCCTTGCCTGTCTGAATAATTTTCTGCTGCACTCGTAGACCATGTGGCTGCGACATCATCTGGATTGAGTTCCATGGCCATTTCCATGTCAGCGAGAATTCGTGTCCATGATTGTGTGCCCTCAGGTTCAGATCGGTCGGTCACATCGACAGCCTTGTCAAATCCTGGACCCTCGATGATTTCCCAATCATCACCCTTGAGTGTTGACATGAGATCGATATCACCGAAGACAGGCTGGCCGTTGACAACGGTCAAACGAACGTCAGCATCGATGGCTTCAATCAGGTTGCGATATGGGTCCTCATGGAATGTATCCATCACAACGAGATCGGCATAAAGTCCAGCATTGATGGTTCCAACAGAGTCATCCCAGTTGTTTCCAAGTGCAGGATTTTTGGTGACCATTGTCGCTAGATCGTAGTTTGAGAAGTACGAATTGAGATTGTTCGTGTTCCACAAATCAGCGACTTTCAACTCGTGAAGGACGTTCTTTGAACCGCTTGGTCCCCAATCGGGTGCAAGCGAGATTCGAACACCTGCCTCATCTGCAGCAACGACATCCGTCGTGTCTCCATACAGGAGAAGGTTGGAAAGTGGTGACCATGCAAGGTCTGTACCAGCTTGCCCCATCTGTTGGAATTCATCAGGTCCTAATGCAGTTCCGTGAATAACAACCAGTTCACCAACGAGAAGATTGTTTGCAACAAGTACATCAAATTCAGCCCGACTTTCTTCATCAACGCCCTCTGCAAGATGGAGATACCAAGCGTTCAAACTCCCACTTGAATTTCCTGATTTGATGTGGTTACCCTGATAATCAGACTCAAGGGTTGTTACCTTTGTATAAATTCCATCTTCACCAAAGTTGTACAATTCGATATTTCTTGATAGCATACTGTCCCATGCATCAAAATCGCTTGAGGGCGAACCTTGTACAGCGGTGACACCGCCTGCTACAGCCATCACTTCTGCGTACTTCATTTGCTGGTTTGACATATCCCACATTGAGGATGTGTGAACGAATGTCTTCATCCAAGATATATCCCTCTTGTAATTTGGATTGTTTTTCCATTGATTTCGATTAGAATAGCCACCTTCCTCTGATTTCTGTGAAGTATGAACCTCAAAATCCCACAATGGAATATGGTTGTAATGCATGTGGTTGTGCGTATCGATCAAACCAGGATAGATTGTACCGTTCGTTTCAATCACTGGAACGCCAGTAAGGTCGACATTTTGTGGAATGTTTTGACCAGACCAAACTGCGGTAATCTTCCCATTTTGAACAAGAACGCTTCCATCATTGATGACATCCGATTCACTGTTCATGGTGACGACTCGTCCCTTGAGAAGCATGGATTCTACATAGCCTCCATCACTCATGCCAAAGCAACCGACCATGTTTTGGGCAGCCGAGTACGACTCACCTGGAGCAAAACCCGGAGTGGGGGGAGTGGTACTTCCCAAACTTCCATCTTCGAGCGTGATGTATGAATTGCCGTAGAATATGCCTTCACCGGGATACGCAATCTCGTGAATGAGCGTTCCACTATCATCGGTTAATGAGACACTATCGCCATCAAAGTAATCCAGTTCGATGCGTGACGCGTTTCTGAATATCGAAATATATCCATTCGCAGGGATTATTGTATCTCTAGCAATCTGGCACGGTGCACTTCCTCCGTCTGCTATGTCATCCAAAACCCAGTTGGAGACATTGACCTCATGTGCTGTAGGATTGTGGAGTTCAATGAATTGATCTGAGTTTGACCCGTACTCTCCATCACCGTTCCAATCCACGGCATTGTAACAATTTGAACAGGTATCGTTGTTTTTCATACCATTCGGCGAGACAAGAATTTCCGAGATGATGATTGAGGATTGTGTTCCATCGTCACTGGATGTATCTTCAGACAGTCCCTGCGGTGCAAAAAGAACACTGAGTAGAAGGAACGCGGTGATGCATGTCGCCAGTCTGCTCATGTTGCTCCCTTGCTTATACAGCACATCAACCCGTCGACGCGATGGTTTGGCTGAATGCATGGGCCCATATACTGTGAGCGCTAGGATACACCATGGCAACTGTTGAAATGCACGAGTCTTCGTTTAACGACATCATTGAAGGAAACAACCTCGTAATCATCGATTTTTGGGCAGAATGGTGCGGTCCATGTCGAGCGTACGCTCCTGTTTTCGAGCGCGTCTCCGAAGAGTTTCCCGATGTGGTCTTTGCGAAGGTGGATACCGAGGTCGAACAGGCACTCGCCGGATCGTTTGGAATTCGTTCCATTCCAACAACAATCGCGTTCAAAGAAGGCATCGGTGTCTTCATGCAACCAGGTGCTCTTCCCGAAGAAGCGCTGAAAGATCTCATTATAAAACTCCAAGATTTGGACATGGATGAGGTTCGTGCAGAACTGGAAAGTCGTAAGGATGAAGACTCAGCATAAGGCAAAAAGCGTCATATGTCGGTTTTGAGACGGGTGTTTCAATGCGAAGCGTTTTGTTGATGGCGATTTTTATTCTTCCATCCCTTCTCTCTGGATGTTTTGGAGAAGATCTTCAAAACTTGACCTTTGAAGTTGAAGACGATTATCTTGAACCATGGGAACGATATGGCTCAGGAATTGTTTACGATGATACCGATAGCTATTCCAGAGTGACTATCAACGGTTCCTATGGGTATTCAGAAACTGGACAGTCTGTTTTTGTCCCAGTACCGAGCATTACGGTCGCAGATGGTGGAGCAGGCGCAGCAGGCGGAGCAGTGGTCCATCTCGGTCTTTGGCTTCCTATCATCGAAGGATGTGATTATTCATCGACTGAAAATTTGAGTGATGCATGCAAAGTTCCTGTTATCGCCGAAATCGGGCCGTACTACGATGATGGTGATGTGGATGCCCTTACACCAGCAAATCGATTGGGTCGTATGTTGATTGAGAACTATGTTCCTCATGGGTATGGCGTTGCTCAAGTGTCTGTCTTTGGGACGGGTGAATCAAACCATTGTATGGATTTGATGGGAACCGATGAGCAACGCGGTATTGATGCTGCAGTCACTTGGCTTGGAACACAATCATGGTCGAATGGTAAGGTCGGAATCATCGGTAAGTCGTACGACGGCTCAACGCCTTGGCAAGCTGCAACATTTGGAAATCCACATTTGGCAACTATCGTTCCAATGTCTGGTTTGATCGGCGTCCATGAGTTGATGTGGCGAAATGGAAGCATGGAAGCACGTGGAATGATCATGCACAATGGTGTCTATGGTTCGTTCGGAATCGATGGTGATACGGAAGACAGCCACACACTCTGTGAAGGCTATCTCGAGGGATATGTGAATGGACCAGCTGCCTATCTTAGTGGTGGAATGGTTGACTATGCTGGCAATACGTATTGGACAGAACGCTCCTTCCTTGATCGTGTTCTTCAGAATTACAACGGTTCAGTCTATCTGATTCAAGGTATGCAAGATTGGAACGTCGATCCGCATATGTCCTTCCCAGTTCATCAACAAGTGGCTGATGCTGGAATCGAAATCAAGACTCTTGCAGGGCAATGGGCGCATGATTATCCAGACCGTGTCGAAGGCCATTCTTCACAAGGTGTTGGCCGAGGTGCAGAAGCGTACCCATACACACTACGATGGGATTGGGCAGATGAAATGCTGTACTGGTTCGATTGGTATCTGAAGGGTGAAGGTCGTGCTCCAACGCTCGGTGTTGAAATGCAAGACAATCGAGGCGGATGGCGATTCGAGGAGACCTATCCTCCAATGGATGTTGAGAATCTTGTTCTTCCTGCTAGTGATCTTGCACCAACAGGTTCGACCGTTTCATCCACAAGTACCGTAACACTCAGTTATGGGCCATTCGAAGAGGAGACGCGCATCATCGGAATGCCAACGTTCCACATTGCTGCAACACCTGGATTCAATGGAGGCCATTTGTTCATTGAAATGACCGATGGAACAGGTATGCATCTCGGTCATGCAGTCATGGATTTGCGGTATCATGCAGGTGGTCGAGATGGTCAAGAAGTTCTTATTCCATTTGTATCGGTTAACGCAATGATGGAATTTATGCCGATGGACGTTGTTCTCCAAGAAGGAGAAGGAATCATCCTTACAGTTTCACAGACAGGTGAGGATTATGTTCCATCACCAGCGGCTTCAGGTACAGTCTTCATCGATTGGTCGCAAAGCACGCTCACCCTGCCGTTAATCGACCGCACCTGCGACGACTTATTCCAAGCACCAATGCTCGATTATTCGGGTGATGGCGGCCGTCAATGCTGACCTCAGAACAACGACAAGATGTCACGAAAGACATCTTTTGCATCACCTGATGAGCGTTCAACCAATCGTCGAACAATCAGTTCAGGTGTTGAACGTGCAAGGCAATTGCGTTTTGGTGTTCGGTCGACGATCAACTCAAGATGCTCATCAAGTCCTTTCGCCTCAATTCCATCAATTCTCAAATCATCGTCTCCGTATGCATCGAGAATTGCAGGAGCAAGGTGTGTGACCAAGACCATGCTCGAATTCGATTGTTGTTGAGCAGCACGTAGCATTCCAGCGATAATTCTCGCCCCCGCACCAGGTTCGGTAATGGCTTCAAGTTCATCCGCAAGGATGAGTTTGGGTTGAGCATTGCTGACCACATTCGCGAGGTCGACCAAGGTCGTCTCAAGTGCACCAGCACTTTGTGTCCCACCAGATTTTGCAAGCACGTGCAATGCTTCCACACGACCGACTTCGGCATGTTGGGCAGGAACAGGCAGGCCCATATGCGCCAATATTGCAATGTGGGCAACCAATTCCAGAAGCGTTGTTTTTCCACCACTGTTTGCGCCTGTCAACAGTGCTATCGATTGTTGGTCACCCTTCGGTGCTGCACGTCCAAGTCCGTAACTGACTGGTTGGACATCACCTTCGATGAACAAATGACGTCCTTGTTCAAACCAGATGCCATGATCCACAAGTTCAGGAAGTGTTGCATTGCACTGTATCGCCCATGAAGCAATGCTGTACCACATGTCATGTTCGATAAGTCGTTGAATAGCCGTCTCGCACAGTGGTTTGAGATTCGCAAGTTTCGTTGCCAAGCGAAGTAGATGGTCGTTCCTTCCGTCGTTAATTCGGCGTTCAAGTTCATCATTGATTTTATCAAGCGCACTACGATTCAGCTTCACAGGCCAGTTCGAGGAATAGAGGTCAAAGGGGGCCTGCAGTCCACCGGCTTCGAGATATGAAGAAAACTCAGTTCGGCCTCGTTCGAGAATTTCATTCATCACGTCTTCCGTTGCAGATGCTAGTTTTCGTTGAAAGGTCGCTGCATCTGCCAATGCTTCGAGCATATCTGAACCGCTCAAATCAAGCGTAACAGATTCCATTTCTGCAGCAATTTGTTGATTGAGATCCTCTTCCAACTTTTTCGCTGTACTCCATAACCCGTCTCGGATTTTTTCCATTTCTTCAACATCGCCAGCATCCCCAATCATCGCAAAAACACTGGCAAGTTGCTCCAGCCCATTCGTTTCTTGAAAGATGGCCTCAAGAGCAGGATGCAGTGTCTCTTTCCCTTCATCTCTCCATTGCATGAGGTCGAGAAGAACCTTCAATGTCTTACGATTGTTCGTAAACCAATCGAGCGTATACTCTGGAATCATCACGTCTGACCGGCCAGATTCGGGGAGGACCATCCAACCTGGCGGTAATTCATCTGGCCCGTTTTTCCCAATCCATGTCACGGTTTTGAACACCGTGTAATCCTTCCACGATTCTTGAGCACTCGGCGTTAAAATCCGAACATAGGAATCCCATTCAGGATGCTCGTGTTGACTGACAATGACGCGCTCGTATCGTTGTGTGGGTCTTCGAGTGTAACTCAAATTCTTGAACAGTGTTCGAAGGTGAACAAAAGCTTCGTTTTCCTCATTCGCAAATGACATCATTTGTCGACAACGTTCACGTCGTTCATCAATTTGGTGAAGCGGCATCAGCATCTGCATTCGCGATGAACTCGCAGGGTTTGATGCAAAACGCTGCATGAGAGCAATCAATTGGCCATGCAATTTTTCAGCTTCGTGTGTCGCAAGGAAAGTCGCTTCAGCCCCATTGTATTCTCGGGCGAGAGCGAGTGCACGCTTCACAGAGATGCCTTCTACCTCAGCAATTCGTGAAACATCGCCCGACTCCAGCGTTCGTATCAGTTCGTGGCGTCCACCGAAATGATCGTCCAAGCGTTTCATCAATCGCTCCCCAATTCCTGGTAAATTCATCATCACCATGCGTGAACATCGATTGTCAAGGGCTTTTGAGGATAACCCTTCTCGAACGCTTACTGCTGGTAATCTGGTAGGCTTAACTCAACAGCAAACAACGGGTCAACGTGCGTTGAATCGTGATATGCGACAACAACGCCACCATCACGAAGGATTGCAAGGCTCGCGAAATCGAATCGGATATCGTTTCCAGCCCCAGATGTTGAATCAAGATCGCCTTGACCGATATACGTCAACGTGTCTGGGCTGAGATCTTCGCTGTAACCTCGCGTGTGAAAGACCACATCGACGTCTGGACCTTCACTCGATTGGTAGCGAACGTTGAGCACGAAGAGGTCATGCTCTCCATTGGCTTGGAATTCCCATTCTTCAATACTGGAAGCAGCATCACCGAGTTCGTAGGTGTAATTGTTCCACGTCATCGCACCATCAATTGAGGTATAATGCGTAAACGATGTTCCTGAATTGGCAACACAGTGAATGGTGCCAGTCATGTCGATTTGACAATACTCACTTGGGAACTGGACAGCAAGTTCATTCCATGAGAGCGTGGTGTCAAGGAATGCTGCGTTTCCATTGTCAAAGTATTGAGGGAAGAGGAGCCCTCCACTTGGCACAGCAAAGGCCCGCATCTCCTTGTGAGGCTTGTTGACATCCCAGTAGAAGTCCAGTGAGGCGTTGGTGAAATCCAAATCGACCTCGATATCGGGTTGTGCCGAAGAACGGCCTGGGAATTGGATTGGATAATAATTCAAGCCATCGACAGAGATCTGACCGCCCGCATTCTGACTCTGGTGCCAGAAGTTCGAAATCACAAGCGATGCCCACTCACCGTTTCCGATACTCGATGAAATTGGTCCAACAACTTCAACTTGCCAGCTACGGTCGTAGAAAGGCTCAGTGATGCGATTGTAGCACCATTTCCACTCCATTTCGGAGTCATCGTAAAGAATGGCGTAGAATTTGTCAAGTTTGAGGTCACCTCCCGGATAAGGGAACCACGACATCGAAATGATATCGCCGTTGGTTGCTTGAACTATACTCCCTTCACCAAGGCCTTCAGTTCCTGGATTGGTTGGAACGAATGTTCTGCATTGTAAATCGGGGGTCACGCCAGGAATCCACGTATCCCATTCATGACCACGATCGACGGACCATACAGGGTATTCTCCACCGATGTTGAGAATCGAACCTTGAATGGTTGTGGCGATGTAATGTTCGCAACAATTCCCGCCCTTTGATTCATCAAATACAGCCCACGTCATGTTGGTGCTTTCATTGGTCCTCAAATCGACGGTGATGAATTCTCGTGGCGATTCATGCGCTTGTTCGTCGATGAGGATGTAATCGTCCCATGCTGGCGCTGCGGTAACGTCCGAATCAACGATGGTTTCGCCATCACCAAAACATCCCGCAAGAACCATGCTGCTGACCAGCAAGATTGCGAGAAAGACTCTGCGCATGGTAGGGCTAAACATCGCCTGTTTTCAAATCCTTGCAAAGTGCAATGAAGGTACGAAGGCCTGTAAGCGTATGGCTCCCGAACCATGTCAATGCTTCACCATCGATGCATTTCGTCCATGGTCTCTGACCACCAAGTGCTTCCACAGCATCGCAGATGGCTTCACCCTCTTGTTTAGAAAACTCATGCGGTTCACTTGACAGAAGTAAACCTTCGACGTTGTGTTCAATGATTTGTTCTGGTGATACGACTGGATAGCCATTCCCGTTCGGTTCGAGATCAGGGACACGAAAACCACATGCTTCCAGCAAGGCCCCTGAATACTTCTTGGGCGAGACCGCCATGAGTGGTTCATGCCAAATCATGGGTAGAACAATCGGACCTTCTTGTTGAGGAATGCCTTCAAGTTCTTTACGAATGGATCTTGCAAGTTCGTTTGCTTTTGCTTCAAGATTTAATCGCTCTCCGAGTTGAATCAACATATCGGGTACCTCACTTGGATGCTCGACTTCACTCACAAATGTTTCAATGCCTGCTTCGTTCAGTGCTTCATAGACATCTTTCGGATTTTCTTCACGATCAAGAATCACAAGATCAGGACGTGCATCTCGAAGTTTGTTGATGTTCGGTGTCTTCGTACCACCCATCACCTTCACATCCTTGACGAAGGATTCAGGATGAATGCACCAAGGGGTTCGACCAACGATTTGCGAGGCATCAAGTCCTAATTCTGCAAGGGTGAGCGTGAGGCTTGGTACGAGCGAAATCACCCGCATGTTTACACCTCAAACATTGTGGACACGATACGCGATGGTTGCACCATCAACATCGAACGATTCAGCGTCAGATGGCGATGCTTCCACGCTGAATGCCATGCCTGATGCGCGAGTTTCTTTCGCAATCCATGTACGATCTTCTTCAAAAAGTTCTGGAGCACCTGTCATCCACACTTCAACATCGATCATTGCCTCAATCTCGAGGTTCATGTCCTTTCGCTTGGACTGAATGCGACGTGTGATGTCACGAGCTAGCCCTTTGGAAAGAAGGTGTGGTGTATCTTGCATATCGAGGACCAAACTGACGTGCGAAGCGTCTTCGCCATCACCGACGGTAATGGTTGCAGCCGCATAGCCGTCTCGTTCAGCACGACGAACGTCGATGTCCGATTCAAGGATTTCAACGCCCATGATGGTGCATGAACCTGCAAGAATATCTGCGAGGAGTTTTTCTTGGTCTGGATTGTTCTTGATTTCACCAGCAATGGCGTTAACATCGCCTTTCGCTCTTGGTGCAAGTGCACGGAAGTTCACACCCAATTCGATTTGTTGGAATCGATCGAGATCGGTTTCAACCGAGATGCTTTCCACATTCAATTCCTCACACAACAGGTCATGATATGGCTCGAGGTTCGGACCAGCAACAATCCAACCTTCTGCACATGGAAGACGTTGACGTCGTTGCGCATCGATACGAATTCTTCGTCCAGTTTCAGCCAATTCTCGAACCAGTTCCATCTCGTGTTCAAGGGCGACATCGTGTGGTGGAAGTTGTGCAGTCGCTGCAACAAGTTCGTCGTTCCAAGCATCAGCGGTCGCACCTTCTGTCGAGCCAGGCGTTCCCATTGGCCAGGATGCGGTATGGACGGTTTCACCGGTTAGATTTCGATGAATGGTATCGACCATGAACGGGCTGACTGGAGCGATGAGGCGACACAATGTTGTCAAGACTTCATGCAAAGTGTGTTGACAAGCAAGTTTGTCACCTGATTCAGCTTCGTCCCAAAGTCGTCGACGGCTGCGTCGAACGTACCAATTGGATAAATCGTTGACGATGAAATCCTCAAGTTGTCGGCAAGCTTTGTGGAAGTTCCAATTGGTAAATCCATCATGATAGGCCTTTGCAGTGGTATGGAGTTTGGAAAGAATCCAACGGTCGAGCCGTGAACGGTTTTCAACTGGTGATTGCGATGTTTCTGGATCAAATGCATCCAAAGCGGCATAATCAGCGTGGAAGCGATAGACGTTCCACAATGTCAGGAACATCTTGGCGTATGTTTCGCGTACACCATTTGAATCAAACTTGAGTGGATTCCATGGCGCACCTGCAGTGACCATGTACCAGCGTGTTGCATCCGCACCTTCTCGATTGAAGTGATCCCAAGGGTCGACAATGTTGCCTCTTGACTTGGACATCTTTTTGCCTTCAGCATCAAGAATCAATCCGAGCGAAAGACATCGCTTGTAAGCAGGTGAGTCAAAGACGGTCGTTGAAACTGCAAGGAGCGTGTAAAACCAACCACGAGTTTGGTCAACACCTTCGCAGATGTAATCGACTGGGAAGGATGAATCGAATGTGTTGGTTGGATCAAATGGGTGATGCCACTGTGCGAACGGAGCACATCCAGAATCGAACCAACAATCCATGACAAAGGGTTCTCGATGCATTGGTTTGCCATCATCGGATACAAGCGTGAACGCATCGACCACTGGACGATGCAAATCAACGTCACCAGGACATGCGGGGTTCTCAAATCCAGCAGCATTTGCTTTCTCAACTTCAGCTTGCAATTCAGCGATTGAACCGATGCACTTCATGTTGCCATCTTCATCTCTCCAAACAGGAAGAGGTGTTCCCCAGTAACGTTCTCTTGAGATGGCCCAATCCTTGACATTGCGAAGCCATTCTCCAAATCGACCCTCTCCGACCCAATCAGGAGCCCATTCCACGCCATCATTGAATTCAAGAAGGCGTTCCTTGACAGCAGTCATACGAACGAACCATGAATCCATTGCATAGTAGAGGAGCGGGTGATCGGTTCGCCAACAGTGAGGATAATCGTGCAGGTAGGCCTTCTCACGATACAGCAAGCCTGAATCGATTTCCTCTGTTCGTCCGACCAAGATTTCCATGACCGTATCATCACACGATTTGACGTATCGTCCGTCAAGTTGCGGATGGACACCTTCAACGAAGTTGCCTTCCATATTCACTGTATGATAGGCTGGAAGACCAACTTCCATTCCAAGATTGTAGTCATCCTCACCGTACATGACCGCTGTGTGAACAACACCCGTTCCGTCGGTTGTCGTCACCCAATCTGCGGATAGAACGGTCCATGCTGTTTCGGAATCTCCACGAGGAACAGCATTCGGGAACAGCGGTTCGTACGCTTTTCCAACGAGTGCTGAACCCGGAATTTCTTCGATGATATCGACATGATGTCGCAATACTTCACCCATCAAATCCTTTGCAAGAATCAATTCTTCACCGACGACAGCACCGCCCCGACCTTGCCAAGATTCAGGTGCTTCTCGAACACGACATCGTGCATACGTTACATCGGGTCCAACAGCGAGACCAACGTTCCCTGGAAGTGTCCATGGTGTTGTTGTCCAAGCAAGAATCGATGCAGGATCGTCGGCCAACTTGAATTTCACATAAACCGATGGCTCTTCCACTTCTTTGTAGCCAAGCGCCACTTCATGGCTTGAATACGAAGTCCCTGTTTGTGGACAATATGGAAGAACTTTATGACCTCGATAAAGAAGGTCCTTGTCGAACATTTGCTTCAATGCCCACCAGCATGATTCAACATAGTCGTTGTGCAGGGTGACGTATGGATTGTCGAGATCGACCCAATAGGCCATGCGTTCAGTCATTTCTCGCCATGCGCTTTCATAGGTCCAAACGCTTTCTCGGCATGCATCATTAAATGCTTGCATACCGAACTTTTCAATCGCTTCATTGCTCATCAAATCGAGTCGCTTTTGCACTTCGATTTCAACAGGAAGGCCGTGTGTATCCCATCCACCTTTTCGTTCAACAAGAAAACCTTCCATCGACTTCCAACGACAGACGAGATCCTTGTAGGCTCGGGCAACGACGTGATGAATGCCTGGTTTTCCATTCGCGGTTGGAGGTCCTTCGAGGAAAATGAATGGTGCACCTTCTCTGTTTGAATCGATTGACTGCTGGAATGTTTTCTCATTCTCCCACGTCTCAAGTAACGCTGTTTCAAGCGCAACGGCGTCGAGGTCCCCTGCAGAGCTTGGTCGAACCATGGCCTGCGAAATGCACCTTTGTTTTCAATCTCTCCCTTGTTTCGCAGGAGTCGAATGGACTGACACATTCAAGTCCTTTGAAAATCAGGCAAAGGTATGGCCGACTCCAAGAAGGGACGGGGCATTGCCTTGCTCGTGCTATTTTTGTTCGTCATGGGTCCTTACACGACGTTTGCTCCACCTGCTCCAGATGTCTTTCTCGAAGGCGAGCAGGTCGTTGATTCCGTCTCGGTTGGGACCTCCGTTACGGTCGATGTCCGTCCGGGTCAAGCGAGTTTGACTCCATTTGAGTTGGACCTTCCTTCGAGTTCAGGTGCAATCACCTCATTGGACATGACGGTTCAATCTGCGACAATGGCAAATTCTCAGACTTTGCTTTGGGAGGGGGATTCCGCTTGGAACCACATTGATGCTGTCAAGAACAACACCTTCTCAAACTCAGGTGTTCTGACCGGCGATGGTTCAGCACCAGGATACGATTTCAACAATGGCGCACAAGGTTGGACATTCTCCAACTCATACAGTACTCACTGGACGTCGGGGGTCTCAGGTTATTCCGCATGTGGTCACAACGGCAGTTCGGGAGGTTCTCTGCGGACCTATGCTGGTTCGACCCATGCAACTTCGCCTGCGACCAATCTCGCTGGACGTTCCAACATCCCGTTCCATGCATGGGTGCATGAAGGTCGATCTGGTTGTGGTGAAACACCCGATTCTGGTGAGAATCTTCAGTTCAAGTACAGGACTGCAAGTGGAACTTGGACGACGTTCCACACCTTCCAAGGTGGTGGCTCACAAACCAGCAATTTCCAATATTCAACCACCCTCCCGGCGGCTGCGCTCCATTCAACATCACAGTTTCGAATTCAACAAACCTCTGGTAGTGGAACATGCTGTGATTACTGGTTTGTTGATGATGTGAAAGTTGTCATTCCACCATTGACATCATGGACCAGTCCTTCGTTTGGATACAATTCTTCCAACAGTTTTTCACTTGCAGAAGGCCCCTATGCTCCGATGCACATCAACGCTGATATCCCCGCTGGTTCGAGTCTCACGTGGACACTGATCGATGCAACCACAGGTGATAACATCTCAGGATTCGAGAACATCGAAGGAACTCGAGTACACCTCGATGCTGTTGATTGGGAAACCTATGGAGCGATGCGTGTTCGACTTCTCTTTGAGGGCTTGGATTCGAGTTCCATGCCTTCTGTTGAGTCAATTACAGCAGGTGGTCTGATCAAGGACACCTTCTCGACCGATCCAATGCAACGTGGCTGGGCAATGAACAACAGCACCTATCTTGCAGGTTCAATTTCATCGATTGCCAATGGCACGGTACACTCGCCATGGTACACCAGCAATTCGCCACTCGCTGGTTATACTGTTGCTGCGACAATGCAGCAGTACGATGCTTACGTACGTCATGACAAGGCCGATCCGTGGACAGCGATTGGCCTGCCGTACTCAGGCCTTCTTGGTGCAAATGAACATGCATTCCAACTGATGTTCATGCACAATTCGACACAACCTGCCCTCCTCGATGAGGTGCAAGTGACGATGTCGAGTGGTCAAAGAATCCACGCCCCGTCGTTGGATATGAACGGTGATGGCTTGTTGGAATGGGGTGACCCTGATGTGCGAATTGGTTCATGGGGCTTCCAGGATCATTTCTCAACCGGTGAACGAACACATCGCTCCTCATTTGGATTCTCTGGCCTTGCTGAAGCATCGGCTTGGATTCCTGCGTCCAATCTTGAGCACTTTGCCGTCTCCATTTCAAGTGAAAATGGAAACATGACTGGGCTTTCGTTGCGAATTGCTGGTTCGACCGTTGTTTCGAGAACCCTCGACAATGCAACAGCATACCGTCTTGAACTCAATGCATCTGAGTTTGCACTCTTGCAAGCAACATTGAACAGCCAAAGCGCATTGTTGAACAACCTTGGCCAAGGTTTTGCACTTGTTGACTTGGAAGTCTATGGAAACGGTATCGCCACATTCTCCAATCTCGCTGCCCCCTATTCGACAGAAATGTCCGTCGTTGCCGATGTTCAATCACCACTCGTTATGGCGGCAAATGCAGCAACTCGAACCTCAAGTTCAACCCCAACAATCACCTTCCCGTTCAGTGGTCACTCGAATGGAAAACTGGTCGTAGAAGTAACCAACATGGGCTTTAGTGATGATGTTGAAGCAGGTCTTGTCACGATTGAGAACGCCTCAAATCCATTGACGCCATCGCAACGGTGGGTTTCGTTGAACACACGGTTCAGCGTGGATACAGCACGTTCCATCTCATTGATTCGATTGGATGTTCAAGGGCAAAACAACCACGCTACGTGGTTGTTGCCAACGGGTGGAGGTCAATCACTTGGACAAGGGGATAGTTCTTTGATTGAATTGAATCCAACAGAGGCCTTCAGTATTACAGAAACATCGGCAATGATGCGCGAAGTCACCGTCAAGTTCCGTGTTGAACAAGGCTGGGATGATGAGGATTGGTTGACTGCATCAATGCGACTTGTCCTCGATAACGGTGTCATTTCACGTCCTGGACAGTACATGTGGAGTGGCATTGGAGGTGGGCAAGCGTATGAGAATGATTTGGCCATCAAATCCGTTGAAATTTATGGCGATCATGGCCTTATTGATTCAAGCACCGAATATCTTGCAGCTGGGATGGGATTGAACTTCTCGATCGATGTAGGCTACGAAGGCATTGATGGAATCGATGCGTTTGCGGATGGAGATGCTGAGGTTCAGTTGTGGCAAGGTAATACGATGGTTGCGAATACGACAAGTCTCGATGTAGATATGTGGAACATTTCGGATATGGCGCCATTTTCTTTTGGTGATCTGACATGGACCGTTCGTGTGATTCCACTCAATGGTGGTGACGTCATCAACCAATCAGAATACACGCGTACCTTCAAGATCGATCCAACCGCTCCCTCAGTCATTGATTCGAATGTTGCTTGGTACGACCACCGTCTCGCCTCACCAAGTCAAACGGTTCAATTCCAAATTCTTGATCCTGTTTTGCTCCCATCCGATGTGCAGGTCATGTTGTGGCGTGAATGGGCTGATGACATCGATCTCAATGGCTGGCCAAGCCCAGATGAATACAAAGAACGGTCGCTGATTATTCCAACCGATTTGACACAATCAACAGGTTTGTACACGCTCCTGTTCGATGATTCAATGGGTTCTCAAGGTCAGAAAGTTGCTGGCTATTTGGTTGGTATGGATGCATCTGGCCAGATGCTCGAAGATGGAGGTACTGGTGAGGACGGTGAGCATCTCTTCATGTACCAAATCAACCCGGATGGGCCACCAGAATTGTCTCCTACAGCCATGTCGTGGACAGGTGGAGCAAAACCATGGCTGCATCCGAGCCAGTCTTACACTCTGCACGTCGATATGAGCGAACCAAACGGAGCCTCAGATTTGACCACGGTTGAGATTCAACTTGCATCGAATATTTTGACCTCTCCGCTTTCGTTTACCTGGGATTTTCGAACGGATGCATGCACATCGAACAGCATTCATTTGATCGTTCGTGATTGCAACATGCTCGCCTTGGACGGTAGCAATGCTGGCCCATATGAGAAGGATACGCGTCTTGTTGCGGAGCTTGAACTTGCATGGACTACGCCTGACCTTGGCGATACATTCCGTGAACCGAGCGTGAAAATTGTCGATCGTGCCGGTCAGGAAGTGATTCAGACATTCCCCGCTTTGCGGTGGCGATTTTCACCAGCGTTGATGATTCCACAGGAGACGGTTTCATTGGTGTTAACGCAAGGAACGGTTCTTGATGATGGTGCCCGAATTCCACCAAATTCACCGTTTGAACTCACGGGTGGATTGGTGTTTGAAGCCACGGAAGAAACACCAGATTTCAATTGCAGTGTTGATGTGATGTTTGCTGGGCAAACCTACTCTGCTCAAACCTACGATGGTGTATGGAACGTTGAACTTCGATCACCAGTCACATCAGGGACCATACCACTGACATGGTCCGTTGGCTGTCTACCCTCACAAGGCGTCGATGCTACAGATGAGGATTCTTCGGTCAAATGGATGGTTGTTGATGGACTCGGTCCAGAACCAATCGAAGTTCAAACGCCTCGACCTGGTTCGATTCTATCCAATGAAGAGCACGAGGTCACCATCGTTCTATCCGAAGAAGGAGGTATTGACTTTGAATCGCTACGCCTCGCTTGGTGGGTTGAAAATTCGGTAACGGGCGAGTTTATCCGAGAAGGCGATAGCCCATTTTTGCTTCAAGGAAATGATATCAGTGGACTCAGTTTAGTTGGAACAGGAACGATGGATTTGAGTGTCATTACAGAAGACATGCTCATCGATCGATTCACCGTCTACGTTCTCGTTGAAGGTCGTGACCTTGCCGGAAATTCGGTCCTCGGTGGCGAGGGTCAATCGGCAGGGAATGCTGTCGCATCCTGGGTGATGGAGTGGCGCCAGCCTGAGTTCGAACTCGATACACCTGCTATGCAATACTCTCGATTGAACCTTCGAACAGGTGACTCAACAGCGGTTCAAATCTTTGTGAAGAACGTAGGAACGTTGGATGGTAGTACCTATGCAACAATCTCGGTGGTCCGTGCCGACGGTAGTTCGGATGTCATCCGTCAAACAGACATCGAAGTTGCTGAGGGGGCTGTAGGGACCATCCTTGTCGATTGGGCGCCAGAACAAACCGGCTTGCAATGGATTGAGGTTCAACTTGAGAATGGTGTGAAGGGCAACGGTCCTTCCGTCGATGTACGTCCGAAAAGCAATCCTACATTCGCTGAAACCGTCTTTGGTGATGTAAATCCGGTGTTGGGATCAATCGGAGCCTTGCTCGGACTTTCCATTATTCTTGCATTGCTGTTGATGGCACGAAATGCAACGGTTCGTAGAGGTTCGAGATCAGAATATGAGTGGGATGAATATTCGGATTATCTTGACGAGGATGAAGAAGAGTTCATCGATGATGATGCTGACCTCAATATGGCTGAACCAATTCAGGAATCAACACCTGTCCAGTCGACATCCGCTGCAACAACTGGCCAAGCGGCCTCAACCGATGGTTGGACACAAGGCTCGGATGGTGTTTGGTGGTGGCAAAATCAACAGGATGGTAGCTGGTGGTACAAGGATGCGAACGGAGAAATCCTCCAATACAAATGAAGCATCAATCCTATGAAACTCGTCTACGTGGGATGGTCATGAGCGAGCAAGGTGCAAGCATCATCGCTCTGCTTCAACTCAACCCTACTGTTGGAGATCTTAAGGGCAATGCGGCTCGACTTGAACGATTCATTCAATTGGCGACCGCTTCGAAAGCCGTTGCTTGTGTCAGTACTGAACTTGCGATCTGTGGCTACCCTCCTCGTGACTTGTTGATGCAATCGAGTTTTGTTGAGCGTTCTCAACAAGCAGCCTCTTCCATGAACGTTGAGATTCCGTCGTTGATTGGAACACCAACCATGCCCGATCATGCTCGTGGAAAGCCTGGTAATGGTGTTGTCTTGCTTGGTAATGAAGCACCTGTGAAAATCGTTGCTCGTAAGCAACTACTTCCAACCTACGATGTCTTTGATGAGGCACGTTATTTCGATTCAGACGATCGTCCCGGTATTGCTCGAACCCTCCTCGGGCCACTCGAATTGGGTGTTACTGTCTGCGAGGATGCTTGGCAAGTGGCTGGAGAAACACCTTCGGAATACGAATCGGACCCGATTGAACAATTGGCGGAATGGGGGCGACAGGGTGTGCATTTGGATGCGACAGTGAACCTTTCAGCCTCACCCTATCATACGAATAAAATCCAGACACGTCTCCACGTTGCACGAACCGCAGCAAAGACGCTGAATCATCCCTTTCTTCTCTGCAATCAAATCGGAGGAAACGACGACCTTCTTTTCGATGGACGTTCACTCGTAGCTTGGCCATCCGGTGAAGTTGTCATCGCTCCTTCTTGGTCGGAAGGTATCCTTCTCGTCGATATTGAACAACCGCAATTAGCACGTTGGATTTCATTGGATGATTCTCAACAAGAGCTCCTTCATGTTGCACCAGATGAAACGGTGGAAGGTCGAGAGGATGTTCTCGAAGAACTTGCAGATGCAGTGGTTCTCGGATTGCGAGATTATTGTCAAAAGTCAGGTATTGAACGTATTGTTCTCGGCCTAAGCGGAGGTATTGATTCCGCAGTCGCTGCATGTGTTGCCGCAGAGGCAATGGGTGCTGAAAACGTACTTGGAATCTCCATGCCGTCTCGATTCTCATCCCAGCATTCCATCGATGATGCACAACATACTGCACAGGCGCTTGGCTTAGAATACGCGTGTATTTCCATCGATGAACATCACGCAGGTCTTGAAAAAGACTTAGCAACTATGCTTGAACATGGTGCAGATGTCGCTCAAGAAAACATCCAAGCACGCCTTCGTGGGATCCTTGTGATGGCGCATGCCAATGCACAAGGGCGAATGGCGATTGCTACCGGAAACAAATCAGAACTTGCACAAGGGTATTGCACGCTCTATGGTGATATGGCAGGCGGTTACACACCACTTGGTGATGTCTACAAAATGGACGTCTATGGGCTGGCAGAAGTCTTCAATCGTCGAGCGATTCAGCGTGGACAAGAGCCTCCTGTGAACGACTCGACCATGACCAAACCACCATCTGCTGAACTTGCCCCAGATCAACGAGATGACGATACGCTCCCTCCATACGAGGTTCTCGATCAAATCCTTCGTTTCCATATCGAAGAGGGTCTTGGTGCAAAGGCAATATCGGAGCGTGGATTTGAGCATGCACTGATTGTCTCTGTTCTTCAACGCCTTGAATCAAATGAGCACAAGCGTTGGCAGATGGCGCCCGCTCCCCGAGTTTCCTCACGTGCATTCGGTCAAGGATGGCGTCATCCACTCGCTAGCAGACATGATTGGCGACGATAGTCGATGAACATAAGAGGATGAAGCAGGACGAGTCATCATGACCGACCAGCATCTCAACATTGCTGGGTACAAGTTTGTTGTACTCGACGATCGAGATGCGTTGCGCCAACCCTTCAAAGCGAAGTGTGATGAACTCGGCTTGAAAGGAACAATCCTTCTCAGTCATGAAGGCATCAACATCTTCGTAGCCGGACCAGAACAAAGCATCGTCGCATTTCGAGCATATCTCTCCAAGGATGAACGATTCGCTGATATCGATTTCAAAGAATCCTATTCCGAACATCAACCGTTTAATCGAATGAATGTCCGACTGAAGAACGAAATCATCTCTGTTGGCCTTCCAAACTTTGATCGTGTTGAACCGGAAAATGGACGAATCCTTCCCAAAGAACTTCACGAGAAGCTCGTCAATGGTGATGACGTCGTTCTCTTAGATACTCGCAACACCTACGAAACACGATTAGGAACGTTTCACAATGCGATTGAACTTGACATCGATACCTTCCGTGCGTTCCCTCAAGCGGTTTCGGAGCTTGAAGACGGCTTGAAGGACAAAGAGATCGTCATGTTCTGTACTGGAGGGGTTCGTTGTGAAAAGGCCAGTGTCATCATGAAGGATGCTGGTTTTACCAACATCAAACAACTTGAAGGTGGCATCCTTGGCTATTTCGAACATGTTGGAGGCGATTATTGGGATGGTGAATGTTTCGTGTTTGACAAACGTGTTGCACTCCTTCCCGATCTAACCGAGACTGGAACGACCGTCTGTTTCGCATGTCGCGAACCACTCACGCCCAAGGAACAATTGCATCCAGCGTACGTACCTGGCGAATCCTGTTCGTATTGCATCGATCGTCGTCAATCCCAAACCATCCACTGATCGCGGATGGATGAGCGAAGGTATTGGTGCAACTCGTGGCCATGCGTGCCATCGTCTGCAACGAAGAGTAAGTGGTTGGATGTTGCAACAAGACGCCCATAGTTTCCAGCATCGGAATCGTTTCCAATCCCACTCCACACATCGAGTACCAAGTCCGCAGTTTGTCCATCAATGGCCCAAAGGGCATGGCCACTGTTCGTCCCTGAATCATCAAGACCTTGTGCGATGACATACAATGTTGAATCAACATACGCCATTGCACGAGGTTGACTTGGACTGATGCCTGGCATCAAATCAACCGTCAGTTTTGTACCAACAATCGTTCCATCTGTTTGACAAATTTCCATTCCAGTATTGCCAAGAACACAGTCAAACCAGATGGTATGACCATTACTGATCACATCGTTGCTATGACCTGGAGCAAGAATGTTCGTACTCAATTCTTGCAACATTCCCGATGTCAGATTGTATGCAAACAACGTTGCATCAGCTCCTCGATAAACGACATCAAAGACAAGATTGTCTCCAAGCAATTCGATTCCAAAAGCTGGAGCCATCACTGAGACAGGTGTCGTAGTTCCATCTTTTGTCATCGATGTTAGCCACTGAAAGCCGCCATCGTGATCGAGTTTCGCTAATTGTCGACCAGTTCCATCACTGGCCGCAACAACAAATCCATCATCAAGGGACAATCCTTGCGAAGGGGATGAATCGCCAAAGGGTTGTAAATCGTAGAGATGGAACGCTCCAGTTGCACTGAGATGCATCATTTCAAGTCCAGCTGAGGCATCTTTTGCAGCAAACCACAAACCGTTCTCATCGCCTTGCAGNAATCCTTGTCCAAGAGACGAGAGTGTCGTCGATTGATTGACAAGATCGGAAGAGGTTGAACTCGAGAACCAAGGTGCCTGCCAAATTGACGTCGTCACACTTCCATTGGTCCACCACATTCGATGACCTTGCTGACCATGCGTGGTAAAGACGGCCCCGTCCATCCAAGGCGTGAATTCTGTTGTCCAATCAATTGCATCAGCAGTTTCCATATCACCGAGCATGGTCGTTCCTATCGCTGTTCCATCGCTTACCCACATCTCTCGACCATGAACACCATCATCAGCATCGAAGAAGAATCTTGGACCACGTTCAGTATCAACTACATGAATTCCAATCTCTTTCCCAGGAATGGCATCGCCTGAAACATGAATATCCATCAAGAGAGTTGGAACATTCTCTTCATCGAGAATCCATAGTTCGCATCCATTTGTGCCATCNNTTGNGGAGAAGACAAANATNNCNATTGNTTCGNTGCCATANTGNTTGNNTNCANNTGCNANNNCATTCGNGNCNNCANTNCTTTGGAANNTGNNANCTGTAAGTCCTTCATACAACTGCTCTGAACAAATTCTCAATGATTCGCGGATTTCATCATCGTGAAGGATTCCATCGCCTGCAATGCCAAAATCGGTTCCATCATCAACGCCGAAATGCATGACAATGCCTTGAGGACAGATCGATGATGGTGCAGGGTGTTGTTCGATGAGAGCTGAGTAGCCTTGTGCTCCATCGACACCTTGTTGTCCTTCAGGTCCTTCATCACCAAGCTGTCCATCGCAGACATGTGCAGTGGTTGCAACTTCGTCCTCATCCAAGTAGAGGTTGTGGTTGTTGTCAATACCAGATTTGATTTGTATTCCTCCAAAGGGACAAGGGATGCCTGGAGAGAGTGTTGTTAGATTAACGACGGTTGAATTTCCATCGATGCCATCGTTTCCATTCGCTCCAGATTGTCCTTGAGGGCCAGATAATCCTTGTTGNCCATGACAAACCTTGGTNCTGGTCGTGATTTCATCGNTNGAAAGTTGACCATTGCCATCAAAATCTGTACCGAGGAAAATATCTGCGCCTCCCTCAGGACAGTAGACATCGGCTTCACGACCTTCGGTTTTGACAAGAATGCTTGACTCTTCATNCGTATCATTATCAAGTGGTTCAATTGCTTGATTCAAGACAACTGCCCAAATTGACAGAAACAGTGCACTCAGCACGNCGGTTGTTTTGATCATCTTAACGATGTTTTCACGTGATAGAAAACGTGTACGTTGTTCATCACGGCGGGCTCCTTGTGTGTTGTTCTCAGTTGAGGACATAAAACGAGGAGCGACGTCAACCGTATCAAAACCATCGGTCGAGAACAACAGTCTTGATGAAGCGCCGATGTTTGCATGAGTTCATGGAACTTCCACAACGTCTGGCTGAGCAGTTGGAAGGACAGGAAGGACCGACTCGACAAAAGGCGGCTCGTCTTGTTGTAGACCTTGCTCGGGTCGCCAAAGCAGAATCCTTCGTCGAAGTCGATCATGCTCACGTTTCGGGGGTTTCTGTAATCACAGGCGGGCATGGCCTACGCACCTTCCTCAAGGACTTGAGTGGTGATAAGAAGGGTACTGTTGTCATTCCAACAACCTTGAATTCTGCTGGTTGTGATCGAGAGAAAATGGAGGAGATGGGTATTGCATGGCCAAATTTCCTCGAACAACAATTTGAGATTGTACAAGCCTATGACCGACTTGGTATTGAGGCTACATTGTCTTGTACACCTTACGATCGAGGCATTGAAATCGAGGGAGAGACAGCATCTTGGGCAGAATCGAATGCAGTTTGTTTTTCCAACACATGGACTTCACTCATCACCAATCGTGAATCTGGATTGAGTGCATTAGCGACTGCACTCACCGGTTTTGCACCTGCATGGGGTTTGCACCTCGAATCAAATCGCAAGCCGAACATCCGCGTCGTTGTTGAATGTGCATTGGAAACCCTCTCCGATTATTCCATCCTCGGCGATTGGATTGGAAAGAATGCAAAACCTGAATGGAATCTTCCCTATGGACCAATGCCATATGTGGAAGGTCTCGATGAATTCATTTCCTTTGCGCGAAAGAAGGCATTGACTGCAGCAGCTGCGAACTATGGTTCGCCAATGATGTGGGTTCAAGGCCATACTGAACCTCCTTCACAACCCATCGATTCCATCGATTGGGAAGGAACGCTTGTGTTCAGACAGGAGGATCTTGACGGACGCTACGATGAACTCAGTCCAAAGGGCAAGGTCGATCTCATCGTCATTGGATGTCCTCAAGCGAGTTTGGAAGAAATGCGAACGACGGCTGCTGCATTGCGAACGCACATGGAATTTGGTGAATCTGTGCTGAATCAACGTCTTTGGGTCTTTACAAGTCAAGAGAATTATGCCTTAGCGGAGGCTGATGGTACTGTCTCAATGCTCGAAGAGGCTGGTGCGTTGGTTCTCGTTGATACCTGTCCTGAAGTAACGCCATACAATCGAGAAAAATACAATCATTTGTTGACGAATTCGATGAAAGCAGAGCATTACCTCACAAGTGGCCTCAATCGAATCCCAACCAGTGTTGCTTCGATTGAGGAGTGCGTTCGACATGCCATCGATGCGAATCGTGCACAAGGGCCAACACCAACGCTTACCCAGTCATCGCACGGAGGTCAAGTCAGTTCAAAGACGCCACAGGAAGGCCTGCGTACCATCGCAGGGTCTGGTTTGGATTCACAAACGGATTTCTTCATTGAAGGCCGTGCAATGGTCACCGATGTACCCATCACCTATCTTGGATATGTTAACCGAGATACCGGTGTGGTGGAAGAAGCAGGGCATCCACTTGATGGACGAGCCATCCAAGACACGATTTTGATCTATCCGAAAGGATCTGGTTCAACCGTTGCTCCGTACGTTCTAATGGGCCTCTTGTACGAAAACAAAGGGCCGCTTGGCATTATCAATCGGGACGTCTGTCCCTTGACGCTTCCTGCTTGTTCGCTCTTGGATGTCCCATACGGTCATGGCTTTGATGAGGATCCGTGCATGGCCATCAACGATGGTGATTTGGTTCGATTCAAGCGTGAAGGCGATCAAGTATCCATCGAAGTCCTCGAACGAGTGTGAGAGCATGCATGTGTTGGTAACCGGGGGGGCGGGCTTTCTCGGTTCCAGTTTGGTCGAAGCATTGGTCGAGAGCGGACATGAAGTCACCGTTCTGGATAATTGTTGGCGTGGTCGACGAGAGAACTTGAAGGCGATTGAACACGACATCGTCTTCATCGAAGGCGATGCATGTCAAGCCTCATCCTATGAGCGAATTCATGATCCTGATCGCATCGACATTGTCTATCATCTTGCAGCAATCAATGGAACAAAATGGTTTCACGAAGAAGCGAGAATGGTGATGGATGTCAATTTGAATTCGACATTGGCATCGCTTCAATTTGCAGAAAAACACAACGCTCGATACGTGTTTACTTCTTCTCCAGAGGCTTACGGTGAGTCCGAAATTATGCCTCTCGGAGGCGATGAATCCTCGATTTTCCCTGCTGCCTCTCAGCATCAACGGCATGCATATGGCGCAAGCAAGTATCTTGGTGAAGTTGCAGTCCACCATGCTGTTCGCCATGGCCTCGATGCTCGAATTGTCCGTCCATTCAACGGATACGGTCCACGTTTGTTGGGCGATGAATACGGACAAGTCGTCTCGATGATGATGAAATCTGCACTCGATGAAGGCGTTCTTATCGTCCATGGTGATGGCCATCAAACTCGATCGTTGACGCATGTCGATGACCTTGTGAGAGGTATTCAACAAGCAGGTGAACTCGAGGACTTGTCCGGCATGAGTTTCAATCTAGGGTCTGAACGTGAAATCACAATGCTTGAATTGGCGCAACAGATTTCACGATTGGTTCATCAAGAAACTGGAACATTGCCGGAGTTGGTGTTTGAACAAGGCTACCCAGGTGATTCAAAACGACGTACTCCACACCTTGACACTGCTCGAGAAACGTTGGAATGGAATGCTGAAATCAGCCTTGAACAAGGGCTGCTTCAATCGTTACGTTCAATGTTATAGTGCCATGCGGTTGGCGTAGCCATCAATCGATTGAGTCCGTGTTGACAGAGGATGTGTGCAGGTTCTGAACCATCGAATTGGCCTGGAAGAATGACCTTTGTTAGACGCAGAACGACAAGTTTTGCTTTGGCTTCGGTAAGGTCAATTTCCTTCTCCAATTGGCCAAATATTGCAAATGCAGCCTCGTTGAGCACCATGTCATTCCCTTCGAGTTGCTCGAGTTCAAATTCCTCCCATTCGCTTTTGCTGGAATCGATGGGTTGTGCTGTTTGCTCAACAATCGATGCCAAACGATTGGATATTGGAAGGAAGTTAAGGACAGCTTCTTTGGTTTGACGTAGGTTGAGAAGTGTGTCTCGCCAGCGGTCGTTCCGATCTGCAGATAAGGAAACAATCGCAAGTGGCGGTGAGTTGGATACGACCGACATGGAGGTGTATGGTGCAAGGTTACGAACGCCTTCTTGCGATGACGTGGCGATGAGTGCAAGTGGCCGAGGACTTGCCAAATTCGTCAACCATTGTGATCGCATATCATGCGAGAGTGATTCGAGATCAATGATTTGGGACTCGGATTGCTTCAGTTGTACCTGTTGCGCAGGAAACCATCGATCGAGTTCACCAGCCTCGACTTCCATCAAGGCATGTGCAGTATAATCTCTGTATGCTTCCCATTTGGGGATGTCTTCGAGTTCGCCTCGCTTGGTTTTCCGCTCGATGGACGCATCAGCATATTCGATGCACTTTTTGAGGAATGAAATGACGTGTGTTTTTCCTTCCATTATCTCACCTCTTCTTGTCGTAGTCCTCTCTTGTCATTTGAAAGGTGGCTGGATTTCCAGCCCATACCTGTCCTGAGGGAATTGATTTTGTGAGTACAGAGCCTCCGCCTAGAACGGCACCTTCGCCAACTTGAACGCCGGGGAGGATCGTTGAACCTCCTCCGAGAACGGCTCGGTCTTGAATTTGAACAGGCATCCACTTTTTCGCATCCCCTGATGGAGGATACTTATCGTTGAGAATGGTTGAATTTGGACCGATGAAGACGTGCTTTCCAATGATGGTACGGTCGGCTATGTAGCATGAACCTTGGATGTTCGAATGGTCGCCAATCGTTACATTTCGTCCGATGTGGCACATTGAACCAATTGATACATCTTCGCCAATATGGAGGTTCTTGCCAATGTAACAGGGCTTGTAGGCGCATGAAGTCAGCGACAGGGAGATACGTTCACCTCCAATGTCTTGATCCATCGAATTCACCTCAAGATTGAATTTCAAGTTCACGCATCAACATCTCAACATGACCTTTGGCGCGTACGTTGTATCTACACCATGCAATCTCACCGTTCTCGTCGATGACAAAGGTTGAACGAACGCAACCAAGGTATTCTTTACCGTAGTTTTTCTTCATCCGCCAGGTTCCAAACATTTCGTGCAATGTTCCTTCTGTGTCCATAAGAAGAGGGAAATTGAGTTCCTGCTTGTTGATGAATTTCGCATGCGATGATTCCGAATCCTTTGATACTCCAAGAACTGCATAACCCTGCTGAGTTAACCGAGCCAAGTTGTCTCGGAAATCACATGCTTGTTTCGTGCAACCAGGTGTTGAATCACGAGGGTAAAAGTAGAGGATGATCTTGGTTCCATCATTCATGTATTGTTGCAAACTGTGTGATTGTCCCTCGGAATCAATGCAATCAAACTTGGGCGATTTGTCGCCCACGGACAGAGTAACGGGTGTGCTCATGATGATGCCGTAGTGTTCGATGTCATCAATGCTTGGATTTTGGCTAAAAAATAACTATGTAACAGTTAATCTAATATGCATAATTTTTAATGCATAATGAATAAAACCGTGATTTTTTGCCAATTGTTTGATAAACTGCCACTTGAGAAGGTGTTGCATGGCGGCTCCAAGCATGACGCGACGAAGCCGCAAGTACTTCAAGAAAATTCAACGTGCCAAGACACGGTATGAGTTGCAAAGCATCGCTTCTGTCATCCAAAGCGATCTCGATCGCCGTAACCTCTCGTACGATGAAGCCCTCAACTTGGGCAACTTCATCCAAAACCGAGCCGATCAGTTGCCGGGCAACTCCATCGTCTATGCCGTTTCGGACCGCGACGCTTATCGCCGAACGCTCGAGCTTTACCTCCGGGACGCCCTGCTGACCCGTACTGAACAGTTGTTGTTGTGGGAAGAGCGAAGGCGCCTGGGTATCTCAGACGAAGAACACGACCGTTTGTTAACACAACTTCTTGAAATTTGGAAATCGCAAGGTAAATCCGTCACCATTCAACGATTCGAGAAAGCGGGAGGTAGTGCTGATGTTTAAGCAAAAGACCCTTCCTCTCTTGCTTGTTATGCTTCTGGTCGGCCACTTAGCTCTGCCATTTGCAGATGCATCAACGACAAGTGGGCGTGCAGGGCCTGATTTCGCAGTCACAAACATGCAATTCGATGGAGCGGGCTCGGTATTCACGAGCAGCGGTCTTGTGCTTGCTCCAGATACGCACATCGTCCGCGTTGACGTTTCAAACGTTGGTACATCCTCTGGCAATGCGTTCTTATCACTTGTCCACAAAGGTTCGCCATCCGCTGCGGAGCAGATTGTTGATACCGTCGATCTTGGAACAATGCCTGCAAGTTCGGGAACAACCACATTCCTTCTCAGTTGGGATGCAACGACTGGTCCTCAGCAAACGTTGTTCGCTCGTGTCTCTGGTGCGAACGATGGTAACCCTGTCAACAATGAATACCGTCGTGATTTTGATGTCGACTATCTCAGAGAAATGACAATCATTAGCGATGAGTTTCCTTCACCTGCCCCAGGCAACACCCATGTGTTCCTTGACCGGCAGTCACACACGTTCAACGCAACAATTCGCAACGACGGTGTCATGCAGGCCTCAGCAGTTATGGGGCTCGTTCTCTTCAATGCCTCAACGGCAACAACAATTGAGTACTGGCAAGCATCAAACACAGAAACAGTCGAACCGGGATCAATCTATTCACCATCTGCAGGTGAGGTCCTCAGCGCTGGTTTTTCAGCGACCGCTCTCACTGGATTATGGAATGTTTCCGTGCTCGTGTGGGTCAACGGCTCAGCAGGTCATCAATCCTTCACGCACACCGAATTCGATGTCATTTTCAGTAATTACATTTCTGAAATGGTGGGGCCTTCCGATCGAACCACGGCCCCAGGTGACTCAACAACACTCTACTACATCATCAAAAACACGGGCTCGGAAACCGATAGTTTCGATATCAGTGTGAGCAGCAGTTTAGGCTGGGCAGATACGTCCTTGGACGGAACTGTGACGAATTTCCTTGTTGCTGGCGCCACAACAACGCTCGGTGTTGTTGTCGATGTGCCTCAAAATGCTGCATTGTCGGATATTGACATCGTTTCGCTCTCGATAACTTCTGCTGGAAGTGGATACAGTTTGTCTGATACCACGCGTGTCATGGCTGGTGAATTCCTCGAAGTCACCGTCGATATTTCCAACGATACAACCTACGTTCTGCCTGGGCAAAGCGACTCAATTGCCTTCAATGTCACCAACACCGGAAACGCTCCCGCATCGTTCAATCTTGTACCTGGCCTTTCGATGAATGCAATGAACTGGAATCATAGTATCTCCATCGAGAACACTGGCGAGTTACAGGTTGGCCAGACTGTGTCTGGCTTCATTCACGTGGATGTACCGCCAATACAATTGCCACTCGTACCAGCTGAACACAACAGAGCGGGCGACAGTCTGAGCGCGTTTATCATCGCACAAGCAGATGTCGGGAGCATTCCAACATCCGATTCAGGTCAAATTGAAGTTCGGCCTGCCATTGTTGTTGATCCAGGTCTCCCTGTTGACACGATTGTGTTGTCTGAGAACGACGTCATGAATGCTGGCTCAACCATCGGCGTTAATGAAATTCTAGCACTTGAAGTGCAAGTTCGACATAACCTTGTCTCGGATCTTGCTGAAACAATCGATGCAAACATTACTGTCGGAGACATCTCTTTTGAGGCGCTTACATCAGGAGGTTTCAATGAAGCAGATCGTTGGAACGCTTCCATCACACCAGGCCAAACCAATGGCCTGACACTCGGTGAGACCTTTGCGGCCTCGCTTGGTGTTCAGAGCCGTACAGGGCAACTTCCGCTCGCAGGAACGGTCAAGATTCCAGTCACAACGACACCAACACTTGGAGGTATTCACACAGCTTCCGCAGTTTATGCGCCAGTCATTCAACAGAACCTTTCCATCGTTGTACCGAAGGTTGTCAATGGAGAGATTACAGAAACAGGCCCGTTGGATGCAAACGTTGGCGTCGATACGGACTTTATGTTCACGTTCGGCAACACCGGCAATGACCGTTCCTCCTACCGTCTCGAAATCGTCGAGAATTTACCATCTGGCTGGTACGCAAATCTAACCACTTCGAGTTCAGATAATACAATCATTGACCTCGCAAGTGATTTCGAGGATTATCCTGCGTCGAGTGGTGTGCATCTTTCGCTCGTAACGTTAACTGTCAAGACCGATCCACTTGCACCGTCAGGACTTCTCCAACCACTTACCGTTCGTTACTACGATCTCGATACGGGCGCCTACATTGGAGAACAGACGATGGACATCCGCGTTGGAGAGAGCATCAACGCTGCGTTATCGCCAACGAATCAATCGATCGATATCTCTCCATATGAGCAACTTTCTGCGTTTGTTAACATCGAAAACACAGGAAACGCACCGACGACCTTTTCACTCTCGTTGGATGATGGAGGGTACGACGATGTTTCCTTTGAACTGGACACCGAATCCAGCGTTGTCATTGCTGCGGGTTACGAATCGTCCGTTCGTGTAAACATCATTCCTTCACCGGATGCGAGCGCTGATGAATTCTACATGGCCATTCTTACCGTATCGATGATTGATGAAAACGGCGATTTGGTCGAACTAAAAGCCAACATCGTAGCCAACCTTTCCGAGATCCATGATGTTCAATTAACAGCCCCTGAAACGCTCGCAGCGATTCCCGGAACGACCCTGACGATCCCATTCAGTCTGGAAAACACTGGTAATCTTGTTGAAACGGTCAACATCAACATCACCGTTGATGGTGGTTGGTCGACAACACCGACAGTTCAGTCGTTTACTGTGCCAATCGATGCGATCAGCAATGGTTCATTTGATGTGGAGATTCCTGCTCTCGATGGCAGCGATAACCTCCTCAATGGTGCGATTCACGATGCAAACCTAACTGTATACAACCCTGAAACGGACGAAGTTTACGTTCTTAGGAAGGTTCAGTTACTTGTTGCACCAGTATTCACCTACACGGTCGAGGGATGGGAGAATGAATACTTCTTCCACGAAGGATACAATCGCATTTTGCAAGCAACCATCACCAACACCGGGAACAAGGATGTTTGGGTTGATGTTGGCTATGAGGTTCGTGCACCTGGCCTTACAACAGCAAGCGATGACTGGGTGGTCAACCTTGACGATTCAGAAACCCAGCTCTATCTCCCAATGAATCAAAAAGTGAATTTGGTCATTAGTATCGACAAGAATGCAGCTGGCAGTAGCAGTACATCGCTTACAACTGCGGCTGATTTGCGCGTGACACTTGTCCCAACCGATGTGGAGGTTGATGGCAGTGGTGAATTAACGACATCTCTGAAGATGAAGCGCCTCTTTGACATCGGTTATGCTGACAAACTCGAGGCGCCCGCAAATGATGATCCGATTTCTGTTGAAGTCGAGTACTCTCACATTCCGTACCTCAACGATGCACCCGTCGGATATCTAATTGAGTTCTGTGGTATTGAACGTATTTTGGATCTGGATGAACTCGACCTTGATGAGGAAGATTTCGTTTGGAATATATCGCTTACAAATCTTGAGGGTGAAGAAAGTGTTCACTTCATTAATCTCTCTGCGCCATGTGTGCCTGGTAGCGAGTTAATTCAATTGCCAGAGCGACCTGCATACGTCCAATCTCCCAATCTCATCTTCAGTGTTAAGGTTCCAGACCGTCCGAATATCCTTCCAGGCGATGGATACGACATCACGATTCGTCTACATCACCCTGACCCAAGCGAACCTGTAACTGAAGAGGTCTTCCGCTTCGCTTTGAACGCTTACGCTGATCCAATGATCGACGGGGATTCACAACGAATCGTTGATGCAGAAGGCAATGAACTGGATCAGATTATGGAGGGTGAAACTGCATATCTTGAGTTCGATTTGAAGAATGAAGGTACTGCACTCGCTCTTGGAATCGATTCCGAATTGGTTTGTGATGGTCTCGTTATTGAAGACAAGCCAAACTTCGTTCCGTTCCTTTACGAAGGGGAGGCCGAAACCCTTCGCTGGAAAGTAACTGGAGAAACGCTGGATTGGTGGGAACAAAGTGAGGATGCGAATTGTGTCGTACGTATTACCTCGGATTATGCGTTGAACAACATCGTTGAGAACGATGAACTCGAATTCAAACAGAAGGTTGACTCGAGCGCACCATCGACATTGACATCCTTTGCAGGATTTGGGATTGCACTCATCATCACCATTGGTTTGCTCGGATTAACCAATCAAAACGAGAAGTACCGCCTCGGTGCAGTCTATTCGGGTATTATCATGCTCGGATTCTTATTCCATCTTTATGATGCGATTTGGTGGGGTCCAATGGCCATTGTGCTCGCTGCACTTTGGGTCTGGCGAATGGCCTGGCGTAGCAGTGAAGAATTCAGATACATTCACGAGGATTATCAACGAGCACGAAAGGGTATTTCTACAATCTATGCAGATCACTTCCAAGCACTGACGGACTCCCGTCGACAATTAACGATTATTCTCAGCCTTCCGCTCTTTGGCTTTGTTGGTGTTGTGCTCGGCCTGCCTCCACAGATGACGCCAGATGAAGCGAATCTTATCTCTCTGGTAGGCTACATCCTCTTCTCGACCATCGTCGTGTGGTTCATCCTCCGTCGAGCCAACAAAATCTACGGAACGCTTTACGGTAAACTCACAGATATTGAGGTCAAGGCTACTCGAATCGAACGAGACCTTGGCGATCCAGCACGTCTTCTCAACGATCTTGCAATGGACGGCTTGGACCTCTCAGCTATCCTCGAGGCACCACAATCTGTGGCCAGTTCCGACGGCCAAAACGGTTCGGATTCAAATGAGGAGGTGATGTCAAATGGCGAAGAGCAAGGCTGAGCAGGATGATTTCATCATGGACTCAGAATTGGGTGATGGCGATCTTTCAGACGCTCAAGCAGCAATCGCAGCCTCCAATGAAAGCGCACAACGCTTGATGCAGGCAAGCCGAGAACTCGAATCCCTGGTTCAGAATGTTGTCAGTGATGAAGTCAATTCTCTTGCAACGACTGAACTCGATTTACTCCAAGCGAAAACCTTCCTTGAAACACATCGTTTGCGTCGTGCTCGAAAGAGCGTACGCCGTGCTGAAAAGGCACTCAACGTCCTCGAGGAAGATGTTCTTTATCTGCGACGAAGCATTGCCATGTTGCACCGTTTGTTGCGAGAAAAAGCACTCGCTGAAGAAGAGGTTGAGAACGTTCTTCGCCGACTCCGTAATGCAACAGGCGCAGCTGAAATTGGTGATGTTGGTTATGCTGCAACCGAGGTTGAGTACCTTGTCGACGATCTCATTGGCGGTAATTCCTCAACACTCAATCCATTCTTGTTCCGTCATTTCTGGCTCTCTGTTGATACCCGATGGCCTGCTGGTGGTGAAACAGGTATTCTCCTTGTTCGCATTATCAATGACGGTGATATACCTCTTCCAATGATGCGACTTGCACCTCCTGTCCCAGAAGGATGGAGCGCAAAGCCGTCGTACATCGATGTGCCAGTCATCGGTCCAGGAGGCAACCTGCCTGTTCGATTTGAGATTCATGCAGATCGACGTCATGGAGCAGATGAAATTCCACTTTCTCGAAAACTTTCAATTGCGACTGGGTACGAAATGAGAAATGGTAACGTGACTGTAACAGTTCGTGCACAAAACCGTTCCATGGAACCGCTCGTCGACGTTCTTATTCAACCGTGGATGCCTCCTGGCTTCACAGCAGACAAAATACCATTCATCAGCAGGCTTACGCCTGATGAAGTAGCAGTGATTCGAATTCCACTTCGAATTGACTTGGGTCATGGAGGTGCTCTTTGACCCACATCCAATTCCACCCTCGGATGAGGGAGGACGAGTAAAAAGGTGAAAAAAATGAAAACCGAAAAAGAAACGAAGCAAGACGAACTTGCTGCAATCGGTATTGGTGCAATGATTGTATTCATTGCATTGATCTTGGTTGCGGCAGTAGCGGCAGCGGTCATCATTCAGACCGCAGAAAAGCTGCAACAGAACGCACAAGCCAGCGGTGACGACACCCAAGAGCAAATGTCCACGAAGGTCATTCTGCTCTCAACTGTTATCGATGACATGACCGGAGGTGCAGAAGAACTCTTCTCAACCTTCGAGTTGGCACCAGGTTCAGAACCAATCCAAGGTGATGACCTCGCTTACACCGTTATCTGTGATGACGGTGCAGGCAGTGCCGCATTTGATGATGGCGATTTCAGTGGTGCAACGCTGCACGATGGCGATGGTGAAGGTGGAGTTGCAATTACGCTCAACCCTGGAACGACCTATGTCGTTGTCATCGATGTCCCAACCTGTGGACCAACTGCTAACACAGATCACATCCTTGTCATCTCTGTTATTGGCGGCGGTTCCACATACGAAGAACTCCAATATGGTAGCGCTCCTGCAGTAGGAGACGTTGTAGTCTGAGGTGATTAAAATGAAGAACACACAAGAAAAGAACATGAAAAACGATAACTTGGCTGCAATTGGTATCGGTGCTATGATTGTATTCATTGCACTGATTCTTGTTGCTGCGGTAGCTGCTGCTGTCATCATTCAGACAGCAGAGAAGCTCCAACAGAACGCTCAATCCACTGGTGACGACACCACTGACGAAATGTCAGGTAAGGTCCAAGTCCTCAACGTCTTTGTTGCGGACGATTCCAGTTATGAGGTCTACTTCCGTTTGGCTGCTGGTTCCGATGATACAGCAGATACAGACATCCTCTTCCAGATTTTCTGTGACGATGGTGCTGCAGGAATGGATCGAATTGCCGGTGATTTCGGCGATTCGGCGATTGACCCACTCTCTGGTGCTGCAGCGGTAAACACCGCTGCTGCCGGTGTTGGATATCGGACCACTCTTAGCGCTGATGATGGTGCTGGGGATTGCGGTCCAAATGCACTGTTTACGAACAATGTCAAGGCAACCCTCTACCTCCACGTTGTTGGCGGTGGAACAACCTACGACGTTCTCAAGGTCAACGACGAAACTGCTGGAGCAGTGGTGGTCTGAGTCTGCCTGCGTATTGATCTGCCTAGTGCAGGTCACACGCAGGAGGTTGTACCATGGCATGGCCATTTGGCAGTGCAGGGAACGACCGGGACGCAGACGCTGAACTCGCAGAAGAGCGCTTGAAGATTATGGCCAATGTGGCCATTGAACAAGTGCCA